>JBKPCG010000092.1:0-7951 GCA_046727255.1 Acidobacteriota bacterium | reverse complement strand
ACGCCTGATTTCGACAGTTGTCCGGGAGTATTCGAGGGTTCGTCCGCAAGTGCATGACTATTGAACGCAAGCAGCATTTCCCGACTGCTTGTACACCTTCCCGTCCTTCATCACAAACTCAACGTTCTCCAACACACTGATGTTCGTCAGCGGGTCCCCACTCACCGCAACCAGGTCCGCAAATTTGCCAGGCTTGATCGATCCGATTTCACGTGAACGTCCAAGCAGATCGGCCGCGTTCGAGGTCGCTGCCTGTATTGCTTGCATCGGCGTCATGCCGTATTTCACCATCAACGCAAACTGTTTGGGGCTAGAGCCGTACGGACAAATGCCCAGGTCGGTACCAAAAGACATCTTTACACCCGCCTGAACCGCCTTGCGGAAGGTCTGCGGGTACCCTTCGCCTAGTTCGCGCTCATGCTCAAGGAAGTCCGGAGGGATTGTTCCGTACCGCTTGTCACGGTTCTCCCGGTTACAAGCATCGCACCCTACTTGCCGAAAGACTGTACGGCCGCTGCTTCGTCGTTCTTCACATCGAAGAGGGTGTGGAGCTTCGTGATCTGCAGCAGGTCGTGTACTCTCTTGGTGACGTTGAGCAGCCTGAGTTCGCCGCCCTGGTTCTTGGCAGCGGTTAAGGCACTGACGAGTGTGCCGATACCGGAGCTGTCGATATAGTTCACCGCGCCGAGGTTCAGCAGGATTCTCTTCAGCCCCTTGGAAAGCAAGTCGTGAACCGTATCCTTTAGAGTTACGCTGCCTTCACCGAGGGTGATTCGGCCGCTAAGGTCGACAATCGTGACGCCATCCACCTGACGAGTACTGGATATCAAGCTCACTGGGAAGCCTCCTTGGAGTCCGCGCGGGGTTGCCGGGGACGTGCTTATCGTTCTGAGTTCGGTGCCGTTTGGGAACCTCTCAAGTTCACAACCCACCTCGCCGGATGTCGGTCATTCGCCTCCAGGGGGTGTGCGTCTCAACCGGCTATCGGCGGCCCAGCGTAGGTTTATCTCATTCCCTGTCAAGCACGGTCACGGCTTAACTGGTTAAATATCGCGTTGGTGTTGAAAAACTCGGTTTGAGGACGCGTTCTTCTCTCAGGGGAGTTTCTTCCGGTTCGTGTTTTCGTGTGGTAGTTGTTTCTTATGCACCTGCCATCGCTGGTTGCGCTCTCCTGTTGAGGACCGCACCAGTCGTTTCAGGTTCTGTGCCACGGCAGCTAGGTAGAACTGCTCACGCACGAACTTGATTCTGCGTAGGCGCAAGCGCCGTCCGGTCCCGGATGGCGGGTATTCCTAACGGCCGCTGCTTCCCGTCCGGCTTCGGTATGTACACCCGCCGCACCGGAAGTGGTTGATAGGTTCGACTTTTCAGCTCTTGCGCCAGTTCGTCCAACCATCGCTCGACTCCGTACGCCTCGATGTCCTCGAACTTCTGACCGTCCACTCCTGCGGCTCCACCGTTGGCTTTGCAGCATTCATAGGCGTAGGCCAGAACGTCTTCCGGTGCACTTTGTCGTACAGGGCATAGAAACGAAAGCTGGGCGATTCCTTCGCTTTCACGTGCAACGCCGTCTGCAACTTCTGAACACTTGCGGGAGTTGTTAGGTTCATCGCCAATCCCTCGGTCTTCGTCGCTTCTTGCGTTTCCTTTCAACTGAGGCCCCTTCCCTCCACCGGCATTACCCGGCTTCAACAGTACTGCGAGCCTCTCCGTCACCCCATACGGCCCGGCCTGGCTCTCGCGAGTTGCCACTTGATCCTTATCGCGATCACCGCTGGGGCTTCCCGTGTTGCGCCTGATCCACTATGTCTGCATGCCGTCGCCACTACCCCGGCAGGATCGATAGAACTGATTCGCTCATTACGGCTCCATCGACTTCGGCCTTCCCCAGATTACAGTTGGGTCGGCTCCTGCATTACATTTTTCGAGGCCTGCTCAGCGTTCACTCGCGTTACAACCTGCAGACTCGCCAAGTCGCCTTATGCGACCTTCTACATCGGAGGCTCCGGCGGCTTTGTTGCCTCCACCGCCGCTCCAATTGCTACCGGGTGGAGCGATCCAGTTCCCGGGCGGGTTTATCTCCCGCTGTGGTTCAGCGCCTTTTCACGGCGCACTGTAATCGCCTGGTTACGTCAGTTACTCGTCAACATCGCTACTCAGTAGGCAAAGGGAGCAGTCACGGTCGGCTTCTCAAGAGGAGAAGCCAAAAAGCAGGCCCCTCATCCACTTCCCCGTTTTTGGCAAAGGACAGAAACCTCGGCCATTGGGGGCAATGTAAGCCATTCGGCTGCCTGGCGTCGTTGCTCGTGAGCAATGTTCATGACGTACGTCGATGATTTCGCTCTCCCAAGTAGTTTCCGGTGAGAAGTTGATAGAAGCCAAAGAGCACAAAGAGAAGAAACGCCCACGCTAGATAGGTGTCCCTGCGCACTTCAATCAGCAATAAAATCTGTTCGGACGTGTCGCGATCAGGCCGCTTTTTCGTCATGAACCTGCGCGAACGCTTCCTCAATGGCCGGAACGAGCATGTAGCCAGTTGACTTTGATATGACTCGTTGCACGCCTATCCTTTGTGCTTCCTCTTCGACCTGGGGCGAGGCGTAGAGCGTGAACATGAGGATTGGGACGCCAGGACACTCCTTGGAAATTTGGCGGGCGGCTTCGAAGCCGTTCATCTCAGGCATCGCGAGGTCAAGGATGATCAGGTCGGCTTGAATTGCTTTGCTCGGTCGACGGCTTGAACACCGTCTTCCGCTTCGGCGCAGACGTCCCAGTCATGGTGCCCTTCGATCAAATGGCGAAGCACTCGGCGGATATGCAGTTTGTCGTCGGCGATGAGGATCTTCATAAGTACGACTCCCAAGCGTAGCAATTTCAGATGACCACGGGGCCAAAAAGGATTGCCATACGGGATTTCCTGTAGATTTTTGTGGGGTGGGGTAGATCTGCTCTTGAAACGGCGGGCCGCGGACGGAACCTATGGAAGGCGGGCACCACCGCGACCGTAGTTGGTGTCATGAGTGAAATCGCTGTTTTCGCCAACCATGCGTGGCACGGAATGAATGCCCGGCCCTCGGCGGCTGCTAGAGGTGTTTCATCCTGCGATTTCTATGAAGTGCTCTGTGTCTCCGAGTGGTACGCAAGCAAGGACGACGGTGCCACGACCGGGTGCCGATTGGATGGACAATTCTCCGTTTACCAAACGAAGCCGTTCGCGCATACTGATCAGGCCTAGCCCCCCACGATTCATCGCGTCCTGCCAATTGAACCCGATTCCTGAGTCACTCACAGTCAAACTGATTCTTTCTTTCGTGCCGTGCACTTCCACTGCGAATAGCTGCTCAGCGCTATGCTTTACGGCATTCTGCAATGCTTCCTGAAGAACGCGAAATAAACAAAGCGAGATTTCTTTGGGAATTGTCGCCGGTATATCGGAATGCTTGAATTCAATTCGGACATTTCGCTGGTCAGACAATTCATGGCAGAAGCTCTTAGCCGCAGTCACAAGGCCAAGGTATTCGAGCTTCGAAGAGTGCAGACGATGCGATAGCGCCTGAATGTCTTTCCCGAGGTCAGAGACGCGCTGGCGTGCATGCTGGAGGTCCTGGTGCACATCGCCCACCGAGCCTAATTCGATGGCTAGCAATGCGATTCGTTGCCCGATGTCATCATGTAGTTCTCTCGCAATCCATGTACGTTCTTCTTCATGAGCCTCGATCAACCTGCACCCCACAGTGGCCAGAGTCTCCTCGGCCAGCTTTCGATCAGTGATGTCCAGGCAAGATCCGATGTAGCCAGCAAAATTGCCGTCTCGGTTGAATCTCGGCACACCGATGTCGTGGATCCAACGGTACTGTCCATCATTACGCCGGACGCGATACTCCATCGCAAACGATTGCCGCTGATCAAACGCCTGGGAGTAGGTTTCCAGGCAGCGCTTCAGATCTTCACTGTGTATTCCTTCCGCCCAGCCGTTTCCCAGTTCTGCCTCAAGCGGCCGCCCGGT
Organism: Acidobacteriota bacterium; assembly: GCA_046727255.1. Classification (GTDB taxonomy): domain Bacteria; phylum Acidobacteriota; class Terriglobia; order Terriglobales; family Acidobacteriaceae; genus Acidiflorens. Next base: position 3,945 of record JBKPCG010000092.1, on the reverse strand, counting down.
GAACTCCAGCCAGGATTGATTGACGTAGGTGCGAAGCCGGTCGGTTCCGGCCGTCCAGATCATTACGGGGGCCGTGTTGGCAACCAGTCGGAAGCGCTCTTCGCTCTCACGGATTACATGTGTAGCTTGTTCTTGCTCCTCGCCGAGGGCTGCCAGAACCATAAAAGGTATCGAAGCGAAAATCAGGAACAACTGCAGTGGTAAAGGGTCAGTAAGGGGTACCAGGTTGGAAAACGGACCTCGGCCATGGACTGCGCCCCAAATCGAGAGAGAGGTCACCGCAATCAGGGAAGTGCTAACCCCCAACCATCCGAATCGCAATGCAGACCAGAGCAGAAATGGCACCAGCGTGTAGAACAGTGCAGGCGATCTGCTGTCTTCATGGACCGTGAACACGATGTAGCTGACAACAACCAACCCCGCGACGAGCATCACTCCCTCGAAGTGAAGGGCACGCGATCTTCGCATCAATACACGCCCTTCGCTTACCCAACTCAATAGGGCCGGGGTCAGCGTGATGAAGGCAAGCGCCTCGGACAAAAAAACAATCTTCCAACCCATCCAATAGTCGCTGGCGATGCCATGCGCGCTCAAGAATGCCCCTGCGAACGGCCCAAGGACAACGGCAAAGAACGAATACCTGGCCAAAGCCCTTACGCTGTTGAGCCTGGGCACACCGTCGACGCAATATCTAAGACCAAGTGCCGAAATAAGCACTTCAACAGTATTACCCGGGATGAACCAAGCAATCGAACTCAGCGGCACGCCTGCTTGCAGGTCAGCGAGAGCAAACCCAACAAAGGATGCGGGGATGAGCAGTGGCCAGACACTGACCCTGACCAACAACAACCCTGTCACCAGAATCGCGCAACCTGGCCAAAGCGGCCATATTGTCTGGGGATTCGAAGCCACCATCCCTATCAGCTTTGGGACGAGGTACGACAATCCGGTTGTCACGCACACCACGAGCCATGTCGAACGGGAATCAAGATACGGCTGACTGTTGGGGAAGCGATTCGTGGCGATTGTCATGACCATGCCTCGGGGCGTGGCGCAACCCACACCAGGGGCAGAACCATCCCGGTAGAGTGTAGCGCCGTTCGGATTGTTATGGGAAAAGTTGCCGGTGATGTGGTGGATTGATGGCGAAACATCAATTACACTCACAATCCCGATTGTGGTAGTGCGGGCGTGTTCCAGAATCTGGTGTTTATGGAACACGCGGGACGGCCATTTCTCATCCCGTAGAAGCAGCCACTTGCGCGCCGTCTTTCTCGAGGGATTTTGGAACGGCCGCCGGCGCGGATCTCACAATCAAACGCGGAGGCGCAGCAGCTCTCTGCTCCAGGTAGGTGATGGCCATCTGGAATCGACGTGGGTTGTCGCGGCCGAGAGCAAGAAATTCTTTGCATTTGGGATGCAGCATGCCGCGGACGCTCTTCCTCAAACCATCCATGTCGACCACCAGGCCGCCTACACTGCCCGGCTCGGAACAGAGAGCACACAGGCCTCCTTGCTCTTGAATCAAGGCCTCGACTTCTGCCTGTGTGAGCCTCGGTTCAGGTGTCCGTCCCGCGCCCGCTCTTCTGCCGCCCCATCCCATCTTGATTCACCCCCGCCCTTCCTAATCAAATAAGAATCAAATCCCTAATCCGCGCAAAATCAATAGCTTCTTTGATTACGAAAAAGCTGAGCACCTAACTCCCTTCCCATCACCACAAGTTTTGATTTCGAAATAAGAATCAAACGCGGCGACGCCCCACCGCCCCTGTCACGGCGCTGCTCGCATCGGCATCGGTGACCCGCAGGTACGCTCCGGTAGACGAAATCGACTTGTGTCCGAGATACTGGCGCACGTTCTCAATTCCCGCGCTGCCAATGGTTTGCATGGCGATCGAGTGTTTCAGAACGTGCGGGTGAGCCTTGTGCTCCGGGATGCCGGCGGCCTTCGCGTACTTTCGAACGAGGCGCCAGAACTGGCTGCGCGAGACATCGAAGACCGATCGATTGAACATTGATTTCGAACAGAAATTAATGAGGGCCGCGCGCTCGTTTAGAAGCGGATCCGGGTGCTCTACCAGGGGCTGGACTGTCCGCAGACTGCCCTTCAGCCGCTGGATGATCAGGTGGCCATCGCGCACCGCATCTCGCTTAAATCCGGTAACTTCGGACGCCCGGAGGCCGTGCCAGAAACCCACCAGGATCATCAGCCAGTCACGCTCCCGCGAAGCCTTCGCTTCTCGCAGGAGCGCCAAAAGTTCGTCCTTTGAAAGGTGCTGCATAATCAAAAAACGCGACAGTACGTAATTTTGTTGCACCCGCATTCGCGGGCTGTCCCTCCCCGTCCTCGATGATGCTACGATGTGCTCTACCACATATTTGGACTTCGCCCTGGCCCGCTCCTGATGCGGGCCTTTTCAGCTGGCATTGACGTCTGGTTTCAACTTCTCTCCGCGGCCTCCTTTCCTCACCAATGAATCCTTTATATACCTGGGCATCCATGGATATCGATATATCATTTTGAGACACATGGAGCGCCTCCCGCCATCCGACCTCGACGCGATCGCTGTGCGCCTCGAGGAAATCCAACTTGAGGAGGAGACTCTGCGCTCGCAGCTGCTCGAGCAGGTTCAAGAGTTCGGCTTCACGCCGCCTCGGGCCGAGAGATCGAAGCGCTTGGTCGGAACCCTCTTTCAGTTCACACTCAGCCGCAGCCTTACTACCGAAATCAAAAGACGCTGAGGTCGAACGCATCCGGGCCGTCTGCCGCGGGGATATCTTTGACAGACTCTTCCGAACCGTGACCAGGTACAAACTGGCGGAGGGCGCCACCCTAGTCCTCGCTTGTCATCTACCAGCAGACGCACCCCGCAACCTGCGATTGATGTTCAATCGCGCGGTCGAGACCAAGGAAAGCGCACCGAGACTGCGAATCGAAAGGCTGCGGTTGGGACTGTGGCCGCATGTTCGAAGTAAACAACCGATGGCCCCGGAATCGGTACTCGCCGACTGGCTGGAAGAGTTAGCGGTCTTCGGCACGACTCGGCGGTTCCAGGATGCCGAGACAGCCCATCACTTGAGTCAAGCCATCAGATACTGGCGCCTGGTAAGGCTGGCGACAGCCCATGCAGTGGAACCGTGACCGCCGGCGCGCCAGCGCGGCGTCGCGGCACCATATACACATCACATTCCCGCCTGCTACCGGGTTTCATCCTCAGCGGCCGCTCTCGGAGCCTTGGATCTCAGTGCACGACTACTTAACCGAAGTAGCCAAGTTCCTGGGATCGCGATTGCAATGAGCTAATCCGCACACCGACTCCGTGTACCTGCCGCGTACCTCACTTCGGCGATTTTGGCGACTTTAGCGACTGAGGCGATTTGTGAAATCTGTAACTTGCGCGTTCCCAATGGGCACAGGCGTTTCGAATCCCTCTCCCTCCGCCATGCAGTCTCAACTGCAGAGAAATTCGGCTGCATTGCTCTGAAAATCGCGGGAAATGGCCGCAATTCTTCAGATCTTATGCTCAAACCGGATCGGAGAAAGTGCCCCGCCGTGTAACGCAGGCAAGCTTTCGTGCCTTCTTCTCTGGAGGGCACACCGGCAGTCCAGTTTCAACGACATCTAGATCGGCTGCGTCAAGTCCGCTCCAAAGATTACAAACCTACCCAAGAAGAGTGGCGCACGCTTGCCCGACAGGCCGTGAAAGAGCAAGACCCGGAGAAGATGGTCGCACTCGCTCAGGAGATCGTTGAGGCATACCAGCGACTGCCCTGATGAACCTAAAGATTAACGAAGTTCACGCCGGGACCGGAACGTGTGAAAGAATTGGTATTATCGCCAACCTTCTAATCTCATCGGTTGCACCTGCTTCTGCGGAAGAGAAGCAAGGGCGACTCGCCGAAGTGGAGCCACCCTTCCTTGGGCGGCTCAACCCTGAGAGTTCT
>JBKPCG010000091.1:0-25905 GCA_046727255.1 Acidobacteriota bacterium | reverse complement strand
GATCTGGCCACTGGCCGCCGCGGGTTGTTCAAGAAAATCGGGCCATCCGACCCCGCGGGGGTTGTCCTGGTCGATGCGGCATTCACTCCCGACGGCAAATCCTATGCCTATTCCTGCTTCAACGCTCTGAGCCAACTCTATTTGGTGGAGGGATTGCGATAAGGCGCGGATTGTCATTTCATCCCTCATCTTGATCATCGCCAAGTCAAAGTTCTGCTCGAATATTCGTATGTCAATGTGGCAATGTTAGGCAGTGGATTGTCGGCAAACAAGGAGTAACCCCATTTCTTCCGCCTGGCCACTCACTTGCGTCGCTTCGCTTTCCGCCGGGTGCGTCGCAGCTCAATGATCAGGTCTTGCGCGTGCTCGGCCACGACCTTGCCTAGATACGTGCCGTCCAATCTGCGAACAATCACGACTTCGTCGTGCGACTCACTATTGAAGAAGCGGCCAACTTGAGATCACAAAATGTGATCTCAAGTTCGAGCCACGGGGGACGCCGCTACCTGCCTAGTGCATTCACCGAGCACGGCGCTATTATGGCCGCGTCAGTATTGAACTCCGAGCGTGCGGACGACATGAGCATATTCGTGGCCCGCGCTTTTGTTCGCATGCGTGAAGCGTTAGCCGCGAACCAGCAAATCATGGCGAAACTGACCGAACTCGAGCACCGAGTCGAAAGCCACGACGGCAATATCCAGGAACTCATCGAAGCCATTCGAGAGTTGATGGAGCCACCTCCGGCGACGAACCGTCGTATTGGATTTTCACTCTCCGCCGGTTCAGCAAAGGATTCCTCCAACAAGCGCTGACTGCTTCAAGTCACTCGCAACGTGACTTCTCTAAACCTCGTTAAACCTTAGACACGAGTTCGTCCAGTTCCGTGCAATCCTGCTCCAACTTCAACAACTGCCCCTGAAATTCCGCCATCGTTTCAACCGAATGATGAGTTTGGACGAACAATGCCGCTTCGCTATCCGACGCCTCAGGGAAGAATCGGCAATAGAGTTCGATCTTCTGCCGGTGGTCGGCGTGGCCCATGTAAAGCTTGTAGTCGATGCGTCCGGGCCTCAGAAGAGCGGGATCCAGATTCTCGACTGCATTGCTCGTCATCACAAACAGTACGTTCTCGGGAGCGCTGAAGCCGTCCAGGGCGTTGAGTAATCCGGACAGCGTCACGCCTAAACCAACGATTTCCTGCTCGCCTTCCTCGACCGTTGCTCGCCTTTCCGAGACATCTCCCGTAATAGCGCGCGCTTTCCCACTCTTCATGCAATCAATATCCTCAAACAGAATCACGGAGTTCGGCGGAACATCGTTGATCGCCGTCATGAGCGTCCGATCGTTGAAGCTTGAGAGATTGATCGCATAAATCTGCATTTCAAACCTTGCTGCCATCGCCGATACCAACGACGTCTTTCCAGTACCGGGTGGGCCGTACAGCAGATATCCACGGTGGTAGGGGACTCCCAGTTGGCGATACCGCTGTCTCGATTTTCTGAACTTCTCGATGTCCCGGATGAGCGGCTCTTTTTCTCCCGATTTCAGAATTACCGATTCCACCAGCCGCGGTGCATAACCCTCCACTCTCATCCAACCGTCGTCATAAACAAAGAGTGACGACTTGATGCCAACGTTTTTCTCATGACATTCGACGATTTCTTTAACGAACTGTTTGAGAAACGCCTGGCGTCGACCGATCGTCCGGAAGGTCAAAGACTCCGTCCGGCGACGCAACGATCCTTTCGGGTCCTCGTTCCGGTAGAAGTAAACCAGGAACGGTCGGCTTGCATGCCAAAACCAATGAGTGCCTGGTGCCGGAATTAGCGCAAGTCCCTGGTTGCGGATCGTCGTGTCCAGGTGAACTCTTCGAATTCGCTTCAGGAAACTCTGTTCGAGTAGCCACTCCTTCACCCAGAAAAACGACGCGTCGTCATCAGTTACGGTGATCATCATGGTGGTTTGATCGACAAACCATTCCCACAATGCTTTGGGGACGGCCCGCAAATACACTCCCAAGCCACCGACAATCATGAGCAGCAGTCCGCCGGAGGCAAACTGGTTGTGGCCGCTCAGAATATTTTTGAAGATCTCGATCATAGTCATTCCGTCACTGAGACGAGTTCGTTGTCTTCCACTCTTCCATTTCCTGATCGCCTGCAAGGCCCACGCCAGCAAACCCGCTGGCCTTGCGTGCCGGTTTCGTCGGGATAATCAAGGCGATATTCTCCATCTGCTCGCGCGTGGGCAAGTTCTTGTTGCTGAAATCCGTGCAGTCCGCAACCTTGAAAGGGACGGCGCGAAGTCTGCTGAAGCAGCAGAACACCGCCTCTTCGCTCTCGCGAAAACCTTTCTGGATATGCGCCCAGTAGCACGCGTGGCAGAGGGACTTCTCGTCCCGCAGCGCGGCTTTCTTCATCACGATTGTCTGCATATATCGTTTTCTAACCGGCCTTCGGCCGGGGTTATTAGCTCAATTCGCCGGGGAACAAGCGAGAAGAGAGCGACTCGAGGCCGCATCACTCGCGGTACCTGGCACTCCGGGGCTACGCCCCCGTCCCGGGTTGCTGCACCTTGGCAGGTTCGCTAACCTGCACGTCTTCGTTCGTAGCGAAGTAACTCTTCTCTTCACCACCGGCGTGAAATCAGGTCTTAGGTGTTAGGTCTGAGGCCTGCGCCTTCAGTTACAACTTCTAAGCTTTCTGGTCGGGGTACATGCGGACACGGTAATTGAGGAGTCGAACCTCAGCCCTCGCGGGCTCCCTAAGAAGTACCCGTGACCTTCGCCACCGACCCTGTGAAAAACGTCCGTCGCCGCCAACAAATACGGCTCAGGATTTCGCGCAACAGGCCTTTCATTGGCCGTTTTTGCGGCTGATGACGCCTGCCAATTTCAAGCTGGGGGAACCTTCGGCGGCGGCAAGGGTCGATTACCAGTCGAAGTAGCCGCGGCCTGCGCCACCCAGCAAAGTTATGGTCGAGTCTGCGTTGGGAGTGTTGCTGACTTACTAACTTACGAAGTCAAACGACGCCCCGAGCCAAACTCGATCCTGTGTGGACCGTTTTGGCATCTGCAGCACGTTATGGGTTGTGCTAATCGCCATTGGGCGTCCTTTCTGGAGAAGATATTCTAAGATGCCATGATTTTGATTATTTCGTCAAGAAGAAAGAAGAGAATTTCAGTGAAAAATTTCGGAGGCCGACGCGGCCCGATGCGATGCAAAGTGGGTGCCGGTGTTGACCTTTGTGCTTTTCAACCGTCATCTGGTAGTGTTTTCTGCGACTTCCCCCATAGCAAAGGAGACTCCCGTTGAATCGGCCCAAATTGTTTTGTCTCGTCGCAATGCTTTTCTTCGCCTCCTGCGTTTCCGCGCAAATGGACGACGCCGCCACGCACAAATTGGCGCACGACATCTTCAAGCAACTCATCGAGATCAACACTACTGACTCGGTCGGCAGCGTTACGGCGGCGTCGGAGGCCATGGCGCAACGATTCCGCGATGCCGGATTCCCAGACAGCGATATCCAGGTACTCGGCCCGAACGACCGCAAGAAGAATGTTGTCTTGCGTCTGCATGGATCGGGCAAGCACAAACCCGTGCTCCTGATCGGGCATCTCGACGTGGTCGAAGCCCGGCGTGAAGACTGGACGACCGATCCGTTCAAGTTTGTCGAGCAGGAAGGCTATTTTTACGGACGCGGCACCACTGACATGAAGGACGGCGATGCCATCATGTCCGCGACCCTGATTCGGATGAAGAAGGAAGGTTTCATGCCGAGCCGCGACATCATTCTTGCCATGACGGCGGATGAAGAAGGAGGGACTTCGAACGGCGTCGACTGGCTACTCAAAAATCATCGCGAATTGATTGATGCCGAGTTCGTACTCAATCACGATGGCGGGGGCGTGCTGATGGAACATGGCAAGCCCATTTTCATGGACGTGAACGCGACCGAAAAACTGTATGGCGATTTCGTGCTGACGGCGACGAATCCGGGCGGACATAGTTCTTTGCCCAAACCGGAGAATGCGATCTACCAATTGTCGGCGGCACTTATGAAAATTGCGCAGTATCAGTTTCCGTTCGAGTTGAACAACATCACGCGCGCGTATTACGAGCGCATGGTGGCAACGGGACAGCGCGCGGCGGACATCAAGGCGATCCTGAAGAATCCGCCGGACATGGAGGCGGTGGCGCGACTGTCGAAGGATGCGATGGACAATTCGCTGATGCATACCGCCTGCGTGGCCACGCGCCTGAACGGAGGTCACGCCAATAATGCTCTCCCGCAAAGTGCGCAGGCGAACGTGAATTGCCGCATCCTGCCGGGGCACTCGCTGGAAGAGACCCGGCTGGCGCTGGAAAAAGCGGTCGCCGATCCGAAGATCAAAGTGCAATTCCGCGAAAATAATAATCAGCTGATGGATCATGGTTCAGAGCGCCACAGCTACGTGCCGCCGGCGCCGCGGAAAGAAGTATTCGATCCGCTAGAGAAGGTTGCTGCCGCCATGTGGCCGGGAATTCCTGTCCTGCCCAGCATGAGCACCGGCGCTTCGGACGGCGTCTACACCAATGCTGCGGGGATGCCGACCTATGCTGTGTCGGGCGTGGCCTATGACCGAAATGACATCCGCGCACACGGTAAGGATGAACGGGAATCGGTGGAAGGATTTTATCGGGGCGTGGACTTTTACTATCTGTTCTTGAAGGGCGTGACGGAGTAAGGCAGCATTCCGCATTCAGCCCAGCACTTGGTTCCTGGCGGTCGACGCTCGGCAGTTCGCGAGGAATATAGCTACTCTGCAGCGGAGTAGCTGATCGCTGATGGCTGATTGCTGAATGCTTGCTCTTGACATTTCGCCTATCCTTCGCCCATACTCCCGGCATGGCGATCACCAAGCGTCAACGAGAGCTCTACGACTTCCTGTCGCGCTTTGTGGCCGAGAATGGCTACTCCCCTTCGTACGAAGAGATCAAGGTTGGCATGGGTTTGAGTTCGCTGGCCACGGTCCACAAGCACGTTACTAACCTGGAAAAGAAACAACTCCTGACGCGCGACTACAACCGCAGCCGCTCGATTGATCTGCTGCCTCCCAAGGGCAAACTGAAGCAGTCAATGGCGGTCAATACAGCGATGGTGCTGCCTCTGCTGGGCAGGATTGCGGCTGGGCGTCCCATTGAAGCGGTCGCGAACAACGAGACGATTTCGCTGGCGGATTTCGTGCGATCGAAGGAAGTGTTCGTACTTGAAGTGCGCGGCGACTCGATGCAGGATGAAGCCATTCTCGACGGCGACTATGTGCTGGTCGAGAAAACGAAGACCGCGCACAACGGAGATATCGTGGTGGCGCTGGTCGATGGCACCGATGCAACGCTGAAGCGCTTCTATCGCGAGGGAGAGAATGTCCGGCTGCAGCCATCGAATGCGGCGATGAAGCCGATTCTCGTTTCGGCAGCAGCATTGGAAGTTCAGGGCCGGGTGATTGGGGTTCTGAGGAAGTACTGAAGGCGCCACTATCCCTCAGGGGCTAAAGCCCGGTTCCTCTAAGGGAAGTACGGCACGGCTGAAGCCGTGCCCTGATACGAATCTGTTTTTCCCGTGCCGTGATACGAATCTGTTTTTCCCCTGCCCCGATACGAATCTGCTTTTTTCCGGCAGACTTTGAACGCAACGTCCCAAAACCGATTTGAAGATGATGATGGCAAGGCAGAACAACAAAGCGCCTGGACCGAGCGTCCGGGCGCTTTGTCTTTTACGAAATATTAAACTGTGCGGGAGCCGACTGGTGCGCCAACGTGCTTGTCGAGGGCCTTCTGGATGTCTTCCTTCGAACGGTAGCCGACAAGTTGTTCGACGACTTGTCCGTTCTTGAAGACCAGCAGCGTGGGAATTCCGGTTACTTTGTACCGCATGGGAGTTGCGCCATTGCGGTCCACGTCCATTTTGCCAACCTTGACCTTGCCCTGATATTCGCCGGCCAGTTCTTCCACGATCGGAGCGATTGCGCGGCAAGGACCGCACCAGGTCGCCCAGAAGTCCACCAGCACCGGCGTTTCCGACTTCAGCACATCTGCATCAAAATTCGCGTCGGTGACTTCCACGATCGCGTTACTTGCCATTTGTTCCTCCCAGTGTTCTCAGTTGCCGGTGCGCGGGGTCAGCGGCAACCGGTAAAGCATCACCCCGCCCCAGGCGGAATGTCTATCCTATCACTGCCAATTAGATGCTCCGCAAGGGCGGAAGTCGCAAGCCGGGCTTTGTCATTGCGCTGCCGAAGGATGCATGCCGGCGCGTCGTAAAATGGCTGGGCCTGTGAACAGTGAATTGGACCATCTTCGGGTTGTGCTGGTCGATGCGCGGAACCCGCTGAATATCGGGGCCGCGGCACGTGCTATGAGCAATTTCGGCGTTCGCCGCTTGCGGGTCGTCAATCCTTATGAAGTGGCCTTTCGCGAGGCGCGTTCAGCCATGGGAGCGGCGAAATTGCTGGCCGGCGCGGAAGAGTACAAAACCGTGGCAGACGCGGTGGGAGATTGCACGCTGGTTGTGGGCACCACGGCGGTGGGTCATCGGGAATTGCAACATCCGTTGCGTAGCCTGCAAGACGGGACGCGGCTGATCCGAAAGCGCCTTGCCGCCGACAAGGTGGCGCTGCTCTTCGGTTCAGAAAAATTCGGCCTGTCCAATCAAGATCTCAGCTATTGCCACTGGATGATGAGAATTCCCACGCGGACAGAGCACTCGTCGATGAACCTTGGACAGGCCGTGGCGATTTGCATGTACGAACTGGCGCGACAACGAAAAGCCCCGCGTGTGAGAGAGAAGAACACGCAGGCCACGGCAGAAGAGGTCGACCGTATCACCACACTGCTGTTCGAGACTCTGCGGACCAGTGGCTACGTGCAGCCGCGTACCGCGAAGGCAACCCAAGAAAAAGTGCGTCGTCTGATCCGCAGGCTTCAACTCGAGAAGCGTGATGCCGAACTCCTGCAGGGCATGCTGCGACAGATCTCGTGGAAGCTGGGAACAGGGATCAATACTTAAAGAAAGGAAATGCCGATGAAGTTCGCAAGGATCGTGTTTTGGGCAGCGGGCATCTGGGGTGTGCTGATACTCACGCCGCTATTCTTCATTTTCAATTCCATCGGCCGTAACGATCCTCCGCCGATCACCCATCCCGGCTTTTACTATGGCTTCGCGACCGTTGGCCTGGCATTTCAACTCGTCTTCATTGTGATCGCCACCGACCCGATGCGCTTCCGCCCGGTGATGATTCCCGCGGTGTTCGAAAAGATGAGCCATGCAGCGGCGATGATCACCCTGTATTTCCAGCAGAGAATCCATCCCGCCGACCTGGTGGTTGCGGGTGTGGATTTTTTGTTCGGGCTGTTGTTCGTGATGGCATTTCTCAAGACGCGTGGGAACTCGCCAGCGCGCTAAGAAAAGCGGCCATTGAGGGACGCTATCCTCCGCGTCTTCGCCGCGGTCCGCCCCTATTTGCCGGTATATAGATCGGGAAACTGCTCGCGAAGATGGGCAAGTTTCGGCGCATCGTTGTACACGATATAGGGATTGTTGGGATGCTGCGCAGCGTAGTCCTGATGGTAGGCCTCTGCGGGATAAAAGGCTTTCAAGGGGACGACCTGAGTCACGATGGAGCGCGGAAAAACCTTGGCTTTTTCGAGTTGCTGTATGTATGCCTCGGCGACCCGCTTCTGCTCTTCGCTGCCATAGAAAATGGACGACCGATACTGCGTCCCTTCGTCCGGTCCCTGCCGATTCAACTGCGTGGGATCGTGGGCCACCGAGAAGAAGACGCGAAGAATCTGTCCGTAAGTAATTTTCGATGGGTCGTAGGTGATTTTGACTGACTCCGCGTGGCCGGTCTCGCCTGTGCTGACCAGTTCGTATTCGGCGGTCTTTTGTAAACCCCCGGAGTACCCTGACGTCGCGCTGATCACGCCCTTCACGTGCTGGAAAACAGCTTGGATCCCCCAGAAGCAACCGCCGGCAACCACTGCTGTTTGCTCGGACTTGCTGGTGGCAATGGAAGCATCCACGATAGGGCTTGGAATCGATGTGCCGGGCCGGTCTCCGGCGCAGGCAATCATGCTCGCGAATAACACTGTCAGTAATAGGGCCAAACAACGCGAGAACAAACTAGACATCCCAATCTCCTGGCGGTCCTCCCATTTTCACTGCGAAGTACCCCATTGTTAGAGTCAGCACGGCGACAAAAAGTTACAGCCTTCTTCTAACGGTGCAGGTGAAGGGCCGCGCCAGCTGCCCGTCGGTGACGCAATTCGGAGAACAGCGCTCGCGGGCGTCCACACCTCACTTCGCGGGATCGAGAACTGTTTTCAGCAAGTCGGCAAACTGCTGCGCGGTAAATTCGTTGCCTTCGAGATTGGCGATCAGTTTGCCGTCCCGGCCGATAATCGCCGTATGCAGGGAATGGACGAAGAGTCCCTCGTCGGGGACGAAGTTCACGCCGAACAAGTCGCATACACGCTGAACATCGGGGGCATTTCCGGTGAGGAAACGCCAGTTTTCTGCATCGGCTTTCCATGTTTTTGCGTAATTACGCAGGGTCTCGGGTTGATCGTGGACCGGGTCGAAGGTGACGGTTAGCAGTACCAGGTCCTTCCCCAGGCGTTCCTGAAATTGTTTCTGGAGCACGCCAAAATTATTCGATGAGCGATAACAGTATTCGGGCAGGGCGCATCGGGTATAGACAAAATTAAGCGCCACCACTTTGCCGGCGAACTGGCGGAAGTGAATCGCGCGCTCTTGTTGGTCTGTAAGAGTGAAATCGGGGACGGCCTGACCCACGGTCAGCCGGTGCACCGACCCCCGCAAAGCCTCTTCGAAACCCTGCAGGCGACGAGCCTTGGACGGTTCCCGCTCCGCGCTGTCATAGCCGCGGATGCGAACACTTTCCGCGTGAGAGCTATCTTTGTTTACTACCAGGGTGAATTCGATTAAGGCCCCACGAGTTAGCGGGTCGAGTGACTTGGCATCCGGCACGGTGAAGGACATCACCATGGCGCCCATGAAGCCGCGAATCTGCTGACACGAGACCAACATGGTCTGACGGGAGCGATCGACGCTCAGGACCAAGCCACTCGCCGGATATCGCTGCTGGGCGTGGACGCCCACGGCAGACAGCACGAGCAAGAGCAAAATCAGCATCCACCGTCCGGCCCTCATTTGCCTTCCTTGCATGGAAGAAATTGCTCTCAGTGTTTTACGCTGCCCGCTGGCGCAGTCTGTTTTCGAATCGCAACGCGCGGTTTGCCGCCGAGCCGATAACGTGGCCTTTCGAGTTTCGTGTATTCCTTCCCAAATTCCTTGATCTCGAGGACTTGATTCTTGCCGACGTCGGGGAAATTCTGGCGCGAATCGGTCGCGGGCCACCAGATCTCCAGATTCAGGATGCGGGCGTCTTTGCCGAGACCGATGTGCTGTTGCAAAGGAGACGCGCCGAATGAGCCTCCGCTGCCCACCGTGCGACAAATGAACCGTTGCCCTCCGCCTTCATTTTGGACGGTTAATTTGATTCGTGCACCGATCGCCGCGCGATTGCTCTTCACTCCCACCAGTCGCAGACTGATCCAGTCGTTGCCATTACCAGGATTCTCATACAACCGAATGGCGTGCCGGTCGCCCGGGACGGCGCCTCCGGTTTCGGCGACGATGTCTTCATCGCCGTCGTTATCGAGGTCGACAAAGGCAACACCATGCCCCTTGTGAAGTTCACCCGTGCCCGAGGATGCGGTAATGTCGACAAATTTCTTTCCTTGCTGATTGTGAAAGAGAACATTCGGGAGAATGTCGCCATATGGAGGAGTTCCGGTGCCCAGATAAAAATCCAGAAACCCGTCGTTATCGACATCGCCGAAATTGGAACCCATGGGATCGAAAACGCGATCCAGGCCAACCTCGACGGTCACATCGCGAAATGTTGCATTTCCTTCATTGTGATAGAGCTTGAGAGTTTCTACGTTGTATGGAAGGCGAAGCTGGTTTCGCAGAATCTCTTCCGGCGACATGTAATAGCTGGTCACGAACAGATCCGGAAATCCGTCATTATCATAGTCGAAGAACCACGTCGCGAAGCTCATCCACGGCGCTTGTACGCCCGCCTGCTTCCCCACTTCGGTAAAAGTACGGTCGTGATTGTTGTGGTAAAGAAAATTGTCGCCGCCGAGATTCGAAACATAAAAATCTACGAATCCGTCGTTGTCGTAGTCGGCCGCCACCACGCCCTTGGAGAAAGCGATGCGATCCACTCCTGCCGACATTGCGATGTTCTCGAACGTGCCGTCGCCTTTATTGTGATAGAGGCGGCTTGGTCCCTGCTCGTTGCCTACGAACAGATCGAGAAAGCCGTCGTTGTCGATGTCAGCCCAGACCGCAGTCTGGGATGCAATGGGTTCCGCCAGGCCGGCGGCCTCGGTTACATCGGTGAACGTTCCATCGCAGTTATTTCGAAGCAGAGAAGGCCGCATCGCCGACTGCCATCCGCCGCGGAGGACGAAGATGTCCATGCACCCGTCGTTGTTGTAGTCGGTCTGAATGAGATTCAAGCCCCCCAGTTGGTCAGCCAGGCCGGCTTGTATTGCACGATCAGTGAAGGTGCCATCGCCGTTGTTGTGGAAGAAATGCATGACCTCGCATTGGTCATAGCTGGAGGTCACCACATCAAATAGGCCGTCGTTGTCAAAATCATCCACGATGACTCCGCCCGCCATCGAAAACGAATTCAGGCCAGCGGCGGGGGCCACATCCACAAATCGTCCAATGTTCTCTTTGGACTCGAACACTGACGGCGGGATGAGATACTTCGCAGGCACGCCAGACGGATATTTCCCGAGAGTCATGTAGGCGAGATTGAGGAGCCATCTCACCTCCTGAGTGTCCGGCTTCTTTTCCAGGAATCGAGTCAGATAGTAGACCGCTTTCTCGGAATCCGCAGCCTTCTGATATCGGAAGGGCTTTCGAGGCGGAAAGAGACAACGGTCACCGGGTTTCCGGTAAACGTCGTTCTCCATCTCCGACTTATGCAGATAGGCGGTGCCGAGGACCTCCTCCAGTTCGGGAAGCATCTTCGGAGAGTGGGTGGCGGCAAACTTATAGGCTTCCAGCCACTGTTGTATAGCCGATTCCATCTCGCCCTGATAAGCCAGCAGCTGCGCCAGCGAGAAACGAACTCTGCCCACTTCCTCGGGGCGAGTGGCGGCATAGCTGTCAGGATCGTTTGGGTCCAGCAGTTGTTTGAGATGATCGACTGCGAGTGCGAGTGTTTGTTTTCGCGCCTCACAGACGGAGTGCAGGTTCCGGTCCCAGTCTGGAGGCTTGGGCAGATTCCGAAAGGCCACTTCTACCTCAACTGCTCCGGAGACATCTGGTGGATACGCGATTTTGCCGCGGCCGGCGAGGGCAAGCAGTGCGGTGGGGGACATCCCTTGACCGCTGCTGACTACGGGTGGAGTTCCTTGATTGGGAGCGGAG
This sequence comes from Acidobacteriota bacterium, assembly GCA_046727255.1. Lineage (GTDB taxonomy): Bacteria > Acidobacteriota > Terriglobia > Terriglobales > Acidobacteriaceae > Acidiflorens. The sequence goes on along the minus strand of JBKPCG010000091.1, from coordinate 14,388 downwards.
GCGGGAGAAGGCATCGGAGTCGCTCCCGCCGTGACGCTGGCTCTCTCCACCTTCAAGATGGCGTAACCAGTGGGAATCTTGACTGGTCCTTTGATTTGTCCGGACAAAGCGCCCCTCAACGCATCTCTGAGTTCCGTGCGCAGCGTTTCCGGATCTACTCGTCCGAGCGAACCGCCCTCAGCTGCGCTCGGGTCAATCGATTTCTGTCGCGCGAGGGCGGCAAAGTCCTCGCCAGTTTGCAATCGCTGGCGGAGTTGCTCAGCTTCGGCCTGAGAACCGACGACAATAATGCGCAGCTCGATAATGCGCAGCTCGACGGCCTTGGCAGAGTCCTGGCCGGCTTGCATGCGCCCCGGCACGAACAGACAGGACAACAATACAAACGCAACGAGGCTCCAATTGCGGGCTCCCCGATGTCCGCTCGTCCTTGCGCCAGATGAGCCTCTTACTTCCACTTGCCGGTTCCTTCAACGATCGTGATGTATCGGTCGGTTGGCAAATCCGTGAAATGCTCGACGCTGCTGCCGGGCTGAGGCCATTGCACGTCCAGGGAGTCCACCTTCGTTCGCTTCCCCAAACCCAATATGATGCGCGGATCATGCGATGAAAGAAAGCTGCCGCCCCCTGTCTTCATCCTGCTTCGCGTCAGATCACCGGCTTTGTAAGTCATGCGAGCGCCGACCGCATCGCGATTGGATTTCATCCCGACCAATTTCACTCCCAGCCAATGGTTTTCCTTCCCAACATTATTACGGAGAAGAATGGGGGCGCCATCGTTGACCGCTACCAGGACGTCGATGCCGCCGTCATTGTTGAAGTCACCCACTGCCATACCGCGAGCCGAGAAGGATTTGCTAAACACCGGCCCACTTTGTTCGCTGACGTTCTTGTACTTTCCGCCCTTATTCTGAAAAAGCAGGAGAGGTTCGCGGTATTTCACCTGACTTGAGAAGTCTTCCACCAGGTCGTCGGGGAACCCATTAGCCAGAAAAAGATCGAGATCTCCATCGTTGTCATAGTCGATGAATTTCATTCCCCACCCGCTCATCCAGCGGGTGGCCATTCCGACTCCGAGTCGCATGGCTTGATCGTCAAACGTGCCGTCGTGGTTGTTCTGGTAGAGCGAGAATATCTCTTCGTCGATGTTGGCAACGAAAAGGTCCATCCATCCGTCCTGGTTGAAGTCGGCAGAATCAACTCCCATGCCGGAGCGGGCGCGCCCGTCGGCACTGTATGCGATGTCGGCTCGAAGGCCGGCTTCTTCAAACCGTCCATCCCCGCGATTGAGAAAAAGAAAATTCCCCACGGTGTCGTTGGCTACGAACAGGTCCATTCGCCCGTCGTTGTTCACGTCGGTGGCGACCGCTCCCCACGCTTTTCCCAGAGATGCGGCGATCCCCGACTCTTGGCTCACGTCGGTGAAGGTTCCATCACCATTGTTGTGGAACAGCCAGCTGGGCATCGAGCGGAAGATGCGCGGAATGCAGTAGTGGCGTTTACCGTCCGCACTGACACCACAGCCGTGCTCTTTGTCGAAGCCGGCGAACTGGCCGACGAACAAATCGAGCCGGCCGTCATTGTCGTAATCGAACCACACGGCAGTCGACGCCCATCCCTGAACGCCGACCCCGGCCTTCTCGGTAACGTCGCTAAATGTCCCATTGCGATTGTTGCGATAAAGAATGCTTCGGCCATATTGCGTCACGTAGAGATCCGGGAACCCGTCGTTGTCATAATCACCGACCGCGATTCCCATCCCGAACCCGCCGGCGCCGACCCCCGCTTTCTCGGTGACATCGGTGAACGTGCCATCCCGGTTGTTCCGGTACAGAGCATTGCGCAAGGGTTGCGCGGGTGCGAAGAAGTCGGACTTGCCGCTGTTCACCAGGTAAATGTCGAGCCATCCATCGTTGTCGTAGTCGAGGAATGCGCACCCCGGGCCAGTGGCTTCAGGCAGATACTTTTGGGGAGACCGGGCGGCATTGTGGGTCCAGTAAATCCCGCTGACAGAGGGCGGAATTTCCTCGAACACAGGAACAGCCTGTGGGGCCTGCCCCATAGCTCCACGCGAGAGCGCGTACAACCCTGCGCTTCCAGCGAGTCCCCGAAGAAATCGGCGCCGCGAGAGGCGAGACAGATGAGGAGATCCTGAGTGCAACAGCATCAGAGTCCTTTTCTACCACAGCCTCCGAGACTATAAGGAGTTCCCCCACTAGTGGGAAATCCGAGCGCGTCATTGCAGTACCCGCGTGCTACCATCGCAACAAGGTTCGATACAAGGTCATCGCCGTGCCAATACCTAGAATTGGCAGCTTTGCTCTCATCCACGTTGCGATTTCCTGTGCCGTCGTCGCTCTGCCGTCGGGCTCCTCGGTCGTCTTTGCCCAAACGCCTTCAAGTTCTGCGAGTTTTGAAACGCTCACGGCCAATGCCTTGTCTGCCCGGGAAGCGGGCCGAATTGACGAAGCGATTCGCAACTATCGCGCCGCTGTCGAACTCCGTCCGGCATGGGATGAAGGTTGGTGGTATCTCGGGACGCTCCTCTACGATACGGATCATTTTGAGGAAGCCATTCCGGCCCTCCGTCGCGTGGTCGAAGTGGCTCCCAAGGCTGGTCCCGCGTGGGCGTTTCTCGGACTGTGTGAATTCGAAACGGGCGACTATCCTAACGCATTAGTTCACCTGCAGAGCGCCCAGCAGTTTGGATTTTCGGAGAATCTGGACATTGAGAAAGTGGCGCTCTATCATCTCGGGCTATTGCTCAATCTGCATGGCGAGTTTGAACGCGCGACCGAGCTTCTGGTCGGTGCATTTGGACCAAGCCATTACACCGAGCAAATCAAGGTGGCCCTTGGACTGGCATTGTTGCGGGCCCCAATTTTGCCCGCGCAGATTGATCCTTCGAAAGATGCGCTCATCCATGCGGCGGGCGAAACCGCAGTCTTGCTCGCGAACCACGAGACAGATGCGGCGTCGCGGGGATTTGAGCAAATGCTGCGGGACTATCCCGGCACGCCTTACCTGCATTATCAGTACGGCATGGCGCTGCTGGCAGCTTCCCAGTTTCAACAGGCGGAACTGGAGCTGCGAGAGGAGACCCGGAGTACGCGACAGAGTGTACTTCCGTGGATAGCTCTGGCAGCACTGAGCGAGAAACGAAATGACCCTGGAGCAGCGCTGACTGACGCTCGGCAAGCTCTTCAGATTGCGCCTCGCTCGGCGGCCGCCTATCAAGCGCTAGCGCAGGCTTTGCAGGGGCAGAACAAACCGGATGAAGCGGCCGCGGCTGTACGGCAAGCTCAAGAGCTGTCGAAGCAGCCGGTTGAAGCGGATGTAACCCAGGCGAGCCGGTATGCGCTCAACCGCAGCGCGGCCATTTCGAGGGCGTCGGACAGCGAGGGTACGGCAGCGGGAACGCCAACTGCCTCGCCTGCCGCAAGTTTCGAAGACACGACGCGGCTTGCCGATTCGGCGCGGCGAGCGGGCCGTCTGGACGAGGCTGCGGCGGCGTATCGCAATGTCCTGAAACATCGCTCGAACTGGCAGGAGGGTTGGCGGCAGCTGGGCACGATCGAGTACATGCAGGGTCATTATCCCGAGGCCATCGCTGCGCTACAGCAGTCGGTCGCGCTTGAAGCGAAGCTGTCGGATACCTGGGCTTTGCTCGGCCTGAGTGAGTTCGAGATCAAAGACTATAAGAACTCGCTGATTCATCTGGAACGTAGCCGAGCTTTGGGATTTAGCGGGAACGCCGCGGCGGTGAGAGTTTCCCGGTACCATCTCGCGCTCCTGCTGAATCTCAACGGAGATTTCGATCGGGCGATTGATCTGCTGATTCCCGAGACAGGTCCGGGCGCACTCTCGGAGGAGATTCAGTTCGCGATGGGGATCTCATTGCTCAGGATCCCTGCTCTTCCGGAACAAGTAGAGCCTGCCCAGCACGAACTCGTGCGTCGGGCGGGAGAAGCGGCGGGGCTTCTCTCCGAAAGCCGCTACGACAAAGCCTTCCCAATTTTGGAGAAGATCCTAAGCGAGCACCCGAAAACCCCCTTCCTTCACTACGCATACGGAGACGCTCTGGCTGGCACGTCGATGTACGATGAGGCGCAGATCCAGCTGCGAGAAGAAACCAGGCTGAACCCAGCCAGCGCCCTCCCGTACCTCCGGCTGGCTTCGATCGCGCTGCTGCTGCACCAGTCCGCGAGCGCATTGGCGGATTCGAAGCAGGCGGTCGCGATTACCCCTGCTTCCTCCGAAGCCCACTACTTGCTGGGACGGAGTTTTCTTGAGGAGGGGGATATTCCGGCTGCAATCCGCGAGCTTGAGACGGCGCGTCGATTCACCCCGAACAGTCCGAAGGTGCATTTCAACCTGGCTCGAGCCTATCTAAAGGCTGATCGCATCGCCGAGGCCGGGCAAGAACGGGCCGAGTTCGAGCGCCTCAACTCTCAGTTGCCCGGGCAGCAAAAGTCGTACGGCGATCGCGCCGCGCGTGGGATCTCCGGAGAAATGCCGGAGCAACGGATCGCAAAATAGACATTGTGGCGAGTCTCCTAGGTTGGTGACACCCGCGCGCCACGAACGCGGCTCATACTCCAGTTCTCAATCCAGATTTACGGATATTACGCATTACAGCGGGGAAATCGCATCTTGAAATTCGGATAGTCCTATGGTTTTTAAGATTCGCCGCATCGCCCGATCTGCACACCCGCTAGCGCGCCCGGAAATGTACATAATCGATTTTTCTTCTTGACAATTGTCTTGTCTTGCTTCTTAATAGCGGCCCAGACGTGGGGTGTTCCGAAATCGTTACTCCAAAGCAAGAAAATCTGCTCGTTACGGTGGAGAGGTCTATGCGGAGGCTCAAGATGCGCAGGTTGATGTGGTTTGTGCTGGCTTGTTTTCTGTGCGTGTCACTACCGTTAGCTGCACAAAAAGTTACCGGAACAATCGCAGGAGTAGTGAGCGACCCTGCGGGCGCAGTCATTTCTGGGGCGGACGTGACTGTCACCAATCCTGCCACAGGCGCAGTCCGCACCGCGAAGACCAGTGATCGCGGTGAATATGCGTTTGCAGACCTGCCCGCCGGCAGCTACGACTTGACGGTCAAACAGCCGAATTTCAAGGAGTATGTCAGCAAAGGCATACAGCTATTCGTCTCCAGCACGACCACTGTGAATGTCACGTTGACCGTGGGAAGCGCCACTGAACAGATGACCGTTGAGGCCAACGCTGTCCAGGTCGAGACTTCCACCGGTGCCGTGGGCAACGTCGTCGAGGGCAACCAGGTTCGCGAGCTGCCGCTCAACGGGCGCAGCTTTGTGCAATTGACCCAGCTGATGCCCGGTGTTTCTGCCGCGTCCAATTTCGATTCCAAGAACAAAGGCTTGATGGCTGGTGTCGACTTTTCCGTGAACGGAAACAGTACGACCGGCAACATCTTCATGGTGGATGGTGTCAACAACAATGACATCGGATCCAACCGTACCATTCTGGTGTACCCCTCCATCGACGCCATTCAGGAATTTAAAGTTCTACGTAACAGCTATGGTCCCGAATACGGCCAGGCGATGGGTGCGATCGTTAATATCGTTACCCGCGGCGGCACCAACCAATTTCATGGTGGCGCGTACTACTTCGGCCGCAATGATTTACTCAATGCGACCGACTGGTTCAACAACTTTCACGATGCGAAGAAAGACGTTCTCCGCCGCAACGACTGGGGCTATAACATCGGTGGCCCGGTTTTGAAGGACAAACTGTTCTTCTTCTGGTCGGAGGAGTGGAATCGTGAGCTCCGCGGCAAGCTGCGCAGCAAGATGGTGCCCACGCCAGCGGAAAAGAATGGTGATTTCTCTAACATCCGTACCGGCTGCAACGAAAATATCCCAAGAGATCCAAACAACCCCGACACTAACACGAATCAAATCCTGAGCATCGCCGATCTCGCCAACCACGGTTATACCGGCAACCAACTGTCAAACGTTGGAAACCTCCTCGTTACTCAATTGTTTCCCGACGAGAACACCCCCGGCGACTGCAACAACTGGAATGTGTCCTTGACTGCTCCCATCTACTGGCGGCAAGAGAGTGTGCGAGCCGACTACAAGATTGGAAAGACGTGGAGTATCCTGGGACGATATACCCAGGATCACTGGTCCCAGCCGGCGCCCAGTACCTTAGGTTTCTGGGGTGATGACCCATACCCATCTGTTGAAAGCGATTGGATCCAGCCCGGTTATCAGGCCACTGTGAAGGTGACCAAGCTGCTTGGCTCCACCGCTGTGAACGATTTTCAGGTTTCGTATGCCGCAAATCGCATCACGGTCAATGTGGCCGGAAGCAATCCGGGGCTGATCGATTCGATTAACGCAGCTCAGCAGCCCTTCTTCCCCTATTCCCAAAAATTCGACGGAACAAAAATTGGATATCCGGTTTTCTGGGGCGGCGTAGGTAACGGGACCAGTTCCGACAGCCTCTGGACCCAAGGCCCCTGGCACAACAACGAAGAGCTGTACATCCTGAAGGACGATTTCTCCAAGGTCACGGGAGCTCACACCTTCAAAGTGGGCTTCCTGGCCAGCAACAACAAGAAGAACGAGCTGGTAAATTGCTCGTCCTGCGAAGCGCCCAACTACTGGGGCGCTCAGAGCACCGTGGCCCCCGATGGCACGTTCAAGGGCGGAGGCACCGGAAACGGAATTTTCAACACGATGTGGAACCAGGTGCTGTGGGGCTGGGGTGAACTTCAGACAAACCCGTTTACCCTGACGCGGTGGCACGATTATGAATTTTACTTTGGCGACACCTGGAAGCTACGCCGCAATCTGACCCTGGAGTATGGCGCGCGCTGGTCTTTCCTGCGCAACCCCTTCTCCGCCAAGGACCGGATTGCCAGCTTCCAGACGAACCTCTACAATCCAGACCTCGGTAAGGATCCCTGCAACGGTATGCTGGTCGTTCCTGGCACACATTTCTGCGAGGACAACGGGTTTGCGCCTGGGACCCCGGGCCAGAATCGTTCCCTGAAGGATAACAACAACCACATGATCGCACCGCGAATCGGTATTGCCTGGGATCCCAGGGGCGATGGCAAGATGGCGTTCCGCGCCGGGGTCGGTGAGTTCTACCAACGTGAGCGATTGAGTAACTATCTCTACCTGGCGAGCAATACTCCATTCAGCCTGAACGCCGGCGGGACCGGACCCAATGATCACGGTCGGAGCCTGGACATTGCACCCGATCCAAACCAGGTGAGCATCTCGGGCTCGCCCAGTTTCGGTCTCGACCCAAGCAACAATATGCCTAATACCTGGCAGTGGAACGCGACGTTCGAGCGGGAGATCGCGCGTGACAGCAAGCTCGAACTTGCCTACGTAGGCAATCGCGGCGTTAACGTGCTGCGCTACACTGACGCGAACGCGGTCCCGGTGGATCAGAGACTTGCCTACGCACTCCTTAATGACAACGGTCTTCGCCCAGCAGGCTCATTCGGGTTTATCAACTACGGAAAATGGAATGCGAAGTCGAATTACCACGCGCTCCAGGCATTATTCCGGACCCGGCTGAAAGCTCTGGATGCGCAGTTCGCCTATACCTGGTCCAAATCACTAGCCGACACCGACATCACCAATAGCGGTGGAGCCAATGCTACAAGCTTATTGCTGGACCAGTCCGATCCGAGACATGACTACGGCCCGACTCCGATCAACCGGCCGCACGTCTTCACTGCTAATCTGGTCTATACCTCGCCCAGTTTGAAAGGGCAGAACGCCTTCGTGCGGACTGGTCTGGGAGGGTGGGAACTGGCCTCGATTCTGAACTACACTAGCGGTCCCAGCTGGACGGTCAACACCAATAACAATGCCGATAACGTTCCGGGCGGCATAACCGGTACCGGTACCACCCAAAACAACGACCGTCCGAACCGCTTGCTGCAGGACTGTCGCAAACACGGCGGTAACGCGGACCAGTGGTGGAATCCGGATGCGTTTACATTGGATAACTACCAGATCGGGGGGCTCGGCAACTCCGGGGTTGGCTCTTGCTCTGGCCCGGGATTGGCCAATACCGACTTCTCCGTCTACAAGAACTTCAAGGCTACGGAACGCGTGACTTTGCAGTTCCGTTTCGAGTTCTTCAACCTGTTCAACAAGACCCAGTTCCGTACCGACTCGATCGATACGAACATCAACGACCACGCGGTGGGCTGTAATGCGGGCAATATCAACGTTGCTAACAGTCCCTGTTTCGGCCACGCTGTGGACACGCTGGGATGGAGCTTCGGTGCCAATCAGTTTAGTGGGAATGTCTACGGCAACCAAAGCTTTGGCCTGGTCCGAAACGACAAAGGACCACGTGAAATTCAGTACGCCTTGAAGATCAACTTCTAGGTGGTTTCCTTCTGGGGGTGGGACTTGACGACCGTCAGGTCCCACCCTTTATCCTTCCTTTAATGGTTTCCCTCGGTGGTTTGTGTCTTTCGCGGCGCTCCGGACTTAGCAGGGGCAACTGGAAGTGTGTACGGCGATCATTGTTTGTCCTTTGCGTGGTCGTCCCTATCCACTCATTTGCGCAGGCCCAGTCACCCGCAGGCAACGCCGTCAAAGCGAAGCGATCTAGCCAGAAAGCTAGCACTCTTCAGGATTTCAGCCGCCACTACGACGCGGCCCGCACTTACCAGGTCAGCGGTGACGAGGACCGTGCAGCCAGCGAGTACGTGGCGTTTCTTGCGGGCGTTCTCGGGAGTACGGCTGGTGCATATGCTCGTCTGGGTAATTCTGACAAGGCGACGGGGCTGTTCGATGAAGCATTGCGCCTGGCACCCACCAATTCGGCAGTTCGACTCGATTACGCCCGGATGCGGCTACGACAGGGGGATCTCTCCGGCACCCGCGCTATGGGTGAACAGGTTCTGAAGGACGATCCTGAGAATGTGCGGGCACGCGCTCTCATTGGGCAGGCTCTGTACAGCCAAGGTGACTATAAGAGCGCCCGCGAGCCCTTGGAAGCAGCTACGGCTGCCGAACCCACTTTTGACATCGCCTACCTGCTGGGCATGACCTATATCAAGCTGAACGACCTCTCGCGCGCACGCTTGGTTTTCGATGACATGGTTGCGGCTTTCGGAGATACGGCACGCCTCCACATCTTCTTTGGCATGGCCTATCGGGAAGGAGAGTTGTATGACGATGCCATCCTGGAACTCAAGAAGGCGATCTCTAAGGACAGCACGAGACGGCAGGCGCATTACTTCCTCGCTTTAGCGTACCTGGCGCGTGACGGAGAATCCGGATTCGGCCCTGCGTTGGCGGAACTGCAAGCCGAGGTGAGGGTTAATCCGAACGATGCCCGTACCCACTATCTGCTTGGGTACATTGCAATGAAGCAACACAACACCCATGAGGCAGAAGTCGAACTATCGCGGTCTACTTCTCTCGATCCACAAAATCCCGATCCCTTGCTGTACCTTGGGCAGCTGTACGCCGACGCAGACCGCGGTGCCGAGGCAGAGGCCGCGATGCGTAAGGCGATTGCCTTGACCAAGGATGAAGCCCGCAATGACTTCCAGATCAGTCGGGCTCACTATGTGCTGGGCCGAATCCTGCAAAGCAAAGGCAAACCGGAGGAGGGGAAAAAGGAACTATTGCTTTCGAGCGATCTCAGACAAAGATCGCTCGCCAACATGCGAAGCCAGCTCGCTGCTCCCGGATCAGCCAAGGCTGTTACAGACAAGAAAGATGATTTTCCGGGCGCCAATTTGTTGCAGGAGACCGAAAGCCAAGTCGGCGCACCTCCAGCAGAGCCAGTTTCGCCCGAGCAAGAGAAGAAAGTGCAGGCTTACTTAGACCAACTGAAACCCGCCATTGCCGATGCGTACAACAACCTCGGCGTAATTCTCGCGGGCAAAAAGGAATTTGGCCCGGCTGCGGACTACTTCCGTAAGGCCGGCGAGTGGAGCCCTTCGCTTGAGACGCTGGATCGTAACTGGGGCATGGCCGCGTTTTACGCTGCCCAGTACCAGGACGCAGTGCCTCCACTGGCCCGGCAACTGCAAAAGCAGCCGGGCGACGTGAGAGTCAGAGCGGCCTTGGGGCTTAGCCTGTTCATGGTGCAGAATTTTAGCGGCACATTGGACACTCTCAAGCCGATTCAAAACGAAGTGGACGGCGACCCCGGTCTCGCCTATGCGTTTGCCGTATCTCTCGTTAAGACGGGCAGCTACGACGAGGGTGTACGGCGGCTGAAGTCCATGGAAGAAACTAATCCGAATTCAGCAGACCTCCACATGATGTTGGGATCGGCATTCGCTGACCAGCACGAGTACGATACCGCCCTGCAAGAGTATCGGAAGTCTCTGGCGATCGATCCAAATCAGGCACAGACCCATTACCTGGCGGGGTTAGCACTGATCCGCAACGGCCACCCGAAGGATGCCGTGGAAGAGCTGCGTGCGGCGCTCACGCAAAATCCTTCCGATGTTTCCGCCAAGTATCACCTGGCATTTGCTCTCATTCAGATCCAACAAAAAGAGGAGGCCCAGTCCCTTCTGCGGGACGTGATCCAGGAGGACCCCAAGCGCGCGGATGCCTACTACGAACTGGGCAAACTTCAACTGGAGCAAGGCGACACGAAAGGCGCTGTCGCGAGCCTGGAAACCGGGACCAAGGTGGGTCCTGACGCTGATTACATTCACTACCAATTGGCGATGGCCTATCGCCGCGATTCAAGGGAGGAAGATGCCCAGCGCGAAATCAAGCTCTATCAGACCTTGAAGAATCGCCAACGAGGGCGCGGGAATGCTCCCCAATCGGACTGAGCTGCGCCCGCTGCTTCTGCTGGCCCTGGCGGTTTTCTCGTTGTGCACATCTCCCTCCGCCCGTGCGCAGAAGACCGTTCCTCGATCGAAGTCAGCCTCTCCGCTTTCAACAGCTCAGGCTCAGCTCGCGCGTGGCGACCTTAACTCCGTCGAAAGCACTCTCTGGAGCATCCTTGCTTCGGAGCCAGCGAATGAACAAGCTCTTCTCATGCTGGGTGTCGTTCGCGGCCGCCAACAACGCTATGGCGAGGCCGAAGCTCTTTTTCGGCGCGTCCTGCAACTCAACCCCAGGTCGATCGTCGCGTCCAGAAATTTAGCGGGCGCTCTGCTTGCCCAGGACAAGCCGGACGACGCCATACGGCAATACAACCAGGCTATCCAACTCAGCCCGCAGGATTCTGACTTGAAGATTGAGGTGGCAAAGCTGAATCTGGGACGGGGCGATTTCGCGGGAGCACTCTCCACTTTGGAAACGATTAAACCAGATCACTTTCCTCCCTCGGCGGTTCCCCTTAAGGCTGCCAGCCTTCTTGGTGTGGGCCGAAGATCCGACGCGGAGGGGATGATCCCGCGAGTCAAAGGGTCTCCCGGTGCGGCACTCGATCTCGCGCAGGTGTTTGTTACGGCAAATGATTCCGATGCTGCTTTGAAGACTCTTAGTCTGGTCACTCCTCTCCCTAAAGGCGCGGCTGCCCAGGTCTACTACTTGAAAGGGCGGGCACTTCGGCAAAAGGGACAAGCAGTTGCTGCCATGACCAGCTTTCGCCAGGCTCTTGCGGCGGATCCGAAATCAGTCGAAACGCTGGTCGCGATGGCCGAAATATTCGCGGGGGAAAGCAAGCATGCGGATAGTCTCACGATGCTGGAGAAAGCGCGAGCGTTGAGCCCGGATTCGCGGGAGGTATTACGTCACCTGATTGTTGAAGCCATGCAGGCTGGGCAGAACGACAGAGGATTGCAAGCTGCGCAAGATCTGCAGCGCAAGAGTTCGGAACTGGACGACCGATACCTGGTCGCCAGCGTGATGATCCAGCAGAGACAATATCTGCCCGCAACCCATATCCTGGAAGACTATGTAACGCAGCGCCCAGAGGATGCGAAAGCGTATCTCGGGTTGGGAATTGCATACCTGAATCTGCTGCGCTATGCCGATGCCCGTCAGGCTCTCGAGCACTCGGTCCAAATCAAGCCGGATCTCGCCGAGGCCGAGTACCAGCTCGGTCTCGTAGCCGGCCAGCAGGGAAACCGACCAGAGGCCACTCAACACTGGCAAAGGGCAGTGGCCCTGCAACCTCATCACGCTCAGGCGCTGTTCAGCCTCGGGACAATGTATCTCGAATCAGGGAATCTAGCCGAGGCGGAGAGTGTGTTTCGGCAATCCTTGGCGACGGATCCGAGCAACATGAAAACGGAGTATGACTTGGCACTCGTCCTAAACAAATTGGGGAAATCGGAAGAAGCCAAGCAACACTTTGAGCGCTATCGCAAGATGCAGGAGGCAGAGCACGCGACCAGTGGAAATCCGCCGCGAGCGTCTGATCATCCGTGAAGTTTTGCGGACGCGATTCAGTGATGTGTAACTGGTTCAGCCGCGCCGGCTGTTTTTGCGCCAGTCGCGGCGCTTTTCCCGGCAAATGGAGAGCGTTCTGTGATTCCCGAGCCTTCTACGATCGTGTAAATGAAATCCGCCGCCAGGTCTTTGTAGGTCTCGGCTTTGCCGCTTGGCCAGACAATCTGCGCGGAACTTATGGACGCTGCTTCGCCCAAGCCAAAGTGCAGGCGCAGATCATTCTGTGAGAGATAGCTGGAGCCGCTTCGAACCTCGCCGATTTGAGTCGTCTCTCCAACCGTGACGATAGCCCTTGCGCCGATCGCCGCCTTGTTACTTTTCGTCCCTATAAGGTGCAGTAATACAGCATGATAGGATGTCTGAGCGCGGTTGATAAGCAGGGTTGGACTCTCGCCGATGTTTAGTAATAGGACGTCCAGTTTGCCATCATTGTTAACGTCGCCCACGGCCAGTCCTCGCCGAGAGGCAGGCGGTAACCGATCCAGCCCGGCAAGTGTAGTTACATCTTCAAAAGTGCGGTCGTGTTTGTTCCGGAACAGCAGAAGCGGCTCACGAAAAGGCGCGCCTCCTTCCACCAGGTCCATTTGGGGATAGACGTGCCCGTTCGCCACGATAAGGTCGAGCCAGCCGTCATTGTCCATGTCAAAGAAGGCCGCTCCCCAGCCAACTGGCAGGAAACTGGGCCGCGCTACGCCAGCAGACGCTGCGATGTCTGTAAAGCCCTTCTCTCCCTGATTCCAGAACAACGCGTCCGGTTCCTCGCTGAAGTTGGTGACGAAGATGTCCAGCCGCCCATCGCGATCGAAGTCGCCGAAATCCACACCCATTCCCGCTCGTTCCTGACCCTCGAGACTGAGCGCAGCGCCAGCTTGCAATCCGACCTCTTCGAAAGTGCCGTCGTGCTTGTTGTGATAGAGGTAGTTCGGGCCGCCGTCGTTGGTGACATACAGGTCCGGCCAGCCATCGTTGTCGTAGTCCGTCCAAATCCCTTGCATCCCCAGGTAATGGCCGGGATCGCTCACGCCCGCTTTCTTTGAGACATCCTCAAAGGTGCCATCGCCGCGGTTACGCAACAGGAAATCGGATTCACCCGTGTGACCGCGCCGGGCACACTCCATCGTCACTCCTCGAAAATCGCACAGCTTACTGTCGTATTTTGTGAGCTTGTCGATGTCCACTTGCAGGTACCGCGGCACGAAGAGGTCGATGTATCCATCACGGTCGTAGTCTCCCCAGGCCCCTCCCGTGCTGTAGCCGCCCAGCCGAACGCCCGCCTTCTCGGTGACATCTTCGAACTTGCAGTTGCCCAGATTGCGATAGAGTACGTTCCCACCATAGCCGGTCACGTACAGGTCCTGCCAACCATCGTTGTCGAAATCAGCTACCGCAACTCCCATGCTGTAGCCCTTCCGAGTCAGACCCGCGGCTTGGGTGACGTCCGTGAACTTCAGATCGCCAGTCTGGCGGTAGAGCGTCACCATCGGATCTCCTCCCTGGCGATAGCGATCCACCGACGTGCTATTCACCGTAACTATGTCGAGTCGTCCGTCGTTGTCGCAGTCGATGAACCCGACTCCGCCGCTGGTGGACTCGATCACGTATCGATTTCCAGGTTGTGCAAGATTGGGAGCGGTAAGGCCGGCTTGTGCGGTCACATCCTCGAATTGAGGCTGGGGTTGTGCAGGTTTCTGGGCAAGACAGCAGACGGTTACAACAGCCGAGAATACGAATGACCGTATGAATTTTGCGCAGAGTTGCATCGGCGGTTCGGAAGTACCCGAGTCTAGCATGCGAGACCCACGCGGGTTGACCAGCACTCGGGGCGATAACTACAGATGCGGTTCGCTATTTTGCCGGGCCGGTCTTGTTACTGGACAGACTCGCTGGTGTGCTGCCGGCGAAAGGTTCCTTTTTCTTAACACCTTCGCCTTCGACGATCGTATAGATGAAATCGGTCGCCAGATCCTGGATGACATCCTTCTTCCCACTCGGCCAACTC
>JBKPCG010000090.1:0-8334 GCA_046727255.1 Acidobacteriota bacterium | reverse complement strand
TCGCGCTTCCGTGCTTTCTCGAGAATGTTCCGCATCTTGTGCACCCAGCAGCGCTGATGCCGCACCCGCGGATAGACGGTGCCAATCGCCGCCGCCAACCCCGGGCAGCCATCGGTGAGAATCAGGCCCAGCGATCGGCCTTCGAGTCCGCGACGATAGAGATCCTGGAGCAAGGCCTCCCAGTCGGCCTGGCCTTCGCCTTGGCTGCGCAGAAACGCCAGCAAATGCCGGCTGCCATCGCGCCGAATGCCGTAGGCCACCAGCATCTGCACTTGCTTGCGGCCGGTCGGCCGCCGCACCCGCAAGCTCACCCCATCGAGAAACAGATAGACGTAGTCGTCGCTCAACCGTGCCTGATGAAACTGGCGTACCGCCTCATCCAGATCGCGCGTCAGCTTCGACACCGTCTGCGCACTCACCGTTTCGCCCGTGATTGTGGCCACCACTCGTCCCACCTGCCGCGTGCTGATGCCCCGCAAAAACGCCTCCCGGATCAGCCGCGAAACTTCTTCGGCCCGCCGCTGAAAGCGCCGCAGTCCCACCGGCAGAAAACTCTTTTCGCGGGTGCGCGCGATGCGCAACCGAATCGTCCCGAAGCGGGTCACGAAATCCCGTTCGTAGTAGCCGTTGCGGTAGGCTCGCCCTCTTCCCCGCCTGCGTTCATACCGCCCCCAGCCCGAGAACCGGTCGCGTTGCCGCTCCGATTGCAGCTCGAAAAACGGTTGCCAGGCCTTCCGGGTCTGCCCATACAGATCGCCCCAGAAGCTCTCTTTCATCTCCGCCAGAAAATGTTGGAAATGCTCGGTGATCGGGATTATCTTCGCCATTGGGTGTAGGTCTCCTTTCGGAACGGCTTTAGCTTGCGAGGCCAAAGCCAACTTACACCCTCTTGCCTTTTACACAATCAACGTTACGTCACCGGCCAATTTGCGCCAATTTGCGCCCTTGTCTTACGCTCGGAATCGGCGCATAATCCGCCCACTCTCTTGGGGTGGGTCCCATGCTGCCGCGGACTGACTATTCCGTGGTCGTGCCGGTTTCGGTTGAACTGGCATTTCGCGCCTTCAGTGATCTGGAACGCCTGCTTCACCGGGAAATCTACGAAGAGGTTTCGTGGATCGAGGGCAGCCCCTGGCAAGTCGGCAGCCGCATCCGCTACGTCGTAACCAAGCCGGTCCGTGCCACCATCTCAGCAGTCGTGACCTCCTATGAACCGCCCCGTTACGTTGCGCTCCTCAATCACGGAATGGGTGTAACCGCCGAACAGCAGGTCATCTTCACCGGATCTCTACATGGGGACACCCGCGTCCGCATGGTCATGGACTTCGTAGGTAAGTCGCCCGATCTGCCCGAAGACGTCATACAGCAGGCGATCACCCTCTACACGCACGACGCCCTCGACACCATGGCCGCTCTCTGTAACAAGTGGAAAGCCGCTTCCTCGTCCGGCTAGAGTCATCCGCATCACCGAGCCGCGAAGCGGCGACAGAATGCAGCCCATGGCGCAAGCCGTGGGTAGCATGCCGAAATGAACCAGCCCCGAAGGGGCGAAAGAACAGTTCTCCAGGACTCAACTCGGGCCTGGTTGGAAGCGCTCAATTGCGCTTTACTTTCCTGTAAACTAACCTGCCATGTCACGCCGAAACCTCTTACGACTGCCCTTTCTCCTGATTCTCGCAACCGCGCTCCCCTCACTTGCCCGCACTCAAACCGGCTTCCTCGATCGCACCGTCACCATCTCCGCCACCACCTACCGTTACCAGGTTTATGTCCCGGCCGATTTCTCCAAAAAGAAATCCTGGCCCGTCATCCTCTTCCTTCACGGAGCCGGCGAGCGCGGTTCCGACGGCTTACTCCAGACCGATGTTGGCATCGCTCACGCCATTCGCCTGCATAGCTCCAGGTTCCCGTTTGTGGTAGTGATTCCGCAATGCGGAGAAGGGAAGATCTGGGGCCAGCCCGACATGCAGGCCCAAGCTATGGCCGCGCTCGAAGCGTCGCTCAAGGAATTTCACGGTGATCGCAACCGAATCTATCTCACCGGCCTTTCCATGGGCGGATTCGGCACTTGGGAACTCGCCGCCCGCAATACCGGACGCTTCGCCGCTCTAGTCCCCATCTGCAGCGGCATACGTCCTCAAAAAAACTGGCCGCAGTTAAGCGTAACTCTGGTGGACGATCCCAAAATCACCGACCCCTATGCCGAAGTGGCCCGCAGAATCGGCAATACGCCGGTCTGGATGTTCCACGGCGATGCCGACCCCGCCGTCCCCGTCGACGAGTCCCGCCACATGGCCGAGGCCCTCAAAGCTGCCAATGCCAAATTCAAATACACCGAGTATCCCGGTGTTGGCCACAATTCCTGGGACCAGGCCTACGCCGAACCTGATTTAGTGTCATGGCTGCTGGAGCAGTCTCTGAAGCACTAGACTCGTTTCAGAGTTGGCTTCGGGAGGGCACGGCTTTTAGCCGTGCCGCAGAAGGCATACAAACACTGGGCTTTACCCCCGGAGGTTCCTTTCACATCCTTGAGCACATCGAACCCATCCACGAAATCCACCCTCCGCAAAGCCAGCCTCTTCTACTTCGTCTTCGTAATGTTCTCCTACACCACCGGAGGCCCCTTCGGCCTGGAATCGATGGCCCCCACCAGCGGCCCCGGCATGACGCTGCTCTATCTTCTGGTCATCCCGTTCTTTTGGTGTATTCCCGTGTCGCTGGTCTCGGCCGAACTCACCACCGCCATGCCCGTCGAAGGCGGCTTCTATCGCTGGACCCGAGCCGCCTTCGGCGATTTCTGGGGCTTCCTCGCCGGATGGTGGAACTGGTCCGCATCGTTCCTTCTCGGCGGATCCTATGCCGTTCTCTTCGCCGACTACCTGTCTTTTTATTTTCCCCAGATCACCGGATGGAAACACTGGCTGGTTTCATTCGCTCTGATCGCTCTCATCACCTGGGTCAACATTCGCGGCATTCAGATGGTCGGTAAAGCCGCCACCGCTTTCGAAATCTTCATTTTCATTCCCGTGATCGCCCTGATCGTCCTAGGCTTGGCAAAGTGGCACCATAACCCGTTCGTCCCGTTCGTCCCGCCGGACCGGCCACTCTCCCAGGTATTCGGTGTCGGCCTGGCCTTGGGACTTTGGCTCTACTCGGGATACGAACAGCTCTCCACTGTCGCCGAAGAAGTCGAGAATCCGCAGCGTACTTATCCGCGAGCGCTCGCGCTGGTAGTCCCGCTTTCTATCGCGGCCTATTTCCTGCCGACCTTGGCCGCCCTCGCGTCCGTCGACCACTGGCAGAGTTGGAAAGACGGATACTTCTCAACCGCCGCCCAACAAATCGGCGGCCCCTGGCTAGGCAGTCTGATGACTGTGGCCGCGATGGTCAGCACCATGGCCCTGCTAAACAGTACCGTGCTAACCACCACTCGGATGCCCTTCGCCTTGGCCGAAGACGGTTATCTGCCGCGCTTCCTGACAGCGAAGTACCCGCGCTATGGAACCCCGTGGGTCGCGATCCTGATCTCCGCCGCCATTTACGCTTCGCTCGCGCAACATACACTAGGCCAGTTGATCAGCATCTACGTCTGGTTCCGAGCCGCCACCACCGTGATGACCGTACTCTCCGCCTGGGGACTGCGTCACAAGCGTCCCGACATGCCCCGTGCCTTCCGTATCCCAGCCGGACGCCTTGGACTCGTGTACGTCATCACCTTGCCGACAGTGATGACCGCAATCGCCCTGTATTTCAGCGATCCGATCGCCAAGCGCTGGGGCCCGTGGGCCCTCGCCGTCGGCCCAGTGGTTTACGTAGTGGTGAAATGGTTCGCGAAGCGAGCCCGGCACCCAACGCCATTGTAGAGACGCAGCTTGCCACGTTCTCCAACCTCGGCAAAGGTTCACGCGACGACCGTCCCGCGAGCCGCGAAGCGGCGCAAGAATGCAGCCCACGGCGTAAGCCGTGGGTGCATGCAGTAAATGAGGAAGCCCCGGAAGGGGAGAAAGATAAACTCCTTTGAAGCTCTGAAAGAGGTTACGTGCGCCCGACGATTCAACAGCTAAGCCGCCAACTCCGTGACCGCTCCCTCTCCTCCGTCGACCTCACCCGCGACTGCCTCACCCGCATCGACAAGCTCAACCCCAAACTGAACGCCCTCATCACCATCCTGGCCGACTCCGCCCTAGCAGACGCCGGCCAAGCCGAACAGGAAATCCAGCGCGGACATTACCGCGGCCCGCTACACGGCATCCCCATCGGACTCAAAGACATCCTCGACACCGCCGGCACCCGCACCACCGCTGCCAGCGCTCTTTTCAAAGACCGCATCCCCACCGAAGACGCCGAAGTAGTCCGACGCCTCCGCGCCGCCGGAGCCATCATCTTAGGCAAACAGAACCTGCACGAATTCGCCTACGGCGGCAGTTCGATGATCAGTTTCTTCGGAGAAGTCCACAATCCCTGGGACACCTCCCGCATCACCGGAGGCTCCTCCGGAGGTTCCGCCGCCAGCATAGCCGCCGGTCTCGGCTTCGCCGCCATCGGCACCGACACTGCCGGCTCCATTCGCCTGCCCGCCGCCTACTGCGGCGTAGTCGGACTCAAGCCGACTTACGGACGAGTCAGCGCGCGAGGAGTAATCCCTTTGTCGTGGTCGCTGGACCACGTCGGCCCAATCGCAAACTCCGTGTACGATGCTGCCCTGATGCTGCAAGTTCTAGCAGGCTACGATGCCGGCGACCCCGCCAGCCTCGACGTCGCGGTCCCTGATTTCATCGCCGCGCTCGATCAGCGCCCACCCAAGCTTCGCGTTGGTATTCCGCGGACGTTCTTCTTCGACGACCTGCATTCCGAAATCGCTGCCGCAACCGAAAAAGCAATCCAGGTCTTCCGCGAGCTCCACGCCGAGATTCGCGAAGTGAAACTCGAAGTCCCAACCGATCGCACCTTGTCGAGTGCCGAATCCTACGCCTATCACGAACCGTTTGTTGCGAACTCACCGGACCTCTACCAGCCCGCAACCCTGGCCCGCATTAAGTCCGGGGCGAACACCTCAGCCGCCGCAGCGCTGCGCGCCCGCCGCGAACTCGAAGCCACGCGTCATTCAATTCGCAAAGTTTTCGATGAAGTCGACATCCTGCTGACGCCCACTGTTCCCATCCCACCACCCAAGATCGCCGATCTCCAAGCGCACCCCGAAAACCTGCGCACAGTCGAACTCCTCATGCTGCGTAACACGCGTCCCTTCAATGTCTGGGGAATTCCCACGATTTCAATCCCGTGTGGATTTACTTCCGAGAATTTGCCCGTCGGGTTGCAGCTTGCAGCCCCTCACTGGCGCGAGGATTTAGTGCTACATGCAGCACACGCCTACGAGCAATCTACCGACTGGCACCCGCGCACGCCCTTCTCTCAAGAAATGTCATCCTGAGCGCAGCAAGAACTTCGTGAAGCTCTTGCGGAGTCGAAGGACCCTTACGCCACCCACGCTGAGAGCGCCGCCGCAGGGAGTTCTCACAGGGATGTCACCTCGACACTCTCGCGTCGGGACGATCATTCGCACGCAGGTGATGAAGCGCATTCTCTGATCAGAACTCCCTGTTGCCGCACGCATGGCGTGCAAGTGTAGGGGTCCTTTGACTCCGCAGAGCAATTCGCTTCGCGAATCCTCCTGCTGCGCTCAGGATGACAGGAGCTCAACAGATCTCACCGACGTGCATCAAGGTACTAGCGATGCAATTTTCTGCTTGCGTCCCACCTTGACGACAGCTTCCGCTGGAAGGCTGACCCAAGCGAAATATCGCCCTTTCATCTGTTCTCCGTTGATGGTAACCGCACCCTCTTTCAGCTTTCGACTTCCTTCTGTCACAGAAGACACTAGCCCAAGTTCTTGCAAGAGCTTTTCCACTCTGACGGTCTCGATATTCGGGTCCCTCTTGACGGTTTCTTCATCAGGCAGGCAAATCATCTTACGTGGTTCTTCCTCTGCCGCCCATGTCGGTTTTTTGTGATCCTGCGGATTTGTGACGGCAATCGAGGTAACTCGGACTTGAACTCTCTCGAGATTTTCCGGCACCCCATCCTTCTGAAACTGCTTCGCCCAATCCTCCCCCGCCTTTGCCGCCGCATCCGGCGAATGAAAATCCGCCACAATCGTCCGCGCCAGTTCCTTTTTCAACGCCATCGGATGCGCCTTCCCATCAGCCGCATCCTTCTTCATCGCCACAATCTGCTCCGACCGCACATCGGTCAGCAGTTCGTAGTACCGCCACATCATCTCGTCCGAAATCGACATGATCTTCCCGTACATCTCGAGCGGCGGCTCATGAATCCCAATCGCGTTCCCCAGCGACTTCGACATCTTGTTGACGCCGTCAAGCCCTTCCAGAATCGGCGTAGTCAGCACCACCTGCGACTCCTGCCCATAAGCCCGCTGGATCTCGCGCCCCACCAGCAGATTGAATTTCTGGTCGGTCCCACCCAACTCCACATCCGCCTCAAGCGCCACCGAGTCATATCCCTGCGCCAGCGGATACAGCAGCTCATGCATGGCAATCGGCTTCTCTTCCTGAAATCGTTTGTGAAAATCCTCGCGCTCCAGCATCTGCGAGACCGTGTACTTCGCAGTCAGCCGAATGAAGTCCTCCGCCGAAAATTTCGAAAACCATCGACTGTTGAAATCCACCACCGTTTTTTGAGCGTCGAGAATCTTGAAAACCTGCGCCTTATAAGTTTCGGCATTCTCCGCAATCTGCTCTCGCGACAGCGGCGGCCGCGTCGCCGAACGCCCCGTGGGATCGCCAATCATCCCGGTAAAATCCCCGATCAGAAAGATGACCGTATGCCCCAGATCCTGAAAATGTTTCAGCTTGCGCAGCAGAACCGTGTGTCCCAGATGCAGATCAGGCGCCGTCGGATCAAACCCCGCCTTCACCCGCAGCGGTTTCCCGGCCCGGAGCGACCGCTCCAGCTTCGCGCGCAGTTCGGACTCTTTGACAATCTCCGCCGCGCCCTTCTTGATATAAGCCAGTTGCTCGTCAACCGGAGGAAAGTTAGCCATGCGCTCCGATTATAGCGATGCTCATCGATTGTTTCTGATTCAGGCGGTAGGAGGATAGCCTCGAAAACAGCCGCGAAGCGGCGCAAGATACAGCCCACGGCGCAAGCCGTGGGTGATAGGTGGAACCGGTTCAGCGCCGAAGGGCGAAAGAATAGTTGCGACACAGACTCCGGAGCGACGACTGCCTCCTACTGGTGATCCCTGGCGGCCTTCATCCACGTTCGGGACCGCCGCACTCGTCAGCCCTTCAATACCCCCGCGCACCGGACGCAAGCACATCGTAGGGAACATCCCGTGGGATGTTGTACCGCGCCATGATTTCCTGCATTTTGCCTTCGTCCTTGGCAAGGTCATCACGATCGCTCTTGCGCCGATCCTCCAGCCAGTGTTCGTACGCCTTGTCAAACTTCTTCTGATCTTCGGCCGAAAACCTTCCCTGAAACTGGCGGACATCGTAATGAGGCGAATATCCGTTCGAAGTTGCGACGGCGTCGAACGGAGTGTCTGGCGGGATGTTGTAATGCCTCATGATTTCTTCCATCTTGCGCGCGTGCTTGTTTATGTCATGGCGGTCATTCTTGGCATTGGCTTCCTGCCATTCGTGGTATTCGTGGTTGAATTCCTTCTGATCGCCGGTTGACATCCGACCCTGCCACTGTCCCGCATACCCACGGTCGCGGTCAGGATATTCTGATTGAGCCATTGCTGGGAAACACCACGCAAACAGGACTGCCACAATTCCAAAAAGCCTTTTCATAACAACCTCCAGTCAGCGACGCGCACTCAGCGAGTAATTGCCGAACTTTAGAACTGCCTTAAATCTACAAGGGTTGGCTGCCGAGGCTGACTAGGTGAATTCCTCCGGGAAGCTGAATCTTTTCCTGTAGAAACAAGAGAAAGGGCGAGGTGTTTCCCTGAGCCTTGATGCCGCAAAGCCGCAAAAAACAAATCCCTGGGCGGCGGCCCAGGGATCTGAAAATGAGTATTGACTGGAGACCTACGCGAGCAATCGACGTCGCAACAGACCGGCGAGACCGATCAGTCCGGTTCCCAATAACGACAAGGTGCCTGGTTCCGGTGTCGTGACCCTGCCCATTGCAAATCCGGTATTAGGACCGCAGTTGGTTCCCCCACCGACACAAAAGTGGACTCCCCACTCGTTCGCCAATTGCGCCACGGTTAGGCCCTGTCCGGAGATCACGAAAGAGATCTGGCTCGCGCTGGTGATCCCCTTTGGTCCGCCTTGCAAGTTCCTCAGCACGTAAGCGAACGAG
>JBKPCG010000089.1:0-14760 GCA_046727255.1 Acidobacteriota bacterium | reverse complement strand
GTCGCGCAGGTTATCGAAGATGGGCGCAGCCCGGACGACGGAGGGGGAGTATCCCGCCGACAAAGACTTGCTCAGCCATTCCAGGGCAACTCCTTTCTCGCCCAAGGCGCTGTAAACCGTGGCGGCGTTGAAGAGCAGGTCCTTGTCTCCGTGGCCGAGTTCGAGAGAGCGATCGAGATATTTGAGGGCGTGGTCGTGTTCGCCGAGCATGGCGTACATGCTGGCCACATCACCATGCAGGCCAGCGTCGTTGGGATTGACCTGGATCTCGGCGAGGGCAAGGACAAGAGCCTTGCGGTGTGCCTGGTCGGCTTCCGCGCGCTGGCCAGCGAAGTAGTACGCGGATGCGAGATTACTCCACATCACATAAGAGCGATCATTGAACTTGATAGCTTCGCGGTAGCTGCGGGCGGCGTCGGCAAAGCGTCGAACGCGGAAGTAAGCGGTGCCTACATTCGAGTAGGCAGCAGGAGATGGGCGAATCTGAATGGATCGTTCGAACAGGGTAATAGCATCGGCGTCGCGTCCCAGATAAAGATAGGCTCCACCTAGACTGCTGAGGAGCCCATAACTTTGGGGGGCGAGGTCGGATGCCTTCAGGAACATCTGGGCGGCCTTGTCGTATTGCGCCTGCTGCAGATAAAAGGAGGCAAGGGAACTGTATCCGCGATAGTACTGAGGACGCAGGAGAATCAAGCGTTGGAATGTTTTCTCGGCATCTTCAAGTTTGTTGAGCTTGGTATAGGTTTGCGCAAGGCCGATGTAGGCTTCGTCGGTGGTCGGATCCAGTTCGATGGCACGGCGGAACTCGGTCACGGCCTCGGCATATTTTCCGGTGCCGTTGGCCAGCACACCGAGACAGAGGTGGCCCCCGGCGCCAGCATTGCCCAGCTGCACTGCCCTCGCGCAATCGGCCGTGGCAGAAGCAATCCATTTCTTATCTTTGGATTCCTCGTAGCGACGCCAGTACGCTTCTCCGCGGCCCGCCAGGGCAAGGCCGTAGTTAGGATCGAGCTTTAAGCTCTGATCGAACATGGTTACGGCGCTGGTCACGCTTTCGGGCTTGAACAACGCCTGCAGATAGCCGCGCCCTTGCAAATAGTAGTCGTAGGCAGCGGGCTGGACGGTACCGTGGGTACCGAGGGCGGTGCGCTCTTCCGGACGTAGTTCGATCTGGAGCGCGCGTGCGACTCCCTCGGCCACCTTGTCTTCGAGTGCGAAGGGATCGGTGGTCGGCGCGGTTACGCTGTCGCCGGCCAGTGCGCGGCCGGACTTGGAGTCCACCAGGGAGTAATTCACGCGCAAGAGATCGCCCGAGCTTTGCACCGTCAGACGCAGCCCGAGGTTAGCGCCGAACTCCTGCAAGGCCTGTTCGGGTGTGGTGACCTTCTTGTCCTGAATCTGTCTTGCGGTGATGACACTTAGAGGGTGATTCTCAGAGAGACGAGCCAGCTTGCCAGTCACGCTCTCGACCATGCCGTCGGCGAAAGCATGCAGTTTTGGGTCGTCCCCTTGGACTGCGGGAGGGAGCACAGCAAGGTTTCTGACCACGGGCTGGGCTGGAGTTTGGGCGGACTTCTGGCCGGAGGACGGGCGGCTGAAGATACCTGCGAGCATCGTGCGCACCGGCCGCAAGGCGAGGAGCAACAGGAGCATGAGGGCCGCGGCTCCGTACGGAAGATAGCGACGAAAGGCTGACGTTCTTCCTGGCACGCGTGGTGCGGATGGTTTCGCTCCTTGCCGTACCGCATTCAGGTCGGCGAGGAGTTCCCGGGCGTTCTGATAGCGCTTCTCCGGCTCCTTACTAAGGGCTTTCGCAACCACGCGGACCAATGGATCGGAAACTTCGCGGCCGAGCTGGTCGAGCGGTAAGGGCTCGCGGTGAAGGATCTGGGCGGCAGTTGCGGTGAGGGTGGGTCCCTGGAAGGGATGACGTCCGCCGAGCATTTCGTAGAAGACGACGCCGACGGAGAAGACGTCGGCGCGCAAGTCGGGAAGATTCCCCATCAGGACTTCGGGCGGCATGTAAGTCGGCGTGCCCGAGATCGGCGCATAGGCGGAGAGGGCGTTCAAGGTTCCGGTGAGGGTGTTGTCGTTGGACGAGGTGAGGCGACGCGCTACTCCAAAATCGAGCAGCTTCACCTGATCCGCTTGGGTGAGCATGATGTTCTCGGGCTTGATGTCGCCGTGGAGAATCGACTTGTCGTGGGCGGCGGCGAGCGCTTCAGCAGACTGGGTGGCGATGCTGAGGAACTGATCGGTGGTGAAAGGCTTGAGCAGACGGTGGCGGAGGGTTTCACCCTCCACGTACTCCATCACGAGAAAGATCTCGCCTTTTTCCTCGAGGACGTCGAACACGCTAGCAACGTTGGGGTGGTGGAGAGCCGAGGCACGCTGGCCTTCGCGCAGGAATCGTGCAGCTTCCTTGGGATCGGTGTTGTGGCGTGGGGACATCCGTTTGATGGCGACGACGCGCCGCAATTTGGTGTCCTCGGCGCGGTACACTTCGCCCATGCCGCCCGCTCCAAGACGGGCGAGAATGTTGAAGCGACCGACCGTGGTGCCCGTCAAGTCCTGCGGCGCAGCAGGGGGAGTCCGGACAGCATCGTGCATGTCAGACATGGAGAGCCTGAGTCACCTCGTGGCCGTTAACTCGATGGCCTATCGTACTAATAAGGGGCGGGCGAGACAATGACGGAGATTGAACACGAAGGGTAGAGCGGCGAGGCTCGTTATTTCCTGCCCGGCTTGTGTCTTCCGACGCGATCGAGGATTCGACGGACCTTCTTGGGTGACATCGAGAGGCGAGTCGCTACCCGGGAAACTTTGCGCCCTTCCCTTTCCCAAACCTTGGGAACGATCAGCTCGGCGAATTCTTCGGTGATCTGTTGAAAGGTTTTGTCACCGACCGACCCCTGCGACCACGCACGCAGAGTGGGGTTGACGGTACCGGAGCGCAGGATTTTTGCCTTCAGCGCGTGGATATCTTCCCAGCTGTCTTTCGGTTGATGGTCTTTGGAGAGAGTCATCGCCTGGT
Source organism: Acidobacteriota bacterium (assembly GCA_046727255.1). Lineage (GTDB taxonomy): Bacteria > Acidobacteriota > Terriglobia > Terriglobales > Acidobacteriaceae > Acidiflorens. Next base: position 11,723 of record JBKPCG010000089.1, on the reverse strand, counting down.
CGTAACAGTGGCGTGCTGACTCGATGTCGTCGAAGAAACGATTCGAGTAGGTCAGGCCCTGCCAGATGTAGGCGTCGGCCAGAAGACGGCGGTTCTGGGTGTGCTTGGCCAACTCGATCGCTTCCTTGGCGCAGTCTTGCGCCAGTCGCGCGTGGCCTCCGGGTTCGGTGCTATCGCCGATTTCTTCTTCTACGCGCGTATTCTCGCTCATGCATTGGAGAAGGCGGGCGCGCGCCATCAGGATGTAATCGCATTTTTCTTCACCAAGGCGGAACGCGGTTTTGGCTTCGGCGTCGGCTAATTCCAGGTCTCCGTGGTCGAGATGCAGGTAGCCATAGTTGAGGTGCACACTCCCGAGACCATGATGGTTGCGATACTGCTCATAAATCGCGGCGGCTTCGGCGAGTTCGGCGAGGGCTTCCTCGCGGACCTGTTCAAAGCGATTACGATATTGCGGCTTACCCGGAGCTGCGCTCGGGCCGCCGCGCGCGACGGCTTTGCGGCGGCGCGCTACATCGGCATCGATTTTTCGGCCGAGCTGCAGGGCAACCAGCCGCTTGACGGACGCCATGTTGTTGAGCGACCGCGCGACATTTCGATGCTGGGGATCGCGTTTCTTGTACTCGGCGATGGCGGCGGTGAAGTGCTCGATGGCGTGCTGGTAGCGTCCCTGGCGGCGGGCGATGCGTCCGTATGAAGATTGAATGTTGCCGAGCGTCAGGTAGTCGTCGGTCTTGCGCAGGATTGCCTCGGCTTCCTGCAAGATTGCAATCGCCTGCTTCGGGTTGCCCTTCTGAAAGAACAGCCAGCTCTCCAGCACTCGCATGACGGCGGCCATGGGCTCGTGGTCGAGATGAGCGGCGAGTTCCCTTCCCTTGACTGCATAGGCAAGCGCCTGATCGTAGTCGCCTTTCATGCGCAGGCAACGGCCTTTCCAGAAATTGGCGACTGACAATAGCTCCTGGTCGGTGGTTTCTTCCTCGAGGCTGAGAACCAGATCGAAATTTCGGACGGCCGTCTCGGTGCCTTCCTCGGCCATGGCAATCATCCCTTCAGCCAGGCGGAGATACATGTAGTCGTGCAGAGGCAGACGGGCGCGCGCCGGCTTGGTAAAGCGGGAAACAATTTCTCGCACCAGGCTCGGACGCTGAAAGCCGATGTCGACCCACTGGGCCAGGTATCCGGCAAAGCGGCCGGCATTTTCTTGTTCGGGATCAAGCGAGGTAAGCAGGTGCCGATGATCTTCCAGACGCGCCATGCCACGGTCCACGCGGCGGCGCACGAGATCGTCCTTGAGTTGAGCGAGGAAATCGTCGGAGATTTCGGATGATTGACGATTCATCTTCCGGACGCGCGGTGGCCTGTCCTAGTCGATGTAATCATAAGCGACCAGGGTCAGAAATTCCGCGAAATCCGGGTTGGTCATCATTTGCACGTAGATTTGGGCGGCCTCGGTCATGCGTGCTCCGGATAAGTTCTCTTTCTTTTCGGCGACGACGCTGCGGACCAGTTCTGGCGTAACTTGGCGTTCGTTGCTGAGAGTGGCGCGGTGACGCAGCCATTGCCAGACCTGGGCTCGGCAGATTTCGGCGGTAGCGGCGTCTTCCATCAGGTTGTAGATGGGAACGCAACCCGAACCGCGCAGCCACGCTTCGAGGTATTGCAGGCCGACGTCGATGTTCCAGCGCAGACCGTCTTCGGTGATGTCGCCTTTGGTGACGGTCAGAAGGTCAGCGGCGGTGATGTGCACTGGTTCGCGGCGTTGGTGGATCTGATTGGCTTCTTTCATATGCGCGTCGAAGATTTCTTTGGCGATGGGCACCAGGCCTGGATGAGCTACCCATGTGCCGTCGTGACCGGCATGGACCTCTCTTAGTTTGTCTTGACGTACTTTATCGAGCGCGCTCTCGTTGGCAGCCGGGTCGTTCTTGATCGGAATCTGCGCGGCCATGCCGCCCATGGCGTGAATACCGCGGCGATGGCAGGTTTGGATCAGCAACGCTACGTAAGACTTGAGGAAATGCTTGTCCATGGTCAGGATGGAGCGGTCGGGCAGAACGAACTCCGGGCGATTTCTGAACTTCTTGATGAAGCTGAAAATGTAGTCCCAGCGGCCGCAGTTCAAGCCCGTGGAGTGATCGCGCAGTTCGTAGAGGATCTCGTCCATTTCGAAGGCGGCTAGGATGGTCTCGATCAGGACTGTTGCGCGGATGGTGCCTCTCGGGATGCCTAGTTCGTCCTGGGCGAGGCAGAACACGTCGTTCCAGAGACGGGCTTCGAGGTGACTCTCCATCTTCGGCAAATAGAAATATGGGCCGGTGCCGTTGGCGATCAGGCGTTTTGCGTTGTGGAAGAAGTAGAGGCCGAAATCGAACAGTGAAGCGGAGATCGGCTTCCCATTCACTTCGAAATGCTTTTCGTCGAGGTGCCAACCGCGAGGGCGCACTAGCAAAGTTGCGACTTGGGAGTTGAGGCGATACTGCTTCCCTTCAGGACTGGTGTAAGTGATCGTACCGGCGACGGTGTCTCGAAGGTTGGCTTGCCCCTCGAGGTTGTTCTGCCGGGTGGGCGAGTTGGAGTCCTCAAAATCGGCCATGAACACGTTGGCGCCCGAGTTCAGCGCATTGATGATCATTTTGCGGTCGACGGGGCCGGTGATTTCTACGCGGCGGTCGAGCAGATCGTGAGGAATGGGCGCGACCGTCCACTCCTGCTCGCGGATGGACGCGGTCTCAGGCAAGAAGTCGGGCAGCTGGCCGGCGTCAATCTGCTGCTGGCGGACGCGGCGGTGGGCTAGTAGTTCCTGGCGCCGCGATTCGAATGTTCTAGCCAGCTTGGTGAGAAAGGTCTGGGCTTCCTGGGTCAAAATATGAGACTCGAGTTCGTTGTTATTGCGCGGCAGCGTGACAGCACTCATGAACCTATGGTACGAGCCGGGCCATGATCCTGCCAGCAGCTGGTCCGCAACGGACTAGTTGCCCGATACGGACGACCAAGTTTGCTGGTTCGCGGCGGATGCCATCTAATGCTGACAGACGGCCCCTGGGAGGACGTCTCAACATGCGCACCTTAACCGCTTCGGAAATGAATCGACACTGGAATTCGGACGCTCGCTGGCAGGGTGTCGAGCGGCCCTACAGTGGTGAAGATGTAGTCAAGCTGCGCGGGTCAATCCAGGTGGAACATACGCTGGCGCGCCTCGGCTCGGAGCGGTTGTGGCGGCTGCTCAATCATGAGTCTTATGTGGCAGCTCTCGGCGCTCTGACCGGCAATCAGGCGGTGCAGCAGGTAAAGGCGGGGTTGAAGGCTATCTATCTTAGCGGTTGGCAGGTGGCGGCGGATGCGAATGATGCAGGGCAGATGTATCCCGACCAAAGCTTGTACCCAGCCGACAGCGTTCCGAATGTGGTGCGCAAGATCAACAACGCGCTGATGCGCGCCGACCAGATCCATCACCTCGATGGGAACGGCGAGACTTACTGGTTTGCTCCGATCGTGGCCGACGCCGAGGCAGGTTTTGGCGGGACCTTGAATGCTTTCGAATTGATGAAGGCGATGATCGAAGCGGGCGCTTCCTGCGTGCACTTCGAAGATCAGCTTTCTTCGGCGAAGAAGTGCGGACATCTCGGCGGCAAGGTGCTGGTACCGACTTCAGAAGCGATTCAGAAACTTGTGGCCGCACGTCTGGCGTCGGACGTGCTCGGCGTGCCCGCGCTCATCATGGCTCGCACCGACGCACAGAGCGCGCACTTGCTTACCAGCGACATTGACGCGCGGGATAAAGAGTTCACTACCGGTGAGCACACTCCGGAGGGCTTCTTCAAGATTCGCGGCGGTTTGAAGTCCGCAATCGCTCGCGGGCTGTCCTATTCACCTTATGCCGACATAATCTGGTGCGAGACCTCGGAACCGAACCTGGAAGAGGCGCGCCAGTTTGCTGAAGCGATTCATGCCAAGTATCCCGGTAAACTGCTGGCTTACAACTGCTCGCCTTCTTTCAATTGGAAGAAGAAATTGGACGATGTCACCATCGCCCGTTTTCAACCTGAGCTGGCCAAAATGGGTTACAAGTTCCAATTTGTGACGCTGGCTGGCTTCCATGCTCTCAACCTGAGCATGTTCGAGTTGGCGCGCGGCTATCAGGAACAGGGCATGACTGCTTACTCGCGCCTGCAAGAAAAAGAGTTTAGCCGGGAGACCAGCCACGGATACGAAGCCGTGAAACACCAGCGCTTCGTGGGCACCGGGTACTTCGACGCCCTTACGCAGGTGATCGCGGACGGACTGGCCTCGACGACGGCGCTGGAGGGGTCGACGGAGCAGGAGCAATTCGCCGAAATGAAGCCTTTGGCACGACCCACGCATGGCCTGGATGCAGAATACATTCGGAGCCTGGGAGAATGCCCGTCCACAACCTTTGTGCCGGAGATCGTTCCGACCAATGAGGAGTCGCTTCTGCCTTCCGGGGACTAAATCGACAGATAGGCGGCAACACCGCATGCCAACATAAGGAGACCATTCATCAGTGATAATCTCCTTATGGAAAGATCCGGTGGTGGACCGAGACTGATCATTGTGTGCGGGTTGCCCGGCTCGGGTAAGACCACACTGGCCAAGGTGCTCGAAGACAGGCTCCGCGGAGTTCGTTTTTCTCCAGATGAGTGGATGGATTCTCTTTCACTAGACATCTACGATGAAGAAAGACGCGGGAAGATCGAGGCGCTGCAATGGAAGTTCGGTCAGGAACTCCTCGCGCTCGGTCTTACTGTAATCATCGAATGGGGTACCTGGGGAAGAAGCGAACGGGATGCCTTAAGGCTCGGAGCTCGAGCCCTTGGCGCTGCGGTGGAGTTGCACTATCTCTCTGTGCCCCCGAACGTCCTCTTCGAGAGGATTCAACGCCGCGGCCTGGAGAAGCCACCCATAGAACGAGATGCACTGAACCGATGGACCGAAATATTCCAAGAACCGACACCCGAGGAGATGGCACTCTTTGACAAGCCTCTGCTTACAGACCTTGCCTTCGGTTGAAACCGACCCCCCATCCGGTCGTCAAACTGCACCACTACTAAAGAGATCAAGGTGATGTAGTCATAGAAAGTTTCTGTTACACTTCCAGGCGGCGGGCTTGGGGCACGTTGTAACTAGTCTTGGGGTTTGAAACATTTTTGGCAAGATGCATTAGTTGGATCTACGGAATCGTCGCTGCGATCTGGCTGGTCATCACAAACCCCGCACCGCCCGGAAGGGGTGAGCCATGGCATTGCACCTTGAACGTGTGCGCCACTTCCACGGGAATAGGCCAGTCGAGTTAGACCCGATCCAGCGGGCCTTACAGGAAAACGAAGACTGGTATCGAGACCTTGTGGAACACAGTCAGGATTTGCTGTGCACCCACGATCTGCAAGGCCGTCTCCTGTCGGTAAATCCAGCACCGGCGCGCGTCCTTGGTTACAGTGTCGAAGAGTTGCTTCAAATTCCCATGCGGGGGATCATCGCTGCCCATCCCGACAAAAACGATGGAGAGCCTGAAACAGTGGGACTGGCCGGGGAATATCCGCGAACTCTTCCTGGAACGCTCAGTGATCCTGACTCAAGGCCCGGTGTTGCAGTCACCGCTAAGGGAATTAGAGGCCGCCAGCGAACCTGAGGCAGATGACACCCTGGAAGCGATCGAACGCGAACACATTGTCCGCGCGCTCCGGCAGAGCCACGGCCGGCTCAGCGGAGGCAGCGGCACCGCGGAGCGACTCGGAATAAACCGCACTACCCTTCAATCCAAACTCAAGCGGCTGGGCATTGATCCGGAGAGGTATCGGAACTAACTCGCAAGGCTTTCCTTGCCGCTGTAAGCAGAAGTTATTCCAGCGCTTCTGGTAGGGTGCGCGAGACCTCTTCCAGTTTCGACGCCGATAGAGTTTGCTTGGCCTCAATCCACCTGGGCGCAAGGTCGCGCTCTTCGTCTGGACGATTCATGGTGAAGGCGGCCACCAGCTGTTTCTGACGCAGCCACCACACGCTGAAACTCTTGCTGGCAAGATCGCCGCGGTGCGCGACCTGGTCCGCGCCGGAGGAGTCTCCCCAGTATTCGTAGGAGAGATCGAATACATCGGAAAAGAAATAGGGCACGTGCTTGAACGGGGTGCGCTCGCCCATCAGCGCTCGCGCACAGTACTGCCCCTGTGAGACCGCATTGTCCCAGTGCTCGACGCGTCTACGTTTTCCGAAGAGCACGTCCTGGTAATTCGCGACATCGCCTGCGGCAAATATGTCAGGCCGGCTGGTCTCCAGGTATTCGTTCACCATGACGCCATCTCCGATGTCGACCCCACTATTGGCTAGCATCTCCGTCGCCGGAAGCACTCCGATGCCTGCGACGACCATGTCGCAGGCGATTGGCTGGCCATCGGCAAGCAGTACGGAGCTCACGGTTTCATTGCCGCGCAATTCCTCTACGGTGGCGTTCTTCGCAAACCGCACACCCCGCGACGCGTAGTACCCCTCAAAGAAACTGGACATCTGGAGCGAGAAGAGCCGCTTCCAGATACGATCGTCGCTCAAAATCATTGTGACCTCGATGCCCTTCTGTGAGAGCACGGCGGCCACTTCCATCCCGATGAAGCCTCCGCCGATCACGACCGCATGTTTCACGTTTTCCGCAGAACGTTGAATGGCTTTCGAGTCATCGAGGGAGCGCAGATAGTGCAAGTTTCGAAGCTTGGCATCCGGGATTTCCAAAGTTCGGGGCCGGGCTCCGGTCGCGATAATCAACTTGTTGAATCCGAATTCTCCTACTGACTTCAGGGTTAGCCGCTTATGCTGGGGATCCACGGCAGAGACCACGCAACCGAGTTTCACGTCGATTCCCTGCTTGCGGTAGAAATCTTCAGGATTGATCCGGATCGCCTCTTCTGCTTCTTTGCCGGCCAGAAAGCCTTTGGATAGCGGAGGCCGCTCGTAGGGGATCGACGTATCGGCGGACAGAATCGTCAACTCGCCAGGCTTTAGACCCATTTCAACAAGTTGTTTGGCTGCGTAACCCGCGACCATTCCTCCACCGAGAATCACGAATCTGGATTCGTTCATGCATGCTCCTGTGATGAAACTGCTTCAACTAGCCAGCAATGGGGAGTCCTAGTTGCGGCCCTTCTCTTTCTCTTTTAGGAACGTCCCGGCGCGGAGCTCTGTAAACGCTTGCCGGAGCTGCTCCTGGGTATTCATGACGATCGGGCCGTACCAGGCCACCGGCTCTTCGAGGGGTTTGCCCGAAACCAGCAGGAACCGGACACCGTCGTCACCGGCTTGCACCATGACTTCGTCGCCTCGATCAAAGAGCACGAGCGAGCGATTCCCCGCTTGTGAGGGAGGCGTTGTATCCAGCCAGCCAACCGGCTCGGTCGGCACGGCGAGAGGGCCGGATGCGTTACAGAAATGTCCGGCACCTGCGAAGACGTAAGCAAAGGCGTGTCGCGTGGTCTCAACAGGGAGCGTCTTTCTCCGGCCGGGAGGCACTGAAACGTCCAGGTAGATGGGATCGGCAGCGATTCCGTCCACAGGGCCTTTCTTGCCCCAGAAGCTACCACAAACGACGCGGACCTCGGTGCCGTCATCGTCTTTCACTTCCGGGATGTCGAGGGCCTTCACCTCCTGATAGCGCGGCTCGGTCATTTTGAGCGAGGACGGCAGATTGGCCCACAGCTGGAAGCCATGCATGCGGCCGGCATGATCACCCTTCGGCATTTCCTGGTGGATGATCCCGCTGCCCGCCGTCATCCACTGGACATCGCCCGCCGCAATGGAGCCGCTGTTGCCCATGCTGTCGCCGTGGTCCACCGTTCCTGCAAGAACGTATGTGATGGTCTCGATGCCGCGATGAGGGTGCCAGGGAAAGCCTGCCACATAATCTTCTGGAACGTCATTGCGGAAGTCATCGAGGAGAAGAAACGGATCGAAGTCGGAAGTATTACCGAAGCCAAATGCACGGCGCAGGTGCACGCCTGCGCCTTCCAGAGTCGGCTTCGAGGAGATAACCCTCTTAACCGGTCGAAGGGACATTGGTCGTTCCTTTCTGCGGCATACACAACGCACAAACCGCACGGGCGAAAACAGCTGTCAGTGTCGGCAACTTTGGCCCACAGAAAAATGGTACGCCTTTTATGATCTAGACATCGAGGGTGAGGTCACAAGCCGTGGACTCTGGACAGGTTGCGCAAAAGTAGTGTTCACGCCGCAGTGTCAGCGCAGCGGCTAAAGCCGTCTCGGCAAACAAGCCAGTTATCGCAGCGGTGAACCGCTGCGCCACCCAAAATCGAGCGCAACACTGACTTTTTCAGCAGCGTGCTAGAACAGGTAGCGGGCCGTGACACCGAAATCCATGAATCGAACTGGCACGCCATCTCAACTTGGCGGCGAGCCGCGGCAAGAATTCGCCGCAAGCGTGAGGTTTTAGGATGCCCTTAGGGGCTGACGGAGTGGTATCTAGTCCGAGGGTGCATAGTAACCAGTTTTCGCGCGGACATGAAGCGGGGGCAATCCCTTCAGCGCTGTTAGCTTCACCTTGATCTTGTGCCACTTGCCATTTTTCGGCGAGTTCTTGGGGCGGTAGCCAATCAGGTACTGATTGCGCAGTTGTACCCCGATGGCCCGGGCTACGGCCGGAAGGACGTTGGGATTGTCGATGGTAAAAGTATGTCCCCCCGTGATTTCCGTGATGTCGGTCAAGAGCCAGGGGCCCAATCGTTCTTCCGGAGTGGGAAAGTAACGGTCGTAGATCCCCACTCCGTAAAGCATCACGTCGGCCTCTTTCACCAGGGGCTTGATCTCGCCTTCGGTGTAGCGGCTGTGATTGTCTCCACCGTCGGAGATGATAAGGAGCGCCTTCCTGCGGTATCTTGCCTGGCGCATCTTGGTAACACCCATGTAGATCGCATCGATTAGAGCCGTTCGTCCTTTAGGGAAGGTATGCAGCAACCTGGCTTGAACGTCTTCCACAGAAGTCGTGAAATCGCTGAGTTCCTCGGGGCGGTCAGCGAATGTAATCAAGAAGAATTCGTCCTGTGGATTTGCCGCCTTTAGAAACTCAATTACCGCTTCGCGAGCCCTGTCGATCTTGGTGTTCATGCTGCCGCTCATATCAAAGATCACCCCCAAGGAAACGGGGGCGTCTTCGGAGGAAAAGTGCCGGATCTCCTGCCGGTTTTTGCCCTCAAAGACCTGGAAATTCTTTTCACGGAGGCCGGTAACCAGGCGCTCCTGGGGGTCAGTAATGGTCACTGGCACGAGCACCAGGTCGACATCAACCTTGATCGGGGTGGTATGGGTGTTGAGGGCCAGTTCCATTTGTCCAGCTGGGCGCGCCGGCAGAAGCGGCTCACTGGGAGGGTTGATGTGGACCTCATCGATGAGGCTCTGGGCGTGACAGCGCGCTGGGGTTAGTCCGCCAATGAGACCCGGCAGTATTGCGGAGGCAAGTGCGACTCGCGAAAACAACCACTTCACTTTACTCACTGCGGTACTCCTACCCTTCGTGAAGCAACGCGCATAACTGAGATAGCGCCAAAACCGAGGATCCTCAATCGGGCGGCGACTGTAGTTGTTTCACCGCGTATCTGCAGCCGGCGGCAGTGGCGGCTGTAATTGTCACCGTGTCGCACCGTTACCTGGCTTGAGTCAGACATCCATGTGTCTTATTTCACTCTGTCGTACTCCACTAGCATCGAACAGGCATCAAAGAGGATCGCGGGTGGGTCCTGTCTATGGCAAGCGGTTCCGCCCATGCGTGCGCGATTGCGATTTGTGGCTTGTTTCGAGGCGGGCGGAACGGAAGAACTCATCAGGCCGGCCAGACTCGGCGCGCTGTGGAAAATTCATTCGACAAGCGAGGAATAGCATGAAGGGCATGACACTGGTGGGTGCGTTGCTGCTGATTCTGGGCTTACTTGCGCTGGTCATTCCGATTCCTCAGAAAGAGGATCATGGAGTAAAGATCGGCGATGCGAAAATCGCTGTTCAGACCGAGCACAGCGAGCGGCTGCCTCCGGTCGTCGGCGGCTTGTTGGTTGTTGGCGGAGTTGTTCTGTTGGCCGCCGGTGCGAGGAAGTCCGCCTAAGTTAGGGCGCTTTGGAAGGGGCGGGGGACGACTTGACGTCATCCCCGCCGGTGGCACGCTGGGTTATGTAAAGAGGGCTGCTTATCTTAACCGGCATTACGCCGAAGTACTGGTCACAACCGAAGTACTGGTCACTGCGGGGACCGCATCGGCGGCCGGCACCGGTTCGGGGGCCGGCGGCAAACCCGTTGCTACCTGGACGATGTTGTTTCGCACCGCGTAAAGCACCAGTTCACTTACAGAGTGCAAGCCGAGCTTCCGCATGATATTGCTGCGGTGCGTTTCGGCCGTCTTTACGCTCAGATCCAACTGGCTAGCCACTTCTTTTGTGGATCTGCCCTCGGCCAGGAGCTGCACGACCTCGCGTTCCCGGGAGGTTAGGTTCGGCAACAGAAGGTCTTTCTTGGGAGCTCCGTAGGTGCCGCGGTAGCCGGAAAGCACCATTTCTGCTACGCGGGCGGTGAAGAAAGTCTTGTTGTACTGGAGGGCGTCGATCGCCGACACCAGATCGCGGGCGGCATCGGATTTCAGCAGGAAGCCGCGAGCGCCGGCATCCAGCACGGCGCGAACTGCCTGGTCGGTATCGGTGATCGTCAAAATCAGAACCTTTATCTGCGGGTTGTCACGCAGAATTTGACGGGTGGCTTCGAGGCCATTGAGGGTGGGCATGCCAATGTCCAGAATGACGATGCCGGGCCTGAACTGCTTGGCGAGTTCGACGGCCTGACGGCCGTTATCGGCCTCCGCGCAGACTTCCCAGTTAGGTTGGGACTTGATGAGAGAAATCAATCCTCTGCGGACTATTTCGTGATCGTCAGCAACCAAGATGCGCAGCTTGTTCATAAAACCCCCTTGGACCGGGCGATGCCGGGTTGGACTGGCACTCTGCCGATGAGAACCTACATCACCTCGTTGGCAGTTTAAACTACCGAACTTCAAGCTTTATCGTGCCTGTTGGCTATGACAGTCAATACTGTTAACCCTGTAGATGGCTAAAAAACCAAGAGCTTCCGCTCGTAAGCATCTACCGATACACATCTAGATACACGTCTAAATGCTCATGAATCCAGCGAAAGTGGTATCAGGTAATTACCGTATGGCACAAACTTGAGATGATATGTTCCTATGGATGGGGTTTGCCACGCGGAGCCAGGGTGGGGAATGCCGCGAAAGTGGTTGCGGGAATTCCCCGCATCGCAAGTTCACCAAGCGAAGGTACCGAGGTAAAGATGACGTGGAAGGCGTGTGAAGTAGCTCCGATTCGTGTCTTGCTTGTGGATGACCATGAAGTCGCCCGCCGGGGTATTCGATCCGTTCTTTCCAGTGACGCCAATCTGGACGTCGTTGCGGAAACAGCTGATGGCGAAGGGGCGGTCGAGAAGGCTAAAGAACTTCATCCTGCCATCGTGCTTCTGGACATCAGCCTTCCGGGGATAAGCGGTATTCAGGCGGCGCGTCAAATACGCGCAGTGTCGCCGGGGTCGCGAATCATTTTCTTGAGTCAGCATGATTCGATCCAGATAGCCAGAGACGCCCTGAGCGTCGGGGCCCATGCTTATGTTGTCAAGTCAGATGCCGGGCGCGATCTGTTGACGGCGATCGAGGCTGCCCGCGA
>JBKPCG010000088.1:0-15623 GCA_046727255.1 Acidobacteriota bacterium | reverse complement strand
AATAAGTCTCGGCAACCGAAGCCAGGCCCGCATTTATTTCATCATTCCTCTGATCACATGCCCTAGTAATTGGGCCTGTCTAATACAGGCTCACGGTCGTTGCAGTGGCAGCACGTCATAGAGCGGTTGCGAAGGATGAACATGTTCCGCTTCGTCTGCGACAGTGACCGCCATAAAACGAATCGCCGGGTTGTTCGGCAGCGTCAATTTCTTGGCTCCGGCTGGGACATCGATTTCGTACGCAAATAAGTAGGAATAGGAGTAGGGCTCGTCAGCCGCGCTGGGGGAATGTCGATGCGACGCATACCAGCCCACATCGGCACGCTTGATGAATCCTGGGGTGATTTTGCCGGCGAACTCCGTCACACGCCGCATTCTCGGAGGCATTCCGGCTCGCGGTTCGGGAGCGCCTGGCCGCACGGGCACCGGTTCCAGTCGGGACTCCCAGGTGCGGTTATCCCATTGTCCGATGTTGCCAGTCCACTCCTGGATTCTTAGGGCCATTGGTTTCTCTTCCACGAAGAACGTAGCATCTTGATCCCCATGCGCGGCCGCAGCCAGCAAGTAGATGCGACTGAAATTGCCCGCCGGCAGATCGAGTGTCTGGCCTTGCGCCGTAACGGCATTTGGCCTACCGCTGCCCGCAGGCGCCAGATCGAAGCTGATTCCGTCGTACGCGATCGAGCTGGGCAACATCTCCGCAGGCAAAGCGTTTCCTTGCGGCGCTGTTGGATCGTCCCATGGACAGTCGAAACAGCCCAGTGCCGGCCTGCCCCGCACCGTCGCGACGGAGGTGTCGTAAGGAAGCTGAACCGGCTTCCATCGCGGAGCCGGGAGTCTCGTGACGGGCGGCGCCAGTTTCACTGCGAACGTATGGACTTGAAACGGCGTAAAATCCGCCACCACTTCTGCTTTGGATCTAGCGGCAGGGCCCAAGACCATCTCCTGGCCATTCACCTCGCGTGCGGCAAGCACCGGTGCCGCAAACTCAAGATGAACCTTCGGCGCGGGCTTGCCATCCAGTTCAACCAGGCGAACAATAACTTCTTCGGTCTGCTCGGCTTTCTTAAGGGCCAGTACACGCACGCGGCTGTTGCTGACCTTGAGCAGTGAGAATTCCTTGCCGAGAGCGCCCGGGTGTTTTGTGCTTTGAAATCCAATCAGAGGCTGATTTAGGCGATACGCTTGCCAATCCGTTTCAGCCTGGCGCCAGTCACGAGCATGCCCAGCCAGGCCGTAGACAAACTCATGACGCCCCCAGTCTTGTGTGGTTTGATCGGGATAGGCAATGCCTCCACCAAGGCCGGGAGTGTAAAGTAACGTCAGCCGCAGTGTGTGGTCGTCAGGCTTGTCGGAGCCATATTTGCAGTCAGAGAGTACCGTCACACCATAGCTGCTATCCGTGTCTGTGAGATCGAACCACTGGTGGGAGGCAACCTCGAATTTCTTCGGTGTGTTGCTGTTTCGCTCAATGGTTCCTACATCCCAATTGTAGGTTGCGACGGGATTTCCGGCAGCAAGTGGGAAGGTTGCCTTGAGGGCAGCTTCCTTGGTCTTCCAATCGACAAGACTGGCAAACTCCACTCGATTTCCGGAATCGCCTGCTGAGAGTCGAATCGTTTGGATAAACCTGGATCCCTCCGATTCACGCTCAATCTCCACCGCTACCCGCACTGGTCCATTCTCGACGACGTGGACCTTGGCGGGGCCTTGAACGTAGCCGCGCGGAGGCTTCTGCTGGTCGGCCCAATCCATATTCCAGGCAGGCCAGTCACGAGGCTTTTCCGTCTGGAAAGCGAGGCGCGCTGGTGCTGAGAGCAATTCTTTGTTGAGGCTCTTGTCGAACAGACTGCTGACGTCGCCGTTCTGATCGATCTGAATCTTGTAGCGGGTGTTCTCGACGCCAGACTCCGAAATTTTTAAGTCTGACCCGGAGCCGGAAGGTTCAGCGGCCCGGACATCGTATACTGCCCATCCGACCGAAGGTACCTTAGCGAGGAATAGCACTTTCGCTATGCCATTCTGCGTGTCTTTCAGCTGCGCCAGCACTTCCTTTGCATCAGGCCCGACAACCCTCACAGCCTTCGGTATTCCCTCCGGAAAATGAACTTCCGCTTCCACGACGTCCTCTCGCTGAATGTTCAGCGGGTTATACACGACGATCGGCGTGCCGCTGGTTCGCGTGTCTAGGCCAGACACCACCCCGCTGGCAGCACTTCTAAGTACGCCGGCAAACTGATTCATTGCGACCACGTCGTCATTCCAGGCGTACTCATAAGATTTTGGTGTGGCAGTACCAGCCATGATGTCGTGGAATTGTCCTCCCAAAACTAGAGTCCAGGCGTTGTTAAGGCGCTCCAGGGGGTACGGTCTGCTGCCCAGCCAAGCCGCGCTGAGGGAGGCCTTCTCAGCGGCATCGGCCAGCAGTTCATTCTTTCTGTTCCAGCGCTTCTGATAAGCCTCAGAGGTTAGCGACCCTGCAGAGTGGTTTGTCAACTCGAGCTCTCCTTTGTAGCGAGGGAGACGGGCAAGCTGGCTTGACTTGATGTCCAAAAACATTTGATCAGCCCTGGAAGATACGACATGCACAGGACCGTCTCCTACAACTGCCTGCGGAGTTGGTGTGGCCTGCCCTGGCGCACCGGGCTCGGCTCCCCGCGGAAGGGACGCTTCACGTTTTTCAACAGTCGCTTCCAGCAGCTTCACGGAGGCTTCGGTCGGAGCGCCACCCACATCGCCGGTGCCGTAATAGTGATAGTCGGTAAACAGGCCACTGACCTCTCCGTTGCGTTGGACGCGTCGTGCCCAGTCGTCCTGGTCCCGCCAAAAACGGCGGTCTTGTGCTTCTTTCGGTTTTGAGGAATCGCTGGTTGCTGGCAGCGGCGGCAGCGGCTTGCTCAAGTCGGTCGTGATATCGGCCGAGTAACTGCCGGGATTGAACGCTGCCATGACAGTCTTGCCATCCGGTCCTTCCCAAATCCCCACATTGAAGGGCGTTCCCATCGGGGTGCGCTCAGGCGAATCGGGACCGCCTGCGGGAGCCGAGGAACCCCAGGTCAGCTTTTGTGTGGAGAAACCTTTAATTCCCGCGTGCGCAAGAATGCTCGGCAGTGAGGCCGGGAATCCAAAGCAGTCCGGCAGCATGTATTCGGCGCTGGCCACTCCGAAATCGTGGCGAAAGAATTCATTCCCGTAGAGGATCTGGCGAAAGATCGATTCTGCCGAGGGCGAATTAACATCGCTTTCCTCCATCGACGAGCCCGCGGGAAACCAGCGCTTCGCGGCAACGTAATGCTGCAAGGTTGCGTAGTCCGAGGGATAGTACTCCTTCATCATGCGGTAGCGATTGGCGCCGCTGAAGTTGAAGATGTAGTGTGGATATTTCTCAAAGAAGGTAAAGTTGTTGCGCAGGGTTTTCGGCAGATATTCCGCAATCACCTGCGGATACTCCCACCGCCACTCCGTGTCGAGATGTGCGTAGCCGACTACGTAAAGCGTGGGCTGGCTCGTCAGGTCGCCTTGCTGTTGCACTGTAGCAGTGGTCTGTCCCGCAGCGGCAGCAGCCAGCAGCCACAGCCACGCCAGCTGGGGGAGACGTTTGAGCATTGCACTCATAGAGAGCCTCTCAATCGGAATTTACTGGTTGTGAACGCGATGGCCTGGATGAACCGCTTGCCACGCTTCATTGGACAGCGATGTCAAGCTGCTGAGCCAGGTACTCAACCATTTCCTGTGCACTTTCGACGTCAAGCAAGTACTTGCGGAACTCTTCGTCCATCAGTTTCCGCGCCAGTTTCGAGAACACTTGAAGGTGCGCACCGGCGATCTCCGATTCGCGCATAGCGATCATGATCACCATGCCTACCGGCTCGCTGTCGACCGAGCCCCAATCAACCGACTGGCGGAGTTTCAAGATACCGATCGAGTTGAACTCGACTGCGGCTGATTTGCAATGTGGTGTCGCAAAGCCAAAGCCCAAACCGGTGGAGTACACCCCTTCCCGGGCCCACAGTGCCTCTTCCAGCCGAGGCCGATCATTCGTCCGGCCGGTGACATAGAATGCATCCACAATTTCCTGGATCGCTTCTTCCTTATTCCTGCTTTCACTGTGTAGAAGCACAAGTTCCTTGCTCAATAAGGGCACCGTCGAGCGCAACGCTACGCCCCTTTCCAGCAGATGGTCGACCTCCCTCGTGTGATTACAAGCAAGAACTTTTTCAAGCAGTTGCTCACAGTCAGCGGACGACACCTGCCCAATTCTTCTCTTGATCTCGGGGATTTCTGCGGCGGGAAGACTGATCTCGTCCAGGCCCAATCCGATGAGGAGAGGAAGGAGGCGGGTTTCGGCTGCCATCTCCCCGCACATCCCCACCCACTTCCCGGATTTGTGGATCTGCTTCACAATCTGCTGGAGAAAGCGAATGAATGCGGGATGCCGGACGCTGGAAAGCACCGCCACCTTGGGATTACCCCGCTCAGCGGCGAAGAAGTACTGGCAAAGATCATTGGTGCCAATACTGAAGAAGTCGGCTTCTGCGCACACCTGGTCGAGAATGAACGCGGTCGAAGGTACTTCAATCATCACCCCGATCTGGATGTCCGGCAACGCAACGCCCTCGCGCCCGAGCGCTTGCTTGGCCTGCGAGACCAAGTCCTTGAATTGAAGCACTTCTTCCAGCGATGAGATCATGGGCGCCATGATTTGCACTCGTCCAAACGCAGAAGTCCGGAGAATGGCCCGCAGTTGGGTCCGCAACAGTTCCGGATGATCGGCATAGATCCGGACGCCGCGATATCCTAGAAATGGATTGTTTTCGCCGGGAAGATTCAGATAAGACACTGACTTGTCGCCGCCGATGTCGAGTGTCCGAAAAATCACAGGCCGCCTCCCGGCTGTGCGCACTACCTCTTCATACACCGCGAACTGTTCGTCTTCCGAGGGGGGCTGGTTTCTCTCCAAGAAAAGGGCTTCAGTGCGGAACAACCCAACTCCATCTGCTCCCTTCGCGAGAGCTTGGGTCGATTCCTCCAGCGAGGAAGCATTCGCTGCCACCTCTACAAACCTGCCGTCCGCGGAAATGGCTGGATGCGAAGCCTGACGAGCAAGTGTTTCCTCCTGCCGTTCGAGCGTTGCCACCTCCCGTTCATAAAACCTTTGCACCGGAGCGGAGAATCGCGGAACAACAAATCCGCGGTTCGCATCAACCAGAACTTCTACTCCGGACGGGAGTACAAGGCGGGCATTCCTCACCCCCACCAGAGTAGGAATTCCTAGCGAGCGGGCCAAAATGACGGCATGGGACGTCGCTCCCGAATACTCCAGTACCAGTGCTTTCAAGCGGCGACGGTCCAGTGCTAGCAGCTGTTGTGGCGCCAGCGTCTCCGCCACGAGAACGGACGGTCCCGGCAGCTGGATGGCGGTGGCTTGAAGGTCCGCACCATAGATTTCCTCGAGCAACTGCAGGCAAATTTCTTCGATGTCCAGGGCCCGCTCCCGGATCATTTCGCTCGCCGAATGCCGCAGAAGCGCAGTGAAAAATTCGCCGGCCTCTACGACTGCTTGCCCGGCACACCTACCCTGGCGAACGCTCTCCACCAGTTTCTCGGCAAGTGAGATGTCGTTTGCAATGGCCAAGTCGGCGAGCAACACCGCCTTTTCCGTCGTTGAGATTGGCTCCATGAGCTTCTGACGAATGCGCTCGCGAACTGCGGCCAGTGCGTGATTGAGCTGTGTCAGTTCCTCATCCGGATCGGACGCTCGTGCTCTCAAATCAATGGGCAGTGCGATCCGGTTGAGGGGTACCACCTTGCCATGTGCAATGCCGCGACTGACAGCCAATCCGAAGCAGCACTCTACTGCTGCAGCTTGGAGAACCCGTGGGAGTGTGCCGCTGCGACGGGTTGTGCTGACCCCTGCCAGAGGAACGTCAACTCCCGGAAGAACCCGTTCGATGAACCGCTGCAAGGAAGCGTGCGCGGTCTGTTCATCGGTTCCTCTTACCTGCACGTTGCATCGGTCGCCTCGCCTGACATCGGCTGCAATGATCGCCAACACGCTCTTCACGTTGGCCGTCAAGCCGTTGCGCAGGTTAGTCAAAACACAGTCGGAAGCGAAAGCATTCGCTGCCTCAGACAGGTGGCTTGCCGGTCGGGCATGCAAGCCACCGGACAACGAGCAAGCAAAGGCGAATTCCAGCGCCGTACTCGTCTTTCCTGTCATAGTCAGCGTTGAATCCTTGCGAAGATGCCCTGCGGGTCTTTGATTGCCTCTTGCAGCGGTACTTGAATTACCTTGACTCCGTTGAATCGCTCCCGTTCTTCGACTTCTATATCGACGGCAAAGATTGCGATTTGTGCTTGACGAATGTCGTTCTCAGTCAGCTTGTTCTCAATGCCAAGCGCTCCTTGGGTTTCAACCTTGATCTCGTGTCCGCAGTTCTTGGCGACCTTCTCTAATCGCGCCGCGGCCATGTAGGTATGAGCGATGCCGGTTGGACAGGCAGTCACAGCCACTATTCTCATGGGACTTCCTCCCTCGGATTCATTGCTTTCTTCATTTTCGCTTTCAGGAAATTGATCAAAACTGCGGTCACGATTGTCCCCGTCAGAATCGCGGCCACATACATCAACCTGTGACCCACCACCGGCAGCACGATCGGGCCTCCATGGGGAGCGTGATCCTCGACTCTTCCGATCATGGCAATCACCGACGCTGCCGCGGAACCAACCATAATGCTGGGTATCACCCGAATTGGGTCTGCGGCGGCGAATGGAATCGCCCCCTCGGTGATGCCGATCAATCCCATTGCGATTCCGGCAAGACCAGCCTCGTGCTCCTCCGGGCTCCAGATTCTTTTCCCCAGCAGCGTGGCCAGACCCATACCCAACGGTGGCGTACAGATGGCTGCGGCACAGGCCCCCATGATTTGATAGTTGCCTTCCTGGATCATGGCCGCGCCAAAGAAAAATGCCGTCTTGTTAATCGGACCGCCCATATCAAACGCAATCATGCTGCCCAGCACGAGCGCCAGAACGACGCTGTTTCCCGCGCTCATACTTCTCAGCATGGCATTCGCGTGCGACATGAGATGAGCGATGGGTACTCCCAACACCTTCACCATCAGCACACCGATGGCACTGCCGGAAACTATAGGAATCACGAGAATCGGCATGATCGGGCGCAGGTGCTTCGAGACCGGTATCTTCTTGAGAACCTCGACCACATAACCGGCCATCAGACCGGCCAAAATCGCCCCCAAAAACCCGGCCTTGATCTCTCCGGAAAAGTATCCGCCGAGAAATCCCGGCACCAAGCCTGGTTTGCCCGCTACCGAGTACGCGATATAGCCAGCCAGCACCGGTAACATCAGCGCGAAGGATGCCGACCCGATGTCGAGAATGAATTTCAGCCGGGGGGCGTGAGAAAAGTCCGGGCCAGTAGAAGTCATCGGTACGAATGTGATGGCGATCGCAAGCAAGATGCCGCCACATGCGATAAATGGAATCGCATAGGAGACACCCGTCAGCAAGTGCTGTCGGAGCTTTTTGACCGATTCAAGCATCGCTGTCCAAGATCACGACCACAGTGTCCTGCATAATACGGGCCGCGTTCGACGAAAGCTGCTGGGACGACCTGCCTGCTCCACTCGCGCCATCCGCTTGTGAAACACGGCTCTGTAGTATGTGTGATTAGTCCTAGTCTTCAAACAGGAGAAATGGAACGTTCATTGTACATACATAACCTTCTCAACGTCCGTAACGCTTGTTGGCACCAACCATCGATTTCGAGAGTCACACCTGCAAAATGCGATTGCGCATTTTGATCTTAAGGAGCAGTGATGCTTTCCGCCCGGTAGTGCGTAGGGGTCACCTTACATATTTTCTTGAAGACCCTGCAGAAGTAAGCCGCGTCATTGTAGCCAGAATTGGCGGCGATCTCTTTCAGAGTCATGCTGTAACTCTGCAGCATGAACTTGGCCCGATTCACCCGCACCAGGTTCAGATAGTCGTTGAAGTGCATGAGCCCTTCCTTGCGGAACAGGCGGGAA
This sequence comes from Acidobacteriota bacterium, assembly GCA_046727255.1. Taxonomy (GTDB): domain Bacteria; phylum Acidobacteriota; class Terriglobia; order Terriglobales; family Acidobacteriaceae; genus Acidiflorens. The sequence continues at coordinate 7,575 of JBKPCG010000088.1, read as the reverse complement.
ACATGGTTAGGTGCCAGTCCGAAATGCTGCGCCACACTTTCGCGGGTGAGCGGGCTCTGAAAGTTCTCCTGGACATAGAGGCAGATGGATTCATAGGTGCGAACCGCTTTTCGCGGCCGATGTTTCTGCGGCGACTTCAGCAGTCGGAGGCACGAGTGAAGCAAAGATTCAGTGAGGAGTCGAGGGAGCGGGCCTTTCACATGATCCGTGGCCAGCACCATGAGAGCCGTCAGGATGCTATGTGTCAGCGCGTCATATCCGCCATGTACGCTTGTCTTGAGAGCAGCGGCCGGCACTTGTGTCTTGCCGTGGTGACGTACCAGGCTAATCCCGATCTGCTTCACACCAAACAGCAAGGTCAGTACCTCAACTGGCGTCGACCAGTCGGGCTTGTTCCAGGCGTGATCCGGCACAAAAACGGCATGACCGCGGACCGGTTTGATGGTTTCAGTGCGCCCATTGTGGGCGATCTCCATCGCGTGACACCCCGAGAGAGGTACTGAGAGACGGGGGAAATTCGTAACGTAGGCAAGCGTTGGCGGCGCTGTGCTGCCGTCGCCGAAGTGAACATGCCGAATCGATTTTCCTCGGAGATGATTCTCTAGTTCACTAATGATAATTCGATTCGGGGAACGCTTTGAGACCTTCGAAAGGGCAGCGAGCCGTTTCACGAAACGTTACGTTAGTCCAATTAATGTTAAATGTCTACTATATCTTTTTACTCTTCGGCTCGCGCATACTTCGCGTCCGAGTGGGGCTCCTGTGTCCCGGTGACGGGTCGGGGTGGCCCCGGTTTCGTTGACAGGTCAAACGTCAGACTGAGGAGTCAGGTCATGAGGATCTTTCTGCTGTCCAGGCTTCGAGTGGTTGCACGGTTGAGACTGCCCGCGGTTGTCGCGGTGTGTTTTCTACTGCTGACTTCGCAAATGCATGCCCAGGCGCTCAGCGGAATGACAGGAACCGTCACGGACAGCACGGGCGCAGTGATTCCCGATGCCAAGGTGACGGTGACCAACAACGCGACTGCGGTGACGAGCGACACGGTCACCAGTTCGGCGGGCAGTTACTCCATCACCGACCTGATTCCGGGCATCTACACCGTAAAAATCGAGAAGGCTGGTTTCAAATCGTCGGTACATAACTCGGTCTATGTTGATCCCGCCAAGAAGAGCAACATAAACGCGATCTTGCAAGCGGGCGCTGTATCGGAGTCGATGGAAGTCACGGCCCATGCAATCACGTTAGAAACCGAGCAGCCGGAACTCGGTACCACGATCGAAACCAAAATGGTGCAGGAAATCCCAGTGCAGATCGGCGGCGTCAACGGCGGCGTGGGAAATGTCGGACGACAGATCGATGACTATCTGTTTCTCGCACCGGGCGTGCAGGGCGGCGAGTTCAGCCATCGCATCAACGGCGGCGTTGATTTCCAAAATGAAGTTCTCTTTAACGGTATTCCTGCCATTCAGGCAGAAACGCAAGGATTCCAGTCATTCATCAATCCACCATTTGAGATGGTCAATGAATTCAAGGTCCTGGGATCCGTCTTCTCGGCGCAGTATGGACTCGCTCAGGGAGTTGCTGCTTACCAATTTGCGTCGGGCACGAACGCTCTGCATGGAGACGTCTTCGAAATCCTGCGCAACGACTTCTTCGATGCACCCGGCGCCAACCCGCCCGTACAGTTTACGGATCCCAACGGCGTTGTCCATAAGGAAGTGCCGGTTGACAAGGAGCACAACTTCGGAGGTTCCATTGGTGGACCGGTCTTCATACCCCATGTCTACGATGGCAGGAATAAGACGTTTTTCTACACGACGATTGAGCGCTATCAACTAAACCAAAGCACGGGTAATCCCATGACAGTTCCTACTGCCTTGGAAAAAACAGGCGATTTCACAGACTATCCTTTCCCGCTATTTACTCCGGCAAGTAACTGGACACCGCCTCCCGGTTGCCCGTTGACCCTTGGCGTAGCAATTCCGGGAAACGTCATCCCCAGCAGCTGCTTAAGCCAGACTTCTCTGGGGCTACTAAAGTTCCTTCCTGATCCGAACTTGCCGGGTAGTGGCGCGCCGGTACAGCAGAACCTATCTTCCCAAGTGGGAGTAATTCCCATCAGGCAGACATCGTGGGGTTTCTCCATTGACCACAACCTTACGCAAACGCAAAGACTCCACGGCAGCTTTTGGCGGGACAAGACAACCAACCCCGCCTGTTGTGACAACAACGCGTTCTACCCAGCGGATAACCCGCTCACAGGCCTGAATCCTCAGCTCAGACTGGGAACAGGTGTGTTCTTGTCCTATTCGAATACCCTCACGAATCACCTAGTCATGACAGCCGGTGCGGGCTGGATGGGCGAGATCAATAATCAGTTCAATGCGATCACGAATTTCAACTTTGTCGGCGCGGCGGGCAGCACTAGCCTTCCTGCCATCTTCTTTGATGGACCGGTTCCGAATCAGCCTGACACATGGGCGCAGTCGAGGACCTTCTCGATCAACCGCAAATTGGGCATCAGCTTCGCCAACAACTACCTATACACCCGCGGACGGCATACGTGGAATTTCGGCTGGGAAATGCGCCGTGCATATCAGAACGACCACGAATGTCAGCAATGCGCTGGGAACATCCACTTTGCTTCCATCAGCACAAGTAATGGTGTGCCCGCTGGGGGGGGGCCCGCCGATGTAACTAACACCGGCAGTGCGTTTGCCAGTTTTCTGCTGGGCGTGGTCGACAATGCCGACCGGCACTTTACTTCGAACACCAAGTTGCGGAATTTCTACATTGCGCCTTACGTGCAGGATAACATCAAGGTCACGAGCAGACTTACCGTAGATGTAGGATTGCGCTGGGATATCATGCGACCCTTCACCGAAAACAGTAACAACATCGTGTTCTTTGACGCGTCGAGACCAAATCCCGCTATCATCAGCACCAGCACAGGCGAACCCCTGCTTGGTGCTGCCAACAAATTTGGCACTTGCCAGGACTGCGCGGGCTTCAATCATGCCGACATTCATTGGCGGACGTTCAGCCCAAGGCTAGGTTTCGCCTACCAAATCAACGAGAAGACGGTCCTTCTGTCCGGCTACGCTCTAAACTTCTTAAACACTGGAGCCTCTGAATTTGGAAGCCATAAAGTCGCTAACGACTACGGTCAACAACTTGATGGTACTTTCGTATCAGCTCCTGGCGATCTGAATAATCCGGGGTTTGGTGAATGGGACAACAACCCGATTCCGAGCCCTGGGTTGACTCCTTTTTCGCCAACGATCAACCTTGGTACGGGCAACTTGCACATGTTCAGTCGCGATCCTTCTAAGCCGGGATATTCCCAGGCCTGGAATGTGGGAATTCAACGTGAACTGCCCAAGAATATGTTCCTGTCTGTTTCCTACATCGGTAACAGAGCCGTGCACATGCCATCCGCGCTGAGTAATCCGAACTATGTCCCCGCCCAGTTTCTGGCTCTAGGGCCGGTCCTGGACGACGTGTGGACGACAACGGACGCGCAAGCCGCACTTCAGGCTGCCGGGTTTGGCCAGATCCCCGCAGGCCACACCGGTGAGGGCCTTTTCGCTCCCTACATTACCTTCGGGGACGATTGGGGAACTGATGCGAACATTCGACGTGCTCTGCGCCAGTTTCCACAGTACAGAGGAATGGCTTTTAACTTCGACTCGTCCGGGACTGTTACTTACAATGCCCTTCAAGTGCAGGCTCAGAAGCGGTTTGTTGCCGGTGTCAGTTTCCTAGTCGCCTATACTCTCTCTCGTACCATGTCAAACACTGACACTGCTTTCCCGACCTTCAACTCCTCAGCGCTGAATAAGTTCGACCCCAAGTCAGAATGGTCGATCGCCAGCAATGATCAAACGCACATTTTGAGCATAAGTGGCATCTACGAACTGCCGATCGGGCCTGGAAAACCCTTCCTGAATAAGGGGGGTACGGTGGCGAAGAATCTGTTAGGAGGATGGCAGATTAGCGGGGTTGCTGGGTATTCGAGCGGACAACCCTTTGGAATTGCGGCCAGCGGTACCCCACTATTTGGAGGTTCAAATCGCGCGAATATCAACAAGGGAGTTCCCTTCGACCTGAATTGGCACAACTACTACACCTTCGGCGCGAAGCCCATCCTTAACCCAGCTGCATTCTCGGATCCGTTCGACTTTGCCATAGGTAATTCGCCTCGTAACATTTCGAGTTTGCGAAACCCGCACAATCTCAATGAGAGCATCGGTCTCGGCAAGCATCTCTACTTCGGTGAACGGGTGTCAGCCGAGTTGCGGATGGAATTCTTCAACATCTTTAACAGGATGCAAATCTGTGGTGGCCCGAATCAGAACGGTTCATTGGACAGTAACATCGCGGACGGCAGCAGCTTTGGGTTTATCAGTGGCGGAGGTGCCTGCCAGAACAATCGACCTCGACAGGGGCAGGCCTTCTTCAAGATAACCTTCTGACCCGTGCCGGGGCCCAAGTTGGCCCACGGCTTTCTTAATCGGAACGAACGAAGCAGGAACTAGAATGGTCACGTCGGGACGTGGATAATTCCTATTAGCAAGTTGACTGGAAGAATCAGCGTCTGGACAATGACATACTGGGAGCAGTTCCGGCTAAAGGACACATTTGAGAAGGCATTTGGGGTTGACGCTTGCACTCGTATTGTGCCTGGCGCCTTCGGCGCCTGCTGAAGTGAACGTAACGATCGACCGCAACACTGGAATCCAGGCGACGCCACAATTCAAGTTTCAGCATGTGCCCTCCCCCGTTAGAGATGATGCCGGCGCCCATGCGAAGCTGTCGGTGATTGTTGGCGACCCGGAAAGCGCCACGGACTTGGCTGTGCTAACCGATGGAGCTCTGCCCACCGCCGAGGACCAGCCGTCCGCTAATTTCTTCTTCGCCGCCGGTACCGATGGCGGACGCATTCTGATGGACCTGGGCGGAGTTATCGACGTCACCGCTGTCAATACTTATTCGTGGCATCCTAATACGCGAGGCCCGCAGGTTTACAATCTCTACGCTGCCGACGGAACTGACCCGAAATTCAATCCCAAGCCGGACGAGAACACTCACCCCGCCAATTGCGGGTGGAAGTTGATCGCAACCGTTGATACCCGGCCCGAGAAGGGCGAGGGTGGGGGCCAGTACGGAGTGAGCATCACGGACACGACAGGCTCGCTCGGTAAATTTCAATACCTCCTCTTCGATAGCATTCCCACCGAGATCGACGACCCGTTTGGCAACACTTTCTTTAGTGAAATCGACGTCGTATCCAAGAAATAAGGCCGATCGAATCGAAGTTGCGGCCGAGGGGGCAGGGCTCCGTGCCCTTCGAGCGGTGATATGTTTGTGAACGTGCGGCCGAGACAGAAATATCCCGGGAAAGGCGCGCGCTCCATTCTGTGCCTCACGGCTGCGCTAGTCGTGCTCTGTTGTGCGGATGCTTCTCCGACTCAAGGCAGCACGTCTGGTATCGATTCAAGTGGAGAAGAAGACCCGCTGGCGACGGGGCGAGTGCTTGCACGGCAGGGGATGACGACTGAAGCAGAGCGTTTTGTCCGCCAGTATCTTGAGAGCCACCCGAATTCCGCAGACGCCCATTTCCTCCTGGGCTACATCCTGTTCAAAGAAGTCAAGGCTAAGGAGTCGCTGGCAGAGTATACCGAGGGGGCGAAATATCGCACGCCGGCAGCTGTCGATCTGAAAGTTGTGGCTCTCAATTATGTTCTGTTGGGCGACTACGTCGATGCCGACAAGTGGCTGACGCGCTCGCTGGAGCTGACGCCGAGCGATTCTGAGGGTTGGTACTACCTGGGGCGCGCCAAATACAACGAAAACCGGTTTGAGGAGGCCGTCAACGCCTTCGATCAATGCCTGAAGCTGGATCGGAAAAACGTGAAGGCAGAAGATAACCGGGGCCTTTCTCTCCAGGGCCTCAGCCGCAATCACGAAGCGATCGCTGCCTACCGGACCGCAATTTCATGGCAGGCGGAACTACAAGCAAAAAACCCCGGACCTTTCATCAATCTTGGCAGTCTTTTGATGGAACTCAACCGCCCAGAAGAAGCGATCGCAAGCCTGAACGAGGCACTTGCGATTCCGCCAGAGACTTATCGCAGCCAAGGAATGGCAGAGCTAGAGCCGAGGGCCCACGAGCAGTTGGGTCGGGCGTATATGAATCTCAACCAGCTCCCGCAAGCCCAAGCAGAACTCGAGAAGGCCGTAGCGCTCGTTCCGCAAGACGCACACCTGCACTACCTGCTCGGACAGGCTTATCGAAAAGGTGGGCGAATTGAGAAAGCGAAGGCCCAGTTTGACCGCTATACAGAGCTTGTTCGTGCCCAGGACTAGGTCGACCGTCGCAAACCCTAAACTCGACCGCCAGATACCCTCGCTTTTATTGGGGAGCTTGTTTATTCTCGATCACCTGCTTTGCCCGCTCTGCAACAGCAGCCCGTGCCTGTTCTTCCAGCTTGCTGAAGATTGCCATTTCCGCTCGGGCTTCCTGCGACTTGCCCAGCGCACGGTAAGCCTGCGCCAGGTGAAAATGGAGACTCGGCTCTTCCGGGGTCGTCTGCTCCGCGGCTTTCAACTCGCGCACGGCCTCGTCGTTCCGGTCCAGGAGCAGGAGGGCGCGGGCATGATCCACACGCGCCTGGGTCAGTTTCGGACAAAGGGCCAGCGCGCGATCCGTGTCCGCGAGAGCATCGTCGGGACTCATGTGCTGCGCCAATAGAATGTTGCCGAGTTTCCACTGAGCAAGGCAGTTATTCGGGTCATTATTCAGTTCAGCCTGGAAATGCTGCGCGGCGGAATCCCATTCAGTTAGGCTCCAGTAGGCGTCGCCGAGCTTGTAGTGCGTCCCCGCCTGATGAGGAGCCATCTCGACTGCTTTCTTGTATTCCAGGATCGCTCCGTCGTAATTCTTCATGCTCGCCATCACGTCCCCGGAAACCTCATGAGCGAACACCGAATTGGGATCGACGGCGTTGAGTTGCGCCAGTGCCTTCTCCGAGAGCTGCATGTACAACTGTCCCAGCAGATAGAAAATTTCCTGGTTCTTGGGCTGCCGGTGCGCAAGCCGCCGTAAATGGTTGGCCGCGGATTCGAGATCTTCGACCTTCACCAGGTCTTTCGCCAGCATGAGTTCGGCGCTGTCGTCGTTTGGATTGGCGCGAAGTGCGGCCTCGAGCCGCACCCGAGCTTCAGCGTACTCGCCCAACTGAAACAGTGAAGTTCCCAACAACGCCGAAGCAGAAGGCATGTCCGGGTTCAGCTTCAGCCCCTTTTGAAGGATGTCGGCAGCTTTGCGGTACTCGCCTTGTCGAAGATAAAGAGCACCCAGATTGTTGTAAGCAGCCCCCAATCGAGGGGCCGCCTGCAAAATGGCTTCGTATTTTTCGATGGCGACCGGGATGTCGTTGCGTGTCTGGGCAGTCTTGGCTTCAGAGTAGAGCTTCAGGACGCGCGGATCCAGTTGAGGCGCGGCGGCCCGCGCGTGCGACGTCAACTGTCCGGGCAGAGCTAATGCAATCGCCACCAAAAGGACCGGAATGG
>JBKPCG010000087.1:0-9537 GCA_046727255.1 Acidobacteriota bacterium | reverse complement strand
GTGGATAGAGAAAATTCGAAATGCGCATGAGAATGGCTCCCTCCCCTCTCCCTCCCCTGATCTTGTGGAATCATGGGGTTACACGGGGACTATGAACTAGATCTTTCATTCCACAGGGGATGCGGGCAAAATATAGAAACTGCTGGAGTTATATATTGTCTACACTTATTCTCTTTGGGTTATAAGTCTACGGTAGGAGTAAAGGCCCCGGGGAGTCAAGGAGAAAGTGACTGGTTGATTGGTTATTCCCGAAATGGAACGCGCCAAACCCGCGAAGCTATAACACCGAGGCTGGGTTGGATATGGGTGGCACTGGATGAGTGAGATCGTGGTAGATGTGAGTTAGAACGGTCGCCAAGACCATGGTCGCCAGCGAAAGGATTACCACGATCAACGTCCAACCGACAAGAAGGCCAGACCACCACGAAAGTAGATTTGCCACGGTGCCAAAAATCCCGAAGGCGATGATTCCGACGAGGAGGACGATGATCGCATAAGCGGTGAAGATGGTTCCGAATCGCTTGGATGCCAAGTCCCAGCTTCTTCGTATGGGCGCCAAGAAATGTTCAGGGTTCTCAATCACGAGCACCGGGATGGCAAGGGAAAACAGGACCATCAGAATTAGTCCTGGAAAGAGATAGAACGCACTTCCTACCGTCTGAGCGAAGCCCACGGTCAGAGAAAGGACGACAAAGCGGCCTAAGACGTGGCGGATCTTGGATAGCGCGTCCCGCACTCTTACAGGGTTGCTCTGAAGATCCTCCCACACTGATGAGGTGACACTTGCTTTGGCGAGATCGCCGGGGATGGAAATCGAGACGAGGTAGGCAAAGATCACACCGAACTTCTGCAGCGGCGCCATGGAGGTCCACACCTCTATGGGGTCGTAGTCGGCTGGAGAATGGAGAAGGCGATAAGAGAATCCCACCCCGCCAGAAAACAGAGGGCCGTCACCGCGTAGGGCCATGCCGCCGCAGCAAATAACACTGCGAAGCGTTCATGAATCAGAGTGAAGGAGCGTCGAACGATCGACTTTTCCTGGGTTGAAATGCTGTCTCGCAATCTTTCTCCTGAGTATCATTTACAAGGTTGCGGGCGATCGTTGCGGGAAGTGTAGCGCAGTGGCGGGCACGCGGCAATCTCCTGCGACGGCCTGGGGTCGAGGGTGCTGCGCCTAGAGTAACTTGCCGCGGTTGACTCGGGCGGATAGATTGCGGGTGTGGTGCGTTTTGGCGCACCAGGCGACAACGATCATGGCAGAGTGGATGTCGGTTAAATGGCTTTTGTGGATCAGTTTATACCTGGTGCTGGGTGTCTTTGTGCCGTGGGCGACAGCGCTTGCCTGGGCTCACCAGCACGGCAGCGATCTGCGGCCCCGCCCCCGGCAACTGTTCCAACGCGGAGAACTAGGGCTGGTTGGGTTGGTGCTGGTGATCTCGGTGATCTGGAATCTTCTGCAGTCTCAATACATGCCCCAAACCAGAGCACTCGGAGCAGTGCTATTGGCCGTGATCGGAACCATGGCAGGGGCGGTGTGGATCGAGACCTATTGCCGGCACTCCACCGGCATGTCTTCCAACCCCGAAAGAGCTTGGCGAGACTCCCGAAATCTGGCGTTTCTTGTATTCAGCGTGGCTGTGGTGGTTGAAATATTGTTGGACCGCTTTGCAAAGGTGGCAGCTCTGTGAGTGCCCCGGCTCCAGCTTTGGCGAAGCCAGAACGTCGCACAGTAGCGGTCCGGCTTGCGGATGTGGCCGTCACAGTAGCTTATCTCTCCCTGGTTTTTGGCTTGTTGCTCGTCTTCTTCCCGGTATCGTTCCCACGGATCATCCTGCACAGTTGGCAGAGTGGCAATCTCATCGTGGCCATGCTCGTAATTGCGCTAACGCTCGACGCATACCTTTACTTCCGCATCGCGTATTTGCTGTCGGCCAGACCGACGGCTCTGGCGGCTGCGTGCTTAGGGTCCCTGCCGATTATCGTGGTAGGGGGATGCAGCATCCTTCTTCAAAGTGCGGTTGCCCAAACACTCGCGGTCGACCTGCCGAATCCGCAGGCTCGTGTCGGCGAGGAGGTACTCGCCCATACTTACCTGGGATTAGTCTCGGCCGTCTTTCTGCCGTTTCTGGTGATCCGGCTTCTGCAACAGTTCAGGGCTACAAATTCAGCTCGCCAATCCTGATTTCATTCGCGAACCGCAGCAGCTTCGCAAGAATAGGTCGCAGATGGCAGATGGCAGGTCCAGCCTTAGTTTGTATCGATCTAAACTACTGATACTTATATAGTTACACGTACATCCAACACCCTCGTGCTTTGTCTCTTGACAAGCAGGCGCTCATATTTCTACAATTAGCACTCAACCGTTACAAGTGCTAACACAGTAGGTTTCCCAGCAATCCAAACCGACTCAATTGAAAGGAGTACGCAAGCATGGCTACGAAGTTTACCCCGTTGCATGACCGCATACTGGTCCGTCGCGTGGAAGAAGCTGATACCACGCGCGGCGGGATCATTATTCCTGATTCCGCAAAAGACAAGCCGCAGGAGGGCGAAGTGGTCTCCGTCGGCAAAGGCAAGATCAACGAAGAAGGCAAGGTTCGGCCGCTCGATGTGAAAGAAGGCGACCGCATTCTGTTTGGCAAGTATTCCGGCACCGAGATCAAGATTGATGGTGAAGATTTCATCATCATGCGCGAAGAGGAAGTTCTGGGAGTGCTCTCGGGCGCGGCTAAGAAGGAAACGGCTGGATCGCGGCGGTAGTTGGCAGTTTGCAGGTAAGGCTCTTTCGTTTTGCTGCCATCTGAGACGCGGCACGCCGCGTCTCTACGCGAGTTGAATTTCGCAGGACACAGGATAAATTCCGCAGGCTACGCGCCTGCAAACATCTATAGAGGAGCAAACAAGTTATGGCAAAACAAATTGTTCACGGAGAAGAGTCCCGCCAGGCGATTCTCCGCGGCGTCAACCTTTTGGCTGATGCTGTGAAAGTTACTCTTGGCCCCAAGGGCCGCAACGTGGTTATCGAAAAGAAATTCGGTTCGCCGACCATTACCAAGGACGGCGTTACTGTCGCAAAAGAAATTGAATTGAAAGATGGGCTCGAGAACATGGGCGCGCAGATGGTCCGCGAAGTTGCTTCGAAGACTTCGGACGTTGCGGGCGATGGCACCACCACCGCTACCGTTCTGGCGCAGGCGATTTATCGCGAAGGCGTCAAGACGGTTGCGGCCGGCGCTAACCCGATGGCCATGAAGCGCGGCATTGAGAAGGCTGTTCAGACGATCACTGGACGCGTCGACAAAGAAGGCAACCTTATCAAGGGCGAGCTGGATAGGTTCTCCAAGCCCGTCACCGGCGAGATGATTGCGCAGGTTGGCACGATCTCCGCTAACAACGACGAAACCATCGGACACATCATTGCCGAAGCCATGAAGAAAGTCGGCAAGGACGGCGTCATCACGGTGGAGGAGTCGAAGACGCTTGAGACTCAGCTGGACGTGGTCGAAGGCATGCAGTTTGACCGCGGCTATCTCTCTCCTTACTTTGTGACTGATCCTGAGCGGATGGAAGTTTCGCTCGAGAATGCTTACATCCTGATCAACGAAAAGAAAATCAGCTCGATGAAGGACCTGCTCCCGCTGCTCGAGCAGATCGCGAAGAGCGGCAAGCCGCTGCTCATCATCGCCGAGGACGTGGAAGGCGAAGCGCTCGCTACTCTCGTCGTCAACAAGCTGCGTGGCACGTTGCAAGTAGCGGCCGTTAAGGCTCCTGGCTTCGGCGATCGTCGCAAGGCTATGTTGCAGGACATCGCTACTCTTACGGGCGGCAAGGCCATCACGGAAGATCTGGGCATCAAGTTGGAGAACGTTCAGATCAGCGATCTCGGCCAGGCCAAGAAAATTACCATTGACAAGGACAACACCACCATCGTCGAAGGTAAGGGCAAGCCGGGCGACGTGCAGGGCCGCGTGAAAGAAATTCGCAGCCAGATCGACAAGACCACCAGCGACTACGATCGCGAGAAGTTGCAGGAGCGGTTGGCGAAGCTGGTCGGAGGCGTGGCCGTAATCAAAGTCGGCGCCGCCACCGAAACTGAAATGAAGGAAAAGAAAGCCCGTGTCGAAGACGCGATGCATGCTACCCGCGCGGCCGTCGAGGAAGGTATTGTCCCCGGCGGAGGCGTGGCCCTGGCTCGTTGCGTCACGGCGCTCGACAAGCTGAAGTTGGAAGGTGATGAGCAGATCGGTGTGAACATTGTGAAGAAAGCCATCACCGAGCCGCTGCGCCAGATCGCCGAGAATGCCGGCGAAGAGGGTGCGATTGTCCTGGGCAAAGTTAACGACTCCAAGGACAACAACTTCGGCTACAACGCTCTGACCGGCGACTACGAAGACCTGGTTAAGGCGGGCGTGCTCGATCCGACCAAGGTCGTGCGCACCGCTCTGACCAACGCCGGCTCCATTGCGTCACTCATGCTGACTACCGAAGCACTCGTTGCGGAGATCCCGGAAGAGAAGAAGGGCGCTCCGATGGGTGGTGGCGGTCACGGCGGCGGCATGGGAGACATGTACTAAGAGGACCGCGGGAGGGCACGGCTTTAGCCGTGCCGCAGAGCTCTCCGCAACATAGCTGTTAGTTTGAACTGAAGCCCTGCCGGGAGGCAGGGCTTTTGTTTTGCCAACATTCGTGTCAGACTCTGGCGCAGTATGGCATCCGTGAGCATAACTTTTCACGGCATTCGCATCGACCCGATCGCGACCGTGGCGATTCTCGTTGCTGGAGTAAAGGCAGCGTGGCACGCCTATCTCCATCGCCTGAGTCAGCACTGGCCCACCGTCTATGGGACCTGCACGCTCGCCGAGGTTAGCGGGAAGAACGACAACTTTCACCTTACGCTCTTGCATTCCTACAATACGCCCGGAGAGCGCTACGCTGACGGCGGAGAGTTTCAGAAGGATTTCTCCGACGAGGTGGAAGCCCAAACATGGGCTGAGGCGTTACGAGAGAAGACCATTCCGGTTCGCTACAATCCCACCAAGCCCGGAAAGTCGGTACTTTGGGATTCCGAATTGGAAGCGATTGTGGAAGGTAGTACGGTCCTGCCCAACCCGGCTTCCATAAGCCATCAACCGCTCGAATCCTGGGAGCGTTCGCTATTCCCAACGCTGATGATCCTAACCACATGCGCGTTCATTGTGAGCCTGCTCGTGCATGTCTCGGCCACCGCCGGAATCGCGCTTGTAGGCCACCCCGGGTTCTTCGGCCTGCACGCGGCCTCCATTCTCCTGTTCTTTCCAGCGGCCAAGGCAGCCAATCGGCAAGGGCGGTGCCAATCCCTTGATGTAATCGTGAAAGGTTGGCCGGAATGGCTGCGCATTCCGGCGTATCTGTTCTTCTACTATACGATTTTCAACTTCGCCCTTTGTTTCGTTCTGCTTCTCCTTAAGGAACCGGGCTATAGCGGAATAGTAAACGGGGGCCCATCACCACATGTGATCCGTTGGTTCTTGGGCCACTGGATGATCTTCTTTCTCGCGGAATTTGGGATCATGTATACCCGGCTCCGCAGTGGCAGTGAGGACCTAAGCCAGCCTCAGTCCATTTGAGCGTCCTTACCACCGGGACCCACCAACCAAAGAGTTGCGGTCCCGCTCACTTCCTGTTACTTTCTCGACCACCAACGGAGGCGCTTCATCGATCCCATCGCGATTGAACCCGGCAGGGACTACTCGATCGGGGCCCACGCTCCCGGCGGAGATGCTAAAGGCTCCCTTCCGGCCACAAGTAGCAGGTCGGGTCGCGTTCTTTCTCGGTCCGATCGCGGGTGCTATTGTGTCGGTCATCAGCTTGCGGCGTATGGGGCATCCGTTGAGGGCCAAGCGTATTTTCCTTTGGACTCTCCTGGCAGCCGCCATCCTGGCGGTCGTGATCATGCTGACGCCGGCCTTTCTCGCAAGAATCATCGGCCTAGGTTCGGAACTCGGCTTCTATTTGATCTTTCCCGGCCTTCAGGACCGGGAGTTCACAGACTGGCAAACCGCTCACCCCGACCTGGAACCCTCAAACGGATGGAAAGCGCTGGGATGGGCCTTACTCGGGACTCTCATGTTCTTGGTGGTCTTCTTTTCAGTGGCTATCCCGATAGCGCTGATTTTTCCGTCCGCCGTGTGATGTCTGTAACGCCCTTGCGCTCCAGCGGACTTGCCTCATTCGTGGGTCTCATTCGTGGGTCTTGACTCCGGGCCGGTGACTAGCATAGCCTCGCCTGCGATTTGTTTGCAGTCGTAACTTGCACAGGACGGAGGCTGCACATGGTACCTCTCGCTGCTCTTTGGCTGCCGATTCTGCTATCGGCGGTCATCGTCTTTGTTGCCAGCTCGATCATGCACATGCTACTGAAGTACCATCAAAGCGACTATCGCCAGCTCCCCGACGAGGACAAAATCCTCGCCGCGCTGCGCCCCGCCGGTCTGAAAAGGGGTCTCTATGTTTTCCCCTTCTGCACCCACAAGGACATGAAGTCGCCGGCTCTTATCGAAAAGTACAAGCAGGGACCTGTCGGGTTCCTGAACATACTCCCGAACGGCCCGCCTGCCATGCCGAAGTTCCTGATCCAGTGGTTCGTCTTTTGTCTGCTGGTCGGATTCTTTGTTGCGTACCTCGCCGCACACACGCTAGCGCCGCGAACGCACTATCTGACCGTGTTTCGCGTTGTGGGGACGGCTGCGTTTCTCGCTTATGGTCTCGGAAACCTGACCAACGGGATCTGGAAGGGTCAGACCTGGTCGGCAACAATTAAGGAGGTCATCGACGGACTCGTCTATGGCCTGCTGACCGCTGGCACTTTTGGGTGGCTCTGGCCGCGCTAGCGGGGTTGGGAGCAAAGGCCGATGTCCAAGCGAAATCTGCGAGTACTCAAGTGGATCGGGACGACTCCCGCGATCGGAATATGTACTTCATGCGATTGTCAGTTCACTGTTCCAGTGACAGCACTGAAGAGAGTTGCTGACGCGCAGCAGAATCTTAGCCTTCAGTTCGCGCAGCACGATTGTGTAGTTCGACGCAATGAAGAAACTGCTGCGGATTCCGCAGAAGACGGCGAACCGCTTTAGCAGCAGCAGTTACCGGCAGTAACCTGGTTACCTCCACACGTTACAGTCCGGGACGCTGAAGTTTTTTGTAGGCCTTGCCGATACAAGCAGCGAGATCCCTCATGAGATTTCAGGCCGTTCTGCTTACGGGTCTATTGTTGTTTTTGGGCTGCGGTTCAACCTCCACTCGCGGGAATTCTCCGCGCGCTTACAGTGCGACTGCTTCGGTGGGCGACTTCCTGAGTATCACGCTCGACCCCGCCGCGCATACGCTGGCTTACACCAACGTCTCTAATGGCGATACGGGAACTATTCCCTATATCGTCAACGTTGACGGCACTTACACGCTGCAGGATCCGCAGGGCGTGCTGGTGGCGGCGTACGAGGTTCCGAATTCGGCATGATCGTGCAGGCGGCGAAAGCTGGTCCGACGCATGACATGCCCGCGTTGATTACGGCGGTCGCCAAGGGCGGAAACATTTGCCGACGACCTGGGCGAACCAGAATTTCAACTACATGCAGTTTCGGACCGCCGCGGGCGGAATGGAAGTCGGGTCGGCAAACATGGATGCCCAGGGGAACGTCAGCATCAGCCACTACTCACCCTTTGGCGACTCAAGTGGGCATTCGTCATTTGGCGGCGGAAGTTTCAGCGCAAGCAGCTTTGTAACGGATCCGTCGGGCGCGTTCATGACCTTGCCCGACGACAGTGGTGGTGGTTCAGACTATGTGTTCGGAACTCCGGGCGGCGTCTTCGCGGTCGACACAAACAATGGCGCGATCATCGGACTAGAGAAGGCTGCCAGCAAGACGTTCGATCCGGCGGTCGCTGGGGCCTACAAGGCCATTTACTATCAGAAAACCGGCGTGCAAACGGGTCAGGGGCAATGTTGAAACGGGTACGCCGAGTCTGGGAAACGCGACAATTATGATCGGCGCCAATGCCCAGATCACGGTCCCGGGCAACGCGGGGGAAAACTCTGGTGCAGACAACGCTGACGCCAGTGGCCGACGTTGCGTATCTGTACGGCCCGAACGAATTGACCGATCCCTGCTACGGGCTTTTCACGTTCCGCGTGACTACGGCGAATTCGCAGCAGGACGTTTTCGTCGCTTTTATGGATCATGCCATCCTGTTCGCTTCGTTCTCCGGGATGTTGCCGGCCGGTCCCAGCAACCCTTACGATTATCTGTACGGAGTGGGCCTGAAATAGGCCTGGCCGGCGAGGGGCGGGTTCTGCTTTCGCGGTTGGGTCGCGAGCGCAAACTTTACGGCACGGGCCGAACCGCGCCCCTTCAAAACAACGTCAAACAATGCTTACTTGACATCACCGCAAGCAGGGCCGAGATACTTGGAGAGGAAGTCGAGGTTCATGTTCATGGTGCGGCCTTCACCGGTCATCACCATTCGGGCCGTACCCTTGACGCTTTCCGGGGTGAGGGCCACAAATTTGAAAGTGCCCTCGGAGGTCATCTCCTTTTCCTTGCATTGGATTTTCACCTCGGTGGTGGCGCTGGAGGAGCTCAACACGGTGCGAGTGCATTCCTTGCGGTCGTCTCCAAAAACCGAATCCTTCTCGAGCTTTTCTTTGGTCACGCAGTATTTCCGGGTGGTGGGTTTTTGTCCGCCGCCCATGCTCCCTTTCATCTGCGCTTCCACCTGAGCACGCTGTTCGGGAGTCATCTCGGCCAGCGCTTCGGGAGGAATCGTCGGCATGGGCGGCATGCCGGACATGTTGTGAGTTTCAGTGATCTCCCAGAGGCCGGTTTTGATATTGGGCGGCACAATCTTGTCCGCGGCCCACACTGCGGAAGAGCACAGAATGATTAGCGTCAGTAGAATTCTTGTCCGCATCGGGACCTCCGCTGAGAATTTACGGGCGCCGGTTTCCATGCCGGCGGCACCGCCCGACAGCATGGCACAAGGGCGAGGGCAGCGGCAAATGGAAGTTCAGATTACGGCGCCGGCCGGAGCGATTTTCGAGCCACCGTCCCGCCCTATCCAGCTTTCTGCATGGCCGGACTCACCACGATTCTCGGATTGGCGCCAGTACCCTGGCAAGGAGTTCCCCCTCCTGCGCTCGTGTAGGTGACGCTGATTTGGTACGTACCGGCCCCGCTAGCGCTGGGCAGTGTGATCGCCTGCTGGCCGTTGTTTCCGTTGATGGTGTACGACGACTGCGGCAGCGGCCAAGTGGTGCCCGGGGCCGCCTGCACCTTGACCTGCTGGGTGTACGGGTTGTTCCACGTAAAGCTTCCGCCTTGGATAGTGTTTACTGTCGAACAGACGTCAAAAGTCGCCATGGTGTTCTCCTTTTCCTGGGTGCAATCTTGCTAGACCGCGAAAGCGGTTGATCGGGCAAACATGGGGAGTGTAGCGCGATCATTTAACCGGGGCATAACTCTACACTTATCCCCGGAAATTTACCAGCGATCTACAGAACAG
>JBKPCG010000086.1:0-38769 GCA_046727255.1 Acidobacteriota bacterium | reverse complement strand
CGCAATCATCTGGTGGTCGACTGACTTCTCTTCGGTTCCCACGTGACAGTTGAGACACGTATGACTGCGCACAACCACGTCGCGCAGATCGCGCATGCCGAGTTGAGCCTTCTGGTCTCCGGTCCGTGTCTCCCACTCTTTAACCGTGTGTGCTCCCAGCCAGCCGGCCGCTGGACCGTGGCAATGCTCGCAGCTCACGCCGTCGCTGATGTCGAAGCTCTGCGCGCGCATCTCGGCGGGAACAGACAGCGCATGGCACGCCAGGCATTTCTGGTTTTGGTTAGGAGGTGACTTCAGGTTCAGAATTTTTCCGATGCGAACGGAAACGTCATTGGAAAGTACCTGGTAGGCGCGTGCGTGTTTGTCTTGCCCGGCCCAGATGCTGTATTCGTTCTGGGCAACGCGGGTGATCTGTTTCGCCTGGATGCTTCCATGACAGCTGCTGGAGGCGCATCCGCCCGGGCCGTTGTACTTGCCCACCACCGTGTTCTGGGCTGAGGCTGAACCGATGCAGGCGATTGTAAGACACGCCGCCCATCGCCATCTCACTCGTCCCTTGTCGACCATGCGCATTTTTAGGGCGATAGTTTTGCTTATACCCACTCCATTAAGCGAAATCAATTGACTGCATGGTACGTCCGAGAAACCGACCTCGTTGGTTTCAACAGCCTCAATCAACACTGGCCTTTCGAAATGTTGTCGGGTTAGCTTGTCGGAACCAGTCACTTTCCACTATTCCCTATACACGGTCCTCGGAATATCAGGTTTGTACACGCCGACGATAAAGATGGTAGGTTCGGGCACACGATCCTGCGTTGGATTATAGAGGGTAGCAGGATATGTATTGGGAACGTAGGGCCGGCACCTACTTCGTCTTCATCACGTAAACCCCATCCCAATCCGCCTCGGGCGCGTTCTGCATGAACTCCAACACCCGATCCATGAAGATCTGTGTAGGCCCATCGTCCGGAAAGTGGGTAAGCATTTCGCCCAGCCGGCTGGCCGCCTCCTGCCAGTCCTGTTGGCGATACGCTTCCATCGCATGGTTGAAGCGGGACAGCAGTGGCTCGTATTTACGTTTGTTTTCGGCGAAGTCCAGCAGTTCGTAGATCGTCACGGGTTGGTGTTTGCCCTTGACGCGAATCTTGTCCAAGTCGCGGCAGACAAACTTGTCCGCGATTTGCCGGTATGTTCCCTCGCTGATCACGATGCGGCCGCGATATTCCTTGGTGATCCCCTCCAGGCGGGAAGCGAGGTTGACGTTGTCACCCATCACTGTCCACGCCAATCGCTTGGCCGAACCCATGTTGCCCACATTGACCGGACCGGTGTTCAAACCGACTCCGATCATGATCTGTTTTCGACCTTCCCTTTTCCACTTGGCGTTGAGTTTGTCCAGGCCTTGGATCATCTGCAAAGCGCAGGTGCAAGCGCGGTACGCGTGATCGTCCTGAGGGTAGGGCGATCCCCAGAACGCCATGATGGCGTCGCCGATATATTTGTCGAGCGTGCCCAGGTTCTGAAAAATCACCTCGGTCATCTCGCCCAGATATTCATTCAGCAGGAGCACGAGCTCATCGGCCGTGAGTCCTTCCGAAAGCGTAGTGAACCCGCGGATGTCACTGAACATCACCGTGAGATCTTTGGTTTCCCCGCCGGGCCGGATGTATTTCTGCGGATCCTTCTCGATCAACGCGATCACCCCGGGCGAAAGATACTGCGAGAACGTCTTGCGAATTTTCCGTTTCTCGCCCTCCTCAAAAATCATCCGGAAGCTGGTGATTACCGCGTAGTTGACCACCAGCGTGCCCGCCGGAATCACGCAGCTCAGCCAGAGTCCCCAGTGCGCGAAGCTGAAGTAGATGAACCATGCGAATGCACCGAGGGTGAGAAACACAGAAATGGTGGAGTACAGAGGCTTGATACGGCTGAACCAGAATCCGAAGACCAGTCCAAACAGCAGGATGAATCCGGTATCGATCATTTCCTCGTAGAGGCCGCGCGTGAGGAAACTGCGTCCCTTCTCATCGCTGTGAAGAAGGTTGTCGACGATGTTGGCGTGTACCTCGACGCCCATGTAGCCGCCATGAAACGGCGTGCTGCGCAAATCGCCGATCGCTAGGGCGGTGCCGCCCACCAGCACAATTTTGTCTTTGAATGTGTCCGCTGGCACAGCGCCACTAAGAACATCCCACATCGAATAGTGCTGGTAAGTGTGGTACGGCCCGAGGTAGTTGATCAGGACGCTGCCATTGTGCCAGGGTCGCAGGTTGTGGCGGCCGAACTGGATACGCTCCAGCCCGTCTTCCGAGATATAGGCTGCGATCTCCTGGTCTGGAATCTTCTCGTATTCCCGAATTACCTGCATGGCGAGCGAAGGAAAGAAATCCTGATCCTGATAGCGAACGATCAGCAGGCCCCTACGCAGAGTGCCGTCGGGATCAGGGTTGATGTTAAAGAAACCATAGGACGCTGCCGCCTCAGCCAGGGATGCCAAGTTTGCTTCCGCGCCCGGATAAACGTTTCCGCCATTCTCCTGCCAGGCGTGCCCCAAATCAAAATCGCCACCCTTCGACTTGACTTTCAGCACCTGGGGAAATGCCTTGGCCCAGACGATATTGAAGTATTCCTCTGCCCGTTTCGCGTCGGCGGCTTGGGCACGCTCCGGCTCTAGAAATAAGTGCCCAAGCACAACCCGGCCGGACTGTTGCAGCGCATCGGCAAAGATGGCATCGTGATCGCCAGCAGCTTCGAGTTGTTTGATCTTGGCTGTGACACTGGCTGGAGCCGAAGGGCCTAGTTCGCGCTGCAACTGATGCAGCGCCTGCGAGGCGGAATTGTTCTCTGGTGTCGGGAAAGTGGCGTCGAACGCAATCACGCTAGCCTCGCCAGCGCTCAACCGGTTTACGAGCATGGCGTACGAAGTGCGCGGCAAGGGAAACGCACCGACGTTCTGAAGGGTCTTTTCGTCGATGCCGACGATTACGATCCGTCCGTCGTGGGGCCGCTCTCCGCGCGCGGCAAAGCGCATATCTAGAGTGCGCTGCTCAATGTTTTGCAGGAAGAGAAAGCCCGCTCGAGTGCTGCCGCCTATCCCTGCAAAGGCAAACAGCGCCAGACCGGCAAGGGTAACGACCACGGCAAGAGCGAGGTCAACCTGACGAGCGGAGACTCTACCCAGCCACCTCGACCAGCGGGACCACCTTTGTTCGCGCAGCGTCATAACCATCGCGATTCCAGGTGATGCAGCAAATGCTTATCCGCACTTGGGATTATTTGGATTAGGGCATCCCTGCGGTCTGGGAGCCGGCGTACTCGTATTTAATTGCGTCACCGCGACCGCCCATCCGGCAGCTGCCACTCCCACTGCAATGATAATGTCGCGCACCAGATGCGCATGCCGAACCGGAGCCGGCGCATCGGACACGGACGTATCTTCCGCACTGGCTCGCTGCACATCGGCTGGTGTGGTCTGAGGCTGGAAGCCCGCCGGAGGAATCTCCGAGCTGATCACGACCATCTGCCCGGCATTGACCATGATCTGATCCTGTGTTGATTCGCCGGAATCTTTGACAATCTTCGCATTGCCGATCGGCGTAACCGAAACCTTCCCGGTATAGCAGATGACCGTAGTCTTATTGTTCTCGTAGCCCACAAAGAAATCCGTGCCGATAACCCCAATGACAGCGTTGGCCGTCTTCATCTCGAACTTGCCGCTCGGCTGCGTGACCTTGACGACCTTGCTCCGTACCTTCCCAAAATTCATTTCCAGCGAGGTCTGTTGGGAAGCGGCATCATGCTGCACCACCCGCAATTCACTATTCGAGCCCAAGCTGAGAACGGACCCGTCGGTCAAGCCAGCGCGCAGACGTCCCTTCTGCTCGGTTTTGAGCAGATCATTCCATGACAGATCGTCTTTCACCTTGGCAGGTTGGGCATTGCGCGTGGCCGAGGGAATCAAAGCGCTAATCTGACCCGCAATTTGCCCTCCCGCTGGTGGCGCGCATAGCGCAGGCAGTGGCGATATCAAGAGGCACAACATTCCAGCGATAACACTTTTGAATGAAGTCAAGCCAGTCCCCTTCCCGTTCTTCTAAGTATCTTTTCGTGGAGGATAAGCGAATTGTTTCATAGGGGAACGGAATGTCAACGTTACGACTCTCCTGGGGTGTCAACCGTGGTTACACGAAAGTACCAGCCCCCTCGTTTCCGCCCGCGCGCCGTATTAACATTGCGTTAGACAGGAGTTTTCCAGGTTCTTCGCTGGCGAGCGCGTCCCGCAGGCGAGCGTTTGAGGTGGAATGAGCCACTGCCGTTGGGGTCAATCCGCACTGGTTGTCTTCGGCATTCTGTTTCTGCTGCTGTTTGCAACTTTGTGGGTGTCGTGTGGCAGCGTCGACCACGCGCCCGCCAATCCTCCTCCGCCGCCCCCTCCCGCTCCTCTTACTGCCGCCGACGTGCAGCAAGTCGTCGAAAATGCTGCTAAGTCGCTGGACGCCCCCCTGGTGATCGCGGTGGCCGACCGGGCAGGAAAGATTCTGGCAGTGTTTCAAAACGCCGGACCACCGGTAACCTCCACCGGCAACTTCGGAGTGGCAGTCGACAGCAAGGAGCTGGCCGTCGCGCTGGCACGCACGGCCGCCTTTTTCAGCAATAACCAGGCTCCACTCTCGAGTCGCACTGTGCGCTTCATCAGTGGGATCCACTTTCCGCCGGGTGTCAGGAACGCTCCCAATGGCGACTTGTATGGCATCGAAAACACGAATCGAGGCTGTCCGCTGAACGCTAGTTTCCTGCCCGGAAAAAACATCGATCCAGCCCGTTCGATCGACGGCTCAAGTTTGGGGCTGGGCATCATAACCGGCAAGGCTGACAACATCGACAGCGATCCCCCTGCACCCCCGAATCCCGGAGGAGTTCCACTTTTCAAGAACGGCTACGCAGTCGGAGGAGTAGGAGTAGTAAGCACGTCACTCGACGTGGCGGAGTTCGCGGCATTTTCCGGCGCGTCTCAGTCTGGCCTGCTTCCGGATCCATCGCAGCTGCCCCCTCCGGGAGTCGTCATCATCGGCGGTATCGCCTTGCCTTTCGTGAACCAGACCACTCCCCCGAATGGTATCGGTCCCGGAACCGTGGCCGGCACGTACGTGATCGCACCGATGAATGGCACGCTGCCACCGGAAGGCGATCTGGTAGCACCAACAGCCGGAGTATCTGGTCTGACTCAAGGCGACGTAGCGAACGTTATCAGCCAGGCGGTGAGCACCGCGGAGATCACGCGAGCTGTGATCCGTCTGCCCCCAAGCTCACGCACGAAGATGACGATCGCCGTCGCGGACCTGGATGGCAACGTCCTCGGCTTACACCGTATGCCGGATGCCACTGTCTTCAGCATCGACGTCGCCGTTGCCAAGGCCCGAAATGTGATCTATTTCAGCAATCCCACAGGAACCCCCGACTTACCTGGAGTTCCCGCGGGCACGGCTGTAACCAACCGCACCATCAGCTTCGGCACCCAGCCCTTTTTCCCGCCTGGCATTGACGGCTCCGGTCTGGGCCCATTTTTCAATCTCTACACGTTTGACATCGCCCACCCATGTACCCAAGGTTCGCAGGCGGTGAATCCCGACCAAAACGGAATCGTCTTTTTCCCCGGAAGCGTGCCGCTTTATAAGAATGGAGTGTTAGTGGGTGGTTTGGGAGTAAGTGGCGACGGCGTCGATCAGGACGATTTCGTTACCAACGGCGGCGCGAAAGGATTCGAAGCGCCTGACAACATCCGCGCCGATCAGGTGATTATCGACGGCGTGCGTCTGCCATACCTGAAGTTTCCGCGAAACCCGACCCAGTGACCGGAGATCGACCCGTCGTCCCCGCATCCGAGTATTCCTTTTCGTCGAGTCCAAACAGTGTCCGGATGTCCTCTATGGCGGTCAACGCCAGAACTACAACGCACCCAATTGCCCCGACAACAAACATCGTTTCCAGTATGCGTACAGCCAGAACCAACATGACAAAATCCGGCTCCGTCCCGAAAGATTGACCTCAAACCGTACTGATTCCAGTTGACCAGAAGGGTCATAAGGAATCCGTAAAGAGACTCAATATTCCGAGGGGAGCAGGTTTGCTGGCCAAATCTGAAAACCCAGGATTCAGCGCAGGAGAGTACATAAGGTGGGAACCGGCAGGGATCGTCGACCTCGTATTGATCTGCAAACAGTTGGTGCGAAAGGGGGGACTCGAACCCCCATGGGTTGCCCCGCCAGATCCTAAGTCTGGTGCGTCTGCCAATTTCGCCACTTTCGCATCCGGGTCAAACTAGTTCCTCACTAAGTCTAGCCGATTCTCCCACTCCCCGGAATACCAGATGGTAAACACTCTTTCTGGTTACTTGCTCTTGACGAAGTCCCCTAATCAGGGCAGTATCCAAAGTTCGTGAGTTTCTCTTCGTAGGACTTCCCCCTGCTAAGAGTGTGATCCGAAACCGTATTTCACGGGATCCATCCCGATCCCTGGCCGGAGGTGTCATGCGGACCTGGTTTCCTATCTGCGCTGTTCTGCGCGCGATCGCCCTGGTGACATTGGTTCTTGCCGTAGCAAGCCCACTTCCTGCCCAGCAATCCGCCCCAGTGCTGGTTACACAAGCCGTCGACGACGCAGTCCGCACCTCGCTGCCCGGGAACGTTCATCCCCTGGCGCGCGCAGAGTTCGATCGCGGAGAAGCCCCAGCCGATCTGCCGCTCAAACGCATGTTGTTAGTGTTAAAGCGGAGTCCGGAACAGGAGACCGCGTTGCGCGCCCTAATTGACAACCAGCAGGACAAGAACTCGCCCAGCTATCACCAGTGGTTGACGCCGGAAGAATTCGGAGCCGGCTTCGGTCCCGCCGACTCCGACGTCGCAGCCGTGACCAACTGGCTGAAGGTCACTGGATTCGAAGTGACCAGCATCAGTAACGGGCGCACAGTGATTGAGTTCTCAGGCACCGCAGGGCTGGTGAAACAGGCCTTCGGTACCGGGATTCACAAGTACGTGGACGCAGGACAGGAACACTGGGCCAACGTGAGTAGCCCTTCGATTCCATCCGCGCTGGTGCCCGTGGTCCAGGGTGTGCTGTCTCTGAACAATTTCCCAAAGAAACCGCACCACACTGTGCTCGGCCCCATCACGCCTGATCACCGGGAAAAGGTCGCTCCTCTACCGCTAGTCACCATCAATTTTCAAGGAATCAATTTTTACGGCGTCGGCCCTGGAGATTTCACCACGATCTACAACATTCCCGCGTCCATGGATGGAACAGGTCAGCATGTCGCCATCGTTGGCGAGTCCAACATCAACATCCAGGACATCCGGGACTTCCGCCGCATCTTCGGGCTGCCCGCCCGTGACCCTCATATCATCTTGAATGGCCCCGATCCTGGATTGCAGTTTGACGAGACCGAAGCAGTCCTCGATGTCTCGTGGTCCGGTGCCGTAGCAAAGAATGCCACCATCGACTTCGTCGTTTCCGGCTCTACCGAAACCACCGCCGGCATTGACCTGTCTGCGCTCTACATCGTGGACAATAACGTTGCCCCAGTCATGAGCGAGAGCTATGGCCTTTGTGAACTGTTTCTGGGAAACGCCGGCAACGCCTTCTACAACGCCTTGTGGCAGCAGGCGGCGGCGCAAGGCATTACCGTCTTGATCTCTTCAGGCGACGGCGGTTCAGCCG
Organism: Acidobacteriota bacterium; assembly: GCA_046727255.1. Classification (GTDB taxonomy): domain Bacteria; phylum Acidobacteriota; class Terriglobia; order Terriglobales; family Acidobacteriaceae; genus Acidiflorens. The sequence continues at coordinate 31,056 of JBKPCG010000086.1, read as the reverse complement.
GTTGCGATGACTTCAACAACGCTTCGGTCGCCCAGTTCGGGTTGGCCATGAGCGGCCTCGCGTCGACACCTTACAACGTGGCTGTGGGTGGGACTGACTTCGACCAGACGCCTCAGAACGCTCCAAACTACTGGAACGCCACCAATAATGCCAGCACGGGAGCATCCGCCAAGTCTTACATCCGGGAAACTCCCTGGAACGACTCGTGCGCTGGAATCGAATTCGGAGTGAACGGTTGCGTGGGAAGCAACTTTGATTTCTTGAACATTGTCGGTGGCAGCGGCGGCCCAAGCAATTGTGCGGTGCAGGATGATGCCGGCGTCTGCTTAAGCGGGTACGGCAAACCGACGTGGCAGACCGGAACCGGCGTACGTCTGGATGGAGTTCGCGACACCCCGGACGTTTCGCTATTCGCCAGCAACGGCTTCAACGGCAGCTTCTACATCCTTTGCGAAGCCGACGCGCTCCAGGGCTTTCCATGCAGTATCGGAGCTAATAACTTTGCCTTCTTGGGAATAGGAGGTACTTCCGCCTCCGCTCCGGCATTTGCAGGCATCATGGCTCTGGTCAATCAGAAAACCGGCGGTCGCCAAGGGAACGCGAACTATGCTCTATACAAGTTGGCGGCGCAACCGGGAGCAAGCTGTGATTCGACAGCCCTGACCCAGGCGCAGCTGACGAGCAACACCTGCATTTTTTATGACACCACCAAAGGCAACAACTCCGTGCCATGTTCCTTGGGGTCACCGGCCTGCGGTGCTGCTCCCCCCGGCGGTTATGGCGTTCTCGTGGACCCCCTCGACGGTACGACCCCGGCCTGGACAACCAACAAAGGCTATGACATGGCCACCGGCCTCGGCTCGGTTAATGTCGCCAACCTGGTGAACAAGTGGAGCACCGCCACCTTCACGCAGAGTATGACGACGTTGACGAATCTGTCGCCCGTCAACCTCGGACATGGGCAGCCGGTGAATGTCAGCGTCACGGTCGCGCCGAAAACCGGTTCGGGCACACCGACCGGATCCGTCGCACTCATGGCCAAGCCGAGCAATCAGATCCTAGCCGTCGACAGCTTCGCTCTCAACAATGGCGCGGCCAGCGGCACCACGAGGCTCCTCCCCGGTGGCACCTACACCGTTACCGCTCACTACACCGGTGATGGAATCTTTGGGGCTAGTGACTCGGCAGGAATCCAGGTCACAATTGCCAAGGAGAACAGCCAGACAACAACGACCTTGGTAAATCAGAGTCTTAACCACGTCACCAACGCGCCCTACGGCTCTATCTATTTCTTGCGAGGCGACGTGACCAATGCAGGAGGAGCCCCCTGCAACTCTCCTCCTGGCCAGTTAGCTTGCCCAACGGGCTCTGTCATGTTGACCGACAACGGCAACCCACTCGACGCGGGAACTTACACTCTGAACAATCAGGGGTATTTCGAAGATTACGCAATTCACTTGAACGCTGGTAATCACACCGTCCAGGCGCAGTACAGCGGTGACACCAGCTTCAACGCAAGCACCACGAATCAGACCATCACGATTACGCCCGCAGTCACATCGATCATCCCCTCAGTGCCGCCGTTTACCATCGTGGGACAGTCCTTCACTATCGGCGCCACCGTCTTCACCCAGAGCTATGGTCTTGCTCCCAGCGGTACCGTCACGTTTCTGGCGGACGGAAACGTCTTGCCCGGTACGGTCCAGCTAACACCCTTCAATGGGAACTATCCCAGTCCGGCGTCCCTGAGCGCCAGCCTTAGCGTGACCTTCAACACTCCCGGGACTCACGTCATCACCGCCACCTATAACGGCGATACCAACTACACCAGCGCAACTTCTTTTGCCGCCAACACCGACGTCCGCTACAACCCTGGCTATTTCACCCTCACCGCCAATCCCCAAAACGTCATGTATGGCAACAGCTTGACATTGACCGCCATCGTGGGAGGATCGAGCAAGACAGTGGCACCAACGGGTCAGATCAGTTTCATCAACGCCTCCGGTACGATGTCGCAGCCCACATACACGACCATTACCGACAACAACGGCTTTCTTGCCATGCAGGCGGTTGTGACCTTAACGCCGCTATTCATCCAGAGCCCGTTTGCCATGTACTTTGGCGATACCAACTATGCCAGCACCCAGTCAAACTCGGTGGACATTGGCATCACGGACGCCACATTCAGCATTGACCCCATCCAGAACGTGACGATCGGCGCTCCTGGACAAAGCGGTTTTGCCACCGTAATTTTGACTCCTTCCAACGGTTTTGTGGGAGACGTAGCGATCAGCTGCGCGCTCCCAGCCAACATGACCGAGGCCACCTGTCCTTCTACTTCGCTGCACATCTTTCCCAATGTGCAGGCGAGTACCCAACTCACGATTACCACCAGGGGGCCGCATCAGGTAGCGGGCACACGTCCCGTCCGGATAGGCTACTTCGGATTTGCGCTGGTCGCTGGCCTGTTCTTCGTCGCAATTCCTCGCTCACGACGCAAGTTAGCGTCTGCCATCCTGCTCTTGATGCTTACCGCCCTCGTTGTGAGTTGCGGCGGAGGCGGTGGGGGTGGGGCCGGACATACTGATCCCGGAACTCCACCTGGGACCTATACCGCCACAGTCACCGCCACTGCACCGGGCATCACCCAAACGTCGACTTTCTCTGTCACGGTGCAGTGATCGTCGCCGGGGCGAGGTTTGGTGGGGTCGGGGATGCGCCTGCTCGCGTACAATTCCTTGGCGCACTAGCCGCCGACCGGCGCCAGCGACTGCAAATTCTGACGCGTGAGGACATGATGCGGCGAACAGTACTCCTTTTAGTAGTTTCCCTGTCTCTATCGGTTGGTGCTCGCGCCCAGGATCGTTCCTACGGCCGCTCCATGGTCGTAACCAGCGGCGGCATCGCGGCCACCAGCCAGTACCTCGCCTCACAAGCAGGCGCGGACGTCCTCCGGCGCGGCGGGTCCGCCATCGACGGAGCCATTGCCGCGAACGCTGTCCTTGGTGTGACTGAGCCGATGATGAACGGTATCGGCGGCGACCTTTTCCTCCTCTACTGGGACGCCAAAACCGGCAAGCTCTATGGTCTGAATGCCAGCGGATGGGCGCCACGCCAGCTTTCCATCGACTTCCTCAAGAAGCAAGGCGTCACGTCCATGCCTCACGAGGGCATTCACAGCGTGACCGTCCCCGGCGCGGTCGATGGATGGAGCAAGGCTCATCAGCGTTTCGGACGCCTTCCCTGGAAGGATCTTTTCAGGTCGGCCATTTTTTACGCCGAACAAGGCTACTCGGTGCCGGAGCTCGTTCATGGCTACTGGGAAGGTGCGCAGGACCGGCTCAAGGAAACTCCCGAGGCGGCTCGCGTTTTTCTTCCGCACGGCAAGGTCCCCGAGATCGGCGAGCAATTCTCCAATCCCGATCTTGCCAGGAGTCTTCGCCTGATTGCCGACCACGGCCGCGATGCCTTCTATCGCGGAGAAATTGCGCAGGCCATAGTCAAAACATCGTCTGCTCTCGGCGGAACGATGCAGGCCGACGACCTGGCCGACTTTTCTTCGGAGTGGGTGGACCCAATATCAATCGACTACCGCGGATGGAAGATTTACGAACTGCCTCCAAACGGACAAGGCATGGCCGCTCTGGAAATGCTGAACATCATGGCAACATTCACGCCCGATCCAGCCGGCCCGCAGGGGCCGCCGGAACTGCACAAGAAGATCGAAGCGATGAAGCTTGCCTACACTGATCTCTATCGCTATAACGCCGACCCGCGCTTCGCCAAAGTCCCGGTCCAGGGACTGCTCGCGAAAAACTATGCCGCCGGACGAGCCGCACTCATCAGTTCCGACAAAGCAAGTTGCACGACTTCCAGCGGCAGTCCCGCCCGCGGTGACACGACTTACCTGGCCGTAGTCGACAAGGACGGCAACATCGCCTCGCTCATCCAAAGTCTCTACGATGCCTTCGGTTCAGGCGTCGCGGTGAACGGGATGGGGTTCATCCTTCAGGATCGCGGCGGCCTGTTCACGCTCGACTCTAATCATCCGAATGCGCTCGCGCCCCGCAAGCGTCCGTTTCACACCATCATTCCTGCATTCATGGAGCGTGGCGAAACTCACATCGGATTCGGAATCATGGGCGGCTCGAATCAGCCGCTAGCTCACGCCCAATTTGTCTCCAACTTTATAGATTACGGAATGAATATTCAGGCCGCTCTGGAAGCTCCGCGATTTACCATCGCCGGAACCGCCGAACCAATTGGCTGCCGCCTGCTGATCGAATCGCGAGTCAAGCCCGATGTGGTGGAAGAACTGCGCAAGAATGGTCACAACATCGTCGTGCGGCAGGAATATTCCGGCGCAATGGGACGCGGTCAGGCGGTGCTGCACAACTCCGCCACTGGCACGAACTTTGGCGCGTCCGATCCGCGCGCAGACGGTAGCGCCGAACCGGAACCGCCGCCACAACCCTAGACCAAGGCTGTGTGGGTCGGACACTCTTGTCCGACGCAGTTGTTGTTGCTGTTGCTCTTGATTGTTTCCGGTAGCAGCTGAAGTCAAAGGCGCCGGACAAGAGTGTCCGACCTGAATCACTCATACCGCAGCGCCTCGATCGGATCCAGCCGCGCCGCCTTCCGTGCAGGATAGAATCCGAAGAAGATTCCGATCGCCGCCGAAAACACTGCAGCGACCACGATCGCCTTAGTCGAGACCAGCACCGGCCATCCGAGAGTATTCGCGATCGTTGAGGACGCTCCCAGCCCCAGCCCAATCCCCACCGCGCCCCCGATCAGGCTGAGCACAATCGCCTCGATCAGGAACTGTTGCTGCACGTCGCCCTCGGTCGCACCGATGGCCATGCGGATGCCAATTTCGCGCGTGCGTTCGGTCACCGACACCAGCATGATGTTCATGATCCCGATGCCGCCAACGATCAGCGAAATGCTGGCAATCGAAGCCAGCAGAACAGTGAACAGCCGTGACTGTTCATCGGCCAGCTGCGCGAAGTCGGCTAGATTGCGCACATAGAAGTCGTCATCTTGTCCGGCGCGTATGCGGTGCCGGTCGCGCAGCACTGCAGTGATTTGTTTCTGCGCAGGGTAACTAGCCTCGCGCGAGACCGCGGAGACCATAATCCAGCGCAACCACGTCTGCCCGTTCATCTTCTTCTGCACTGTGGTCACGGGCATCACGATGGTATCGTCCTGATCGTCGCCCATCGGCGATGTCCCTTTAAGGTCCAGAACGCCCACTACTTTGAACGGCAGATTGTTGACGCGGATAGTCTGGCCCAGTGGATCAGTCGCGCCAAAAAGATTTTTGCGCACCGTTTCGCCGATCACCGCCACGTTGTTCGCGGACTCCACATCCGCCTGAAGAAAAGAACCGCCCTCCTGAAAAGTCCACACCTTGATGTCGAAAAACTGTGGCTCGGTGCCGGTGATGCGCGTGTTCCAGTTATCGTTTCCAAAAACCACTTGCGCGGTTGCGGTCGTTCCCGGCGCCGCAGCCACTATGGCTGGACACTCGTGAAGAATCGCGGTCATATCGTCATAGACCAGCGACTTGGTGGCGCCCCAGCCCATACTCATGCCGCCGCGGGACACCGTCCCCGACCCCACGAACAGCACATTCGATCCCATCGCCGCAATCTGATCCTGCGCCTGCTGCTGCGCACCCTGCCCCACGCTGACCATGGCAATCACCGCCGCCACCCCGATGATGATGCCTAGCATGGTGAGCGCCGAGCGCAGCTTGTTGCGCGCTAGCGCCCGCATCGCGATGCGAAGGATCTGAACCAGATTCATCTCAGTCCTCCACCTTCGGCATGCTCTTGAGAATCTCGGATGCCACCGGTCGATCGGAAACCGGACTATCATGCCGGATCCGGCCGTCTCGAAACTCGATCATGCGCCGCGCAAAGCGGGCAATATCGGATTCGTGCGTGACCAGCACGATCGTCAGCCCCTTCTCGTTCAGCTTTTGCAGCACGTCGATAATCTCCACGGAGGTACGGCTGTCGAGATTGCCGGTCGGCTCATCGGCCAGCAGGATCGCGGGCCGGTTTACCAGCGCGCGAGCAATCGCCACCCGCTGCTGCTGTCCGCCGGAAAGCTGGGAGGGATAGTGCAGTTTGCGATCCGTCAATCCCACCAGTTCGAGCGCATCATTGGCTCGCTTCACACCTTCCTCGCGGCTGATGCTGGCATAAAGGGTCGGGAGCTCGACATTCTCCAGAGCCGTCGTACGAGAAAGCAGGTTGAATCCCTGAAAGACAAATCCAATCTTCCGGTTGCGAATGGCCGCCAATTGCTTTTTGTCCAGACTCGATACTTCAATGCCTTCCAAGTGGTACTGGCCGGAGCTCGGCTTATCGAGGCAGCCGAGAATGTTCATAAATGTGGATTTCCCACTGCCGCTCGAGCCCATGATGGCGACGAACTCACCGCGGCCGACCTCTACGCTCACTCCTCGCAACGCGTGTACACGCGTCTCGCCTAGCTCGTAATATTTGTGAACTTCGGCGACACGAATGATGCTGTCCGTTCCGCTCGTCAGAGCGGCCGCATCCAGCCCCGGTTGGGTGATGGTTGCCATATTCTGTTTCCAGCTCGCGGCTCGAAGCTCGCAGCTCGCAGCAGCGAGCCACGAGCTTGCTCCGCTCTGACCTGTTACCTTCTCATCGTCGGCCCGCCCATAGTCGGCGGCCGATTCGTGCTTGCAGCCATTGAACCAGTAATAACGTCGTCGCCGTCGTTTAGCTGGCCATTCAGTACCTGGACAACTTCCGTTACGGTGTGGTCAGTAATGCCGGTGCGTACCCGCACCGGTTCAAGTGTCTTGTCCGGACGCAACTTCCACACGATGGCAACGTCCATGCGCGGCCCGCGCGTCTGAGCCTGCGTGTTTCCCTGTCCACCTCCGCCGCCGGCATTCCCTTCCCCACCGGCACGCGCTTGCCTGCCCGCCGCCCCGCCGCCCCCTGACTGATCTGCCGAAGCGGCGCGCATCGCTTTCCCGGCATCGATTCCATACTTCGTGTAGATCGCGCGAATCTCCTCGGCTTTCATATCGGGCTTGAAACGCAAAGAACCGTTCGGGATCTTCAACACTTTTGTTGCTGAAGCCACGGGAATCGTGACGTACGCCGTCATGCCTGGAAACAGCTTCAGGTCCGGATTGTCAAAATTGATCACCGTGTTGTACGTCACCACGTTCTGTACCACCGTGGCATTCATGCGGATCTGATCCACGCGTCCGCTGAAGGTGTCTTTGGGGAACGCATCGACCTTGAAACTAACGATCTGTCCGGGCCGGATTGTACCCACGTCGGACTCGTCGGTATTTGCATAAACCTGCATCTTCGTGAGGTCTTGTGCAATCGTGAACAGAGTGGGCGCCTGCAGCGATGCGGCTACTGTCTGACCCACATCCACGTTGCGCGCGATCACCGTGCCATCAATCGGAGCGTGGATGGTGGTGTAGTCCAGATTCGTCTGTGCAACTTCCACGGCCGCTTCTTTCTGTTTCACCTGCGCTTGCGCCTGGACGATCTGGGCCGCGGCAGCCGAAACGCCGGCCACGGCGGTGTCCGCGTTGGCGCGGGCGAGGTCTAGTTGCTGCGGACTAACTACGCCTTCCGCGGCCAGCGCCTTATTGCGTTCGTAGTCGGCCTTGGCCTGGCTGGCGGTAGCTTGTGCTTTTTCCAGGTTCGCCCGGGCGGCCGTCAGATTAGCCTGCGCATTCGCCAGATCCGATTTGTTCTGCAATAGCGTGCCCTGGAACAGCGCCGGATCAATCTGCGCGACGATCTGACCTTTCTTCACGCGCGAGTTGAAATCCGCGTTGAGCTTCGCGATGGTTCCTGAAACCTGCGAGCCAACCTGCACCGTGATGACGGCGTTGATCGTGCCCGTCGCCTCCACGACTTCACGGATGTCCCCATGTTCGACCTTCGCCGTGAAATATTGCGACTTGTTATCGCCCCTGGTGGAGAATGCGCCAAACAGCCCAACCGCCAGCAGAATGCCTGCCGTAAGAGCGGCGATGATCCAATGACGCCTGATGAATTCCACGTGTAGCCCCGATCTGGATGGTATTCCGCAGTCTCTGCCAGAGACTGCGTTCCATCTTCCCCTACTGTGTTAGATGAGAAAAGCGACAACCCCACCTTATAGCTTAGACGCGCCAACCCATTGTTATCGCAGGGTTTTACAAAATTTTACACCGTTTGCGCCACAATCGCGTGTAATTACAGTTCACTTCGTCTGTTTTGCTGGTCGCATTCTGAAAATTGGTTGAGGAACGCTTTTCTGGTAACCTCGCGACTGCGCTCGACATCTCACCTACATCCATGGACAACAAACGACGCGTCGTCATCACCGGCATGGGCATCGTCAGCCCGAATGGCATTGGCCGCGCGGCTTTTACTGACGCCGTCCTCGAAGGCCGCAGCGGAGTCCGCCGAATCACCCGCTTCGATCCCAGCGAACTCAACGTCCAGATCGCGGGCGAGGTCACCGGCTTCGACGAGCTCGCCTGGATGGACAAGAAAGACCGACGACATGTGTCGCGCGTCTTGCCGCTCGCAATCGCGGCTGCAAGCGAAGCCCTTGCGACTTCTGGCGTTGATCCAGCCCGCCTGTCACTCGACGAACTCCGCCGCTTTGGAATAATCATCGGCTCCGGCGGCGGCTCACAAGAATTTACCGAGCAGCAATACGAGTTGTTCTTCCATGACAAGCAGCGTCAGATGAGCGTCCATTGCGTTCCCACCACCGTCATGGGGACGCTTGCCAGCGACCTTAGCATCCGCTTCGGCCTCCGCGGACCAAGTCATGTAGTCACGACCGGATGTACCTCATCCACCGACGCGCTCAACTACGCCACCCGGCAGATTCAATCCGGACGGGCCGACTGCGTTCTCAGCGGCGGCGCCGACTCACCGATCGCGCTCGGCATCGTGAAGGGCTTCATCCTGATGAAGATCATGACCAGCCGATGGAACCACGCGCCCGAGAAGGGCTCGCGCCCATTCTCCGTCGATCGCGACGGCTTCGTGCTCGCCGAGGGTTCGTGGATGTTCGTGCTGGAAGAGTACGAACACGCAAAAGCCCGCGGCGCGCAGATGCTGGCTGAAATCGTGGGATATGGTTCCACCTGTGAGGCGTTTCACCGAGTCCGCCTGCAGGAATGCGGCGAAGAACCGGCCCGCGCGATCGGTCTTGCGATGCAGGAAGCCGGCGTCACCCCGCAGGACATTCACTACGTCAACCTGCACGGAACTTCCACCGACCTCAACGACCGCATCGAAACCCGGGCCTTGAAACTCGCTCTCGGCGAAGAGCGCGCCCACCAGGTTCCGATGTCAGCCCTGAAATCGCAAATCGGACATCCCCAGGGCGCATGCGGCGCCGCCGGCGTCGCTGCCACCATCATCGCTATGCAAACCGGCCAGCTTCCGCCGACCATCAACCTCGAAACGCCCGACCCAGTCTGCGATCTCGATTATGTCCCGCAATCCGGCCGACGCGCTGTCATCGAGCATGCCGTTGCGAACTGCATCGCGTTCGGGAGTAAGAACTCGGCGCTGGTACTACGCCGGGCCGGCTGACACTTCAAGCATTTCTTAGCGCCCTTTGCGATCTTTGCGGTTAAAAGCTTTTGATCGCAAAGATCGCTAAGAATGCGCAAAGCAAACCGCCGCCCTCCATTGACTCCGCCTGACCCAGGCCCTACCATAACCATTCCCGCACTCCATGATCGGCCAGACCATCTCTCACTACCGCATCCTGAAAATGCTTGGGGGCGGAGGCATGGGAGTGGTTTATGAGGCGGAAGACCTCAAGCTCGGCCGTCACGTCGCTCTCAAGTTTCTGCCGCCGGAGCTCTCCAGCGATCCTCAGGCGCTGGAGCGGTTTCAAAGGGAAGCGCGCGCGGCTTCGGCTCTCAATCATCCTCACATCTGCACGATCTTCGAGATCGACGATCACGACCGCCAGCCCTTCCTCTGCATGGAATTTCTGGAAGGCGAGACCCTCAAGCATTTGATTAACAATCGCCCGATGGAGATTGATAAAGCGCTGGCTATTGCCGTGCAGATTGCCGAGGGTCTGGCCGCTGCCCATGCCAAGGGCATCGTGCATCGCGACATCAAGCCCGCCAATATCTTTATTACCAAGTCAGGCCAGGTGAAGATCCTAGATTTCGGGCTCGCCAAACAGACCGCACAGACCGGCAGCACCGAATCCTCTCCTACCCTCTCGCGAGAACAACTGACCAGTCCCGGTACCAGCATCGGAACCATCGCGTATATGTCGCCCGAGCAGGCACGCGGCAAAGACTTAGACGCCCGCACCGACCTGTTTTCATTCGGCGCCGTGCTCTACGAGATGGTCACCGGCGTCGTACCCTTCCGCGGCAGCGGAACCGCCGAAATATTTGACAGCCTTCTGAACCGTGAGCCCATTCCGCCCGTCCGCCTGAATCCCGCTACGTCTAGCGACCTCCAGCGCATCATCGCCAAAGCGCTGGAGAAAGATCGAGACGTCCGCTATCAGCACGCCTCCGAGATGCGCGCCGATCTGAAGCGTCTGATGCGCGACACCGAGTCCGGACGGATTACGTCCGCCGGCCCCGCATTTGATTCGCGAAGCTCCGGTGTCAAGTGGGGATCGCAACCCCCTTGGCGGTGATCATCGCCGCCGCGATTTACGTAGGCTAAACCCGCACTCCCGCCGCGCACCAGCACGACGGCGACTCGGACGATCACGCCGCTGCGCCCGCGAAGCCGGGAGTCCGTACCGTTGCCGTTCTTCCCTTTCGCTCTCTGTCGGGTTCCACTGCCGATGAAGCCTGGGGCATCGGCATGACCGACGCGATCATCACGCGCCTGGCCGCTTTGCAAAACCTGGCTGTGCGGCCAACCAGTTCCGTCCTGAAATACGTGAAGACTCCAACCGACCCATCGCAAGCGGCGCAGGAACTGCAAGTCGACTCCGTGGTTGATGGAACCTATCAACGGGCGGGCACTGTGATTCGTGTCTCTGTGCAGTTGATTGACCATCAGAATAAAGCTGCTCGCTGGGGCCGAGCACTACGATCTGCATGCGGATGACATGCTCAAATTTCAGGACGAAGTAGCGAAGAAGGTCGTCGACGGCTTGTAGGTACGGGTTTCGGGCGACGAACAGCAAACCCTAGAAGCGCCGTTGACATCTTCTCCTCAGGCCTACAACCTCTACCTTCAGGTACGTTTTTATCGCAACGACTACTTCATGCGTACGCAAGCTGAAAGCCTTCGCCATGGCGAGCAATTAGCTCAAGACGCCATCGCCAAAGACCCTAACTTCGCGGAAGCATGTGCCCTGCTTTCCACACCGTATTTTATGGAGGCCGCCAACATATCCGAGAACGCGGCACAAAACATCGCCCTCGGCGAGAAGGCTGCGCGCCGTGCCGTTGCCTTGAAACCGAACTCTGCCGATGCGCTCATCGCGCTGGGAGGAGCTCTCACCGAACAGGGCCATAACCTCGAGGCTCCGAAAGCATTACGGCAAGCAGTGGCCATCGCCCCAACTCCGAGACCGCCTGGGATCTGTTGGGATATCTCTATCACTACACAGGAATGTTAGACCTGGCGGAAAATGCGTATGACCGCAGTGTCGACCTGAACCCCACCACCATCCGCATTCACTGGATGCACGCCCGCATGCATCTCTATCAGGGGCGTCCGGAAGAATCCGAAGAGGAAATGAAACGCCTTCTAGCCGCGAATCCCGATCAGTTCAAAGCCCTGGCGTACCTTGGCGAATTCCTCTATTACGAAGGCAAGTCAGACGAGGCGGAAAAGGCTCTCAGTCGCGCCGTCGAACTGGGCCGCGGCAGCGGTGACGAAGCCCCTCCCCTCCTCGCAGCGTTTCTCTATGCCTCGCGCGGACAGCGGGGACAAGATTGATCCAATCGTGTTCCAGCGTAAACCCGAACAATTTGTGGATGGAGACGGGGCCTACTGGATCGGCGGCGTCTACGCGATGTTAGGAGACAAGAAGCAAGCCTTAGCATGGTTGCGCCGGGCCGTCGCTCTTGGCAACCACAACGACCCCTGGTTCCAACGCGACAAAACTACAACAACCGGCGCAACGATCCCGAATATCAGAAGATCATAGAAGAAGTTCGCGACCACATCGAGCAATACCGTAAAGCCGTCGCGGCCGACTAGCGGCCCGCCTTCTTCGCGCTTTCTGCAGCAAAAGTGAAACGGTTTGCACACGCATTTTTTCTGCTTTTAAGCGCCCAACTACGTAGACACCCGCATTCAAGCAGATGTACTATCCCCGCTAGTTAGATAGACAGATCTCCCCCTGCGCTGGCAAGGACTCCACGTTATCCAAACCATCCCTTTTGGAGGAAATTGCAAATGCAAGTCAAGAAAATACTCACCCTGATTCTTATACTTGTTGCGATCGTCAGCTTCAGCGGCCTCTTTACGGTTGCTATCGCACAGGTCTCCCCTCAACAAAACTTTCCAGCTCCAGCCGCAAAATTCACAAAGGCAGTAGCGTTTGACGTATCTGCACCACTGCGCACCATGCCATCTGTAGTCACTCCATCAACTTTGACTTCATCTCTTCTCCAGGAAATACGACCGGAGCGCGGTCCGGACATCAAGGACCAAGGCTACTCTAGAGATGGTGCCCTTCAGGTAACCAGCCGACGGCTGCAGGGCGCGGCTCCTGCGATCCCTGCTCCGTTGCTGACTTTTGAAGGGGTGTCAAACGAGGACAACTTCAACCTGTTTGGGTTCCGTGTAGCCCCGCCTGATCCGGTCGGCGACGTCGGCCCGAACCATTATGTCGAAATGATCAATCTGGTCTTCGCCGTGTACGACAAGCAAGGCAACAAGCTGCTCGGACCGGTTGATACCGGCGCCCTGTGGCAAGGCTTTTCGATTCCCGACTGCACCGACCCCTCAGGTGACCCGGTCGTGCTGTACGATCAGCTCGAGGATCGGTGGCTTTTAAGCCAATTCACCACCCGCGGGCCGATCTTCTATAATTGCGTCGCGATTTCGCAGACCGGCGATCCCACCGGTGCTTACTTCCGCTACGCTTTCTCCGCAGGCCCGTTCTTTCCCGACTACCCCAAGTACAGCGTGTGGAGAAAATCCTACGTCCTGACCTCACGCGACTTCGGTAACGACGGCGGGTACGGCATCAGCGTGTACGCGCTGGAAAAGAACAAGATGATCGCGGGCAATCCGAATGCTCGCTCAGTGCATTTCTTCCTCGACTCGGCCGTAGTGCCGATCAACCTGATAGGCGACGGGCTGCTCCCGGCGGACATTGACGGCGAGAGCCAGCCGAAGTCGGATGCATCCATCCCGGTCATCGGGACACAGGATGACGGGGGCCCATACGGCGCTCCGTCCGACGCTCTGAACGTTTGGGAATTGTCGATCAAGTGGCAGTCCAGCCCCGTGGCTGCGATTGCTTTCAGCGGATCGCTTCCGGTGGCGGCGTTCGACTCGATCTTCCCGTGCGGCGTGGTCCCGGGTTCCCAGCCTCCGAGCGCCCGAGACTGCCTCCCCGAGCCCGGCGTCACTGATGGGAGCCGGTTCCTCGACATCCTGTCCTACCGGCAGCGCCCGACCTGGCGTCTGGCCTACCGCAACTTCGGCACTTATGAAGCTCTGGTGACGAACCAGTCGGTCGAGGCTCTCCCCGGCGTGGCGGGCGTGCGCTGGTACGAGGTCCGGCGGACCAACGGTCAATACTCCGTCTTCCAGCAGGGCACCTATGTTCCGAATGACGGAGTACATCGCTGGATGGGTAGCATCGCCATGGATCACAAAGGCAACATGGCCCTCGGCTACAGTGTCGTCAATGGAGTGGATGTCCGTCCGGGAATCCGCTACACCGGACGGCTTGCCGGTGATGCGGCAGGCCAGATGACTCTGGGCGAGGGCACCATTATCGATGGAACCGGTGTCCAGCTGACGACCAGTTCCCGTTGGGGCGATTACACGTCGATGAACGTTGATCCCAGCGATGACTGTACGTTCTGGTATGTAAACGAGTATTACCAAGTCGACGGGGTCATAGGCGTCAACACTGCGCCATGGCAGACCCGGATCGGCAGCTTCCGTTTGCCCGGCTGCGGTGGCCAGTAAACGATACTGACCCGACGCCCAGGCGAACCCTTTTCCCGCAGTGCACATAGCGCTGCGGGGAAAGCTTTTTACACCTACCACCCGGAAACATCCCTAAGCTTCTTTAGTTTCCGCAAGTTTAGTTCCCGTAAGCTCGCCTCGTCCTTGCAGCGACGCGAACAAAATCTCCGATGCCCGTCAGAGAAATGTGGTTTGATCGCGATTGCGAAGCCCGGAACCAGGTGAGATCATCTACTACGGTGCTGGAGTAGGAAACTCTATTGGGCGACTGATCATCTTCACTACTGAGCGTCATGGCCCGATCAACCCCGATTTCGCACCGCCCCGCAGGCCACAACGGTAGCGTCCTACCACCGCACACCGGTGGAGGCGATGACGGCCGCGGCGACCGAGGCAGCGGCGACAGCATGCCCAACTATGGCCAGCGCCTGCGCCACGCCCGCCTGGCCCTGGCCGTCTTCATGACGCCCATCTTGATGCTGTTTATTTCTTTTACGGTGGTCTACCTGGTCAGGCGCGGCTTTGTCGGCTTTGAGATGCACGGCGATACCTACATCCAGACCTGGATTCCGGTTCGCCTTCCCTGGACGGTTCTTCTGGCCAACACCATCGTTCTACTTCTCAGCAGCGTCACCATCGACCTGGCGCGGCGAGCCATCACGCGCGAGGCAGCTCTCGCACCGATTAAATCCATCCCCGGCGTTTCGCTCGGCAATGAGCGTTCGATCCCGTGGCTCGGCCTGACCACATTCCTCGGCTTCCTGTTCCTGGCCGGTCAACTTATTACCTGGAGGCAGCTCTCCACTTCCGGATTCCGTCTCCTCGGCGGCACCAGCAGTTCTTTCATTTACATCCTCACCGCCATGCACGGAATTCATCTGGCGGGGGGCATTTTAGCGCTCTCATTTGCGAATATCGCGGCTGTGCTGGGACGCCCCGTCGAATCCCGCCGCATCGTAGTCGATATCACCGCTTGGTACTGGCATTTCATGACCGCGCTCTGGATCTACATTCTCGCGCTATTCTCATTTGCGGCGCGGTGATGACCAGCACCCTTCGCCAGTGAAAGCGTTCTCACGACGTGACTGCGACCGCCCCTGCCGCCGCAGCGGCATCCTCTGCTGTCTGCCGGATAATGTGCCAGGTGAAAATCGCCAGCAGACTCAGTTTCTCTTCCGACAGGCGCAACTCCCCCGTTAACTCCACCGTCCTCTCACACGGGCGAATGCTTAATATCGGTTGTCCCCTGTCCGCCAGCACCGTCCAAACTGGGCGCCAGAAACCCTTCTGGGTAATCCGAAATCTCAGACCGTCTGAGAACTCCAGCATTCCACCGCCGCTCCAGTTGGGCTTGAAGACGGCGATTCGGGTATCGGAATTTGAATCTGCAACTTCCGTTCCTGTGTGGAACCATCCGGTACGCCGGAATTTCCAACTTCCATCAGCAGACTCAGCGCGAAATTCCGATGACCAACAGCTCTTTCGTTGCAACGCACCGACAATTTCGCCGTTGCATCTGAGTTCGTAACCGCGTTTGTGAGAAGTTTTCGACCAGACAAGTCCGCCGACGATGGCGGAGGAGATAGGGATCATAAAACACCTCCGAAAGGCGTTCTGACTCAAGTCGATCGTAGCAAGAGTTTATTAAGAACGTGTTAACGCCCTTAGTCGCGGTTCTCCGGGCGCACGTAAACTCCGCGTAACACGATGAGTGAAATACTTTTTCTTCACGTGTTCTTCCAAGGCGTGGAGGAGGATGAAATTACGTGTCAAGCCAAACCAAGCTCCTTTTGGAACTCCCCCTTCGGCCCCGTACCCCGTATAATAGAAAGATTCACTGCCGCTTCTGAACCCGTCTGTGAGGGCCCTGGCGTTCTCCGATCGGGCTGGAGCTTACTCAGAGGAAGATGTCCACGGAAAGCATTGTGGTACGCGGGGCCCGGGTCCATAACCTCAAAAACATTGATTTTGAGATCCCGCATAACCAGCTGACGGTCGTCACCGGTGTCTCCGGCTCCGGCAAGTCGTCGCTCGCTTTCGACACCATTTACGCCGAAGGCCAGCGCCGCTACGTCGAGTCCCTCTCGGCCTATGCGCGGCAGTTTCTCGAGCGCATCGAGAAGCCTGATGCGGATCTGATTGACGGCATCGCTCCGGCCGTCGCCATCAAGCAGAAGAACTCCACCCGCAACCCGCGCTCCACCGTCGCGACCGCGACCGAAATTTTCGACTACCTGCGGCTCTTGTTCGCCCGCGTCGGACGGACTTTCTGTCTGCAATGCGGCCAGGAAGTGAAGAAAGACACGGTGGATGAAGTTGCAGACCGTATCTTGGCCCTCAGCGAAGGCACGCGGCTCAACGTGCTGTTCCCAATCCAGTCAATTGCTCCCCAAGCCGAAGAACCAACACGCAAGAAAAGTCGTGGCAAGAAGAAGGCCGCCGCCGAATCCAACCTACCATCGGAAGCGATCAAGACTCGTCTCTTTGATCTCCGCAAACGCGGCTTCAATCGCCTGTTCCAAGACGGAAAAGTCTTCGAGTTCTCGACTCCGGAATCGCTCCTCGACATCAACTTCTCGCAATCGGTTTTCGCCCTGGTTGATCGTCTCGCCGTCTCCGTCGACTCCCGCGCGCGGATAGTAGACGCAGTCGAAATCGGATACCGCGAGGCTTCCGAAGTCATCTTCGAAACCGCTCCGTCTGATGGCGAAGCGCCGCAGCGCCTTCGCTTCTCGCAGCGCTTCGAATGCAAGAACGACGGCACCCGTTATGACGAACCCGAGCCGCGCCTGTTCTCATTCAATAATCCCTACGGAGCCTGCCCCCGCTGTCAGGGCTTCGGCAATACCATCGACTTCGATCTCGACCTCGTCATCCCCGACAAAGCTAAGACTCTGAACGAGGGCGCGATCGAGCCCTGGACCAAACCAAAGTATCGCCCGCTGTTCACCGAGCTAAAACGTTTCGCGCGCCAGGCTGAAATTCCTCTGGACGTGTCCTGGTTTGAGCTGGACCCCGAGCATCAGAGATTGATTATCAACGGCGAGGGCCGCTTCTCGGGCGTGCGCGGTTTTTTTCAGCATCTGGAACGCAAGAAATACAAGCTGCACGTCCGCGTCTTTCTCAGCCGCTATCGCGGATACTCCCTGTGCTCGACCTGCAGTGGCACGCGCCTGCGCCCGGACGCTCGTCAGGTCAAGATCGAAGGCAAGGACATCTGCCAGGTTTGCAGCATGACCGTCGAACAGGCCGCGCGCTTCTTCGATCAGATCAAGCTCTCGCCCCAACAAGCCGCGATCGCCGAAATCCTGCTCACCGAGATTCAGGAACGCCTGCGTTTCCTGAATGACGTCGGTCTCGAATATCTGAACCTCGATCGTCTCGCCTCCACACTTTCCGGCGGCGAAGCCCAGCGGATTCAACTCGCAACCTCGCTCGGCTCGCGGCTGGTCGGCACACTTTATGTGCTGGACGAGCCGTCCATCGGCCTGCATAGCCGCGACACCGAGCGGCTCGTCAAGATCCTGCACGGCCTGCGCGATCTCGGAAACACCATCCTCGTCGTCGAGCACGATCCCGACATCATGCGTGCGGCTGACCACATTCTCGACCTCGGACCTGGCGCGGGTGAAAGTGGAGGCAAGGTAATCGGCGCGGGAACTTACGAGGAAATCAAGAAACTCCCGCACTCACTGACAGGGCGCTATCTTGCCGACGAACTGCACATCCAGGTTCCGACCACACGCCGTCCACCCGGCCCGCAGAAAATTCGCATCGCCGGCGCGCGAGCGCATAATCTCAAACGCATCAACCTCGAAATTCCGCTCGGAATGCTGGTCGCAATCACCGGCGTGTCGGGCTCCGGAAAATCCACGCTCCTGCACGATGTGCTCTATCAGGCGCTGGCAATCGCCAAGAGACAGGCCAACGGCAGCATCCCGACTGCTGTCACGTGGGATGACGTGGATGGCGACCAGTACCTCGACGAAGTAGTTCTCGTCGATCAGTCGCCCATCGGCCGCACACCACGCTCCAATCCCGTCACCTACATCAAGGCTTTCGACATCATCCGCGACCTGTTCGCCTCGCTGCCTGAGTCCAAGAAACGCGGCTTCGCTGCCGGACATTTCTCCTTCAACGTTCCCGGCGGACGCTGCGAAAACTGCCAGGGCGACGGCACCGTCACGGTTGAGATGCAATTCCTTGCCGACGTTGAACTAATCTGTGACGAGTGCAAAGGCACACGCTATAAGCAGCAAGTGCTCGAGATCCGCTACAAAGGCAAGAACATCCACGAAGTGCTGAGTCTGACCATCCGCGAAGCGCTGAAGTTCTTCGCTGAGGTGCCCAAGCTGACGGAAAAACTGCGCGTGCTGGACGAGGTCGGCCTGGGCTATCTGCGTCTGGGTCAGTCAGCGACCACGCTCTCTGGCGGAGAAGCCCAGCGTATGAAGCTGGCCTCGCATTTGCAGCCCGCGCCCCGCGAAGCCCAGCGCCGGTCCGAGGGCGACGGCCCCAGGCGCAAGCGCCGCATGCTCTACATCTTCGACGAGCCCACCACCGGCCTGCATTTTGATGACGTCAGCAAACTACTTTCCGCCTTCCGTCGTCTGATAGATGTAGGGGGATCCATCGTCGTGATCGAGCACAACCTGGAAGTCATCAAGACCGCCGATTGGGTAATCGATCTGGGCCCCGAGGGCGGCGAACGCGGAGGAAACATCGTGGGCGTAGGCCCCCCAGAGGCCATCGCAGAAATAAAAAATTCCTACACCGGACAATACCTGGCAAAAATGTTGAACGGAAACTGCAATCGGAATGGCAACAAACGGATCACTGGATCGTCCTGACAAATGAAGGTCGACGGATCGTCTGGAAAAAATGTAGGTCGCTGGGTCGTCCTGAAAAATGTGGACCGTCCTAAAGAAATGCGTCGCCAACAGATCAACCCAGCCCCGGAGGGGCAACCAAGATTCGCCGAGCGCTGCAGCGCTGGGACGCGGCAGGTAGTTGACTCAAGTCCCGGAGGGACGGCCCAAGCATGACCCGCGCCGCCAGCACACTTCTCCTACTCATCGCCACGTGTGCTCTGTCGCAAACCCACCCCGCGACTCGTCCTCGCAAGGAACCCATCAGAGTCCCGCTCGAAGACCAACCCACAGAACTGGCCCAGGCCGAAGAAGCCATCCAAACGAACGACTTCACCACTGCCGAATCGTTACTGAAAAAAGCTATCCAACGCGATCCCAAAAACTATCAGGCCTGGTTCGATCTCGGATTCGTCTACAACCGTCTCCGCCGCACGGAAGACTCCATCCACGCCTATCGCCAATCGGTAGCCGCCAAGCCTGACGTCTTCGAATCCAACTTGAATCTCGGCCTGATGCTGGCCCGCTCCAATAGCCCCGAAGCCGAGCAGTTCCTGCGCGCCGCCGCCAAGCTCAAGCCTACCGACCATGTTGAGGAAGGCCAAGCCCGCGCCTGGCTCTCTCTCGGACACCTGCTAGAAAACACCAAGCCCAACGACGCTCTCGACGCCTACCAGAAAGCCGCCGCGCTCACACCCAAAGATCCCGAGCCACATCTCTCGGCCGGACTATTGCGCGAGCGCCGCAAAGACTTCCCCGGCGCGGAGGTCGAATACAAGCAGGTACTCGTCCTCGATCCGCACTCCAGCGAAGCGGTCATCGGCCTGACCAACATCTACATGAAGTCAGGCCGTGTCGCGGAGGCCGAGCCTCTGCTGCGCCAACTGGCAACCGACCGTCCCGACGATGCCGGCCTCCATCTGCAACTCGGCCGTGTGCTCGCCGCGCAGGGGAAAAAAGATGAAGCCATCCCCGAAATCCGGGCCGCTCTGAAGCTTTCCCCCAATGACTCGGAAGCGCAGCGCGACCTCGCGGAATTACAGACACAATCCGCCAACCTTCCCGACGCCGAGAAGACCTATCGCGATCTTCTCAAGTCGAGCCCCAACGATGCCGAACTCCATCACTCACTCGGCGAGATTCTCCTGAAGCAGCGCTACTTCCCGGAAGCACAGCAGGAATTCATGACCGCAATCAAGCTCAAGCCCGATTTCGGAGATGCCTATTGGCATCTGGCCATGGCCGCCGACGAGAATAAGAACTACCCGTTGGCAATCAAGGCTCTGGACGTTCGCGACAAACTCCTCCCCCCAACCGCGCTCGGCCATTTCATGCGCGCCACCGCCTACGACCACCTCCGCGACTTCAAACAGGCTTCCGTGTACTATCACCTCTTCCTCGATGCGGCCAAGGGCCAGTATCCTGATCAGGAGTGGCAGGCTCGTCACCGCCTGATCGCTATCGAGCCCAAGAAGCACTGAACGTTATGCGCAGTCTTGCCATGTGGATGCTTCTCCTCGCCTTCGCGGCCGGCCCGGCCGCCGCCAGGGACGAAACCCTAGACGAACTCAAGTCCCGGGTCCAGAACGCGCCCACGCAGGATCGCCCTCGCCTTTGCATCCGGATCGCCGAACTTCAGCTCCGCAACGCCGACAAACTCTACAAGGCAGGGGATGTCGAGCACGCCCGAGCAGCGGTCGACGAAATCATCACCTATTCGGAACAAGGTCGCGATTCCGCCGTAGAGACGAACAAGCATCTCAAGCATGTCGAGATCACCGTCCGCAAAATTGCCGAACGTCTGCGCGATATCAAGCGAATACTCGCCATTGAAGACCAGCCCCCGGTTGATCAGGCCGTGCAGCGCCTCGAAGAAGTCCGCACCAGCCTGCTCCAGCGCATGTTCAGCAAGGACAAAGATAGAGACAAAGACAAAAACAAGGAGAAGAAATGACGCGGCGCGCATCCCTTAGCATGGTCTTGAGCCTGGCCCTGCTGATCGCGCTTTCCGCCAGCGCGCAGCGCCGGCACGACCCGCTGAACAATGAGGAAATCAACCAGCTGCGCGATGCCATGCTCGAGCCTGACCAGCGCTTAAAGCTTTACGTGACGTTTGCCCGGGATCGTATCAACAAATTGGAGCAAATGCGTGCCGATCCCAAGACCACCGACCGTGCTCACCGGACCCACGATATGCTCGCCGACTTCCTCTCGGTGTACGACGAACTCAACGATAACGTGGACATGTACGTCGGCCGCAAAGACGACATCCGCAAGCCGCTCAAACTCGTCATTGAAGCCGACATCGAGTTCCAGTCCAAACTTCGCGCCCTGAAAGATGCTGCCAACGCCGACGCCGCCGAAGCCAAGCAATACGAATTCCTCCTCAGCAACGCCATCGAAACCGTGGACTCCAGCACCGACGACCATCGCAGCACCCTTACCGAGGTCGAGCAGTACGTGAAGCGCAAGAAAAAAACCAAGCAGTCACCCTGAAAGCCGCCCATTCACTGAGAGCCGGCAACTGGCCGCTGGCGACTGCCGTCATGCTACCCTGCTCTCAACGTGTCCCCCAGGCTCGCAGAAATCTTCCAGCAAACCTACCGGGAACTGCGCCCGCGCACGCCGGTTCCGCCGATGCACATCCGCTTCTATTCCTTCGTCTCCATCAACAACACCATCCGCCTGCGCCAGGGAGAGCTTTTTGTCCGCGTGTCTGACTTGCTCGAAGGCGCGCCCGAACCCGTGCTTCGTGCCATCGCGCACATCCTATTAGCCAAGCTCTACCGCAAGCCCGTTGACCGCGCCCAGAGCGCGCGCTATCGCCGCTACGTCGCCAGCCATGACATCGCCGCCAAGGCGCGCCTCGTCCGCCAGATCCGCGGACGAAAGCAAATCCAATCCGCCTCCGGTCATCAATATCATTTGGAAGAAATCTTTGAAGATCTGAACCGCCGCTTCTTCCACGGCCTGATGGGACGCCCGCAACTCACCTGGAGCCGAGACCACGCGCGCAATCGCCTGGGACACTACGACCCGGCCCACAACGCCATCGTCATCAGCCGCGTCTTCGATCATCCACACGTGCCGCGCTTTGTGGTCGAGTACATCGTGTTCCACGAAATGCTCCACCTGAAACATCCCGTCAAGCTACGCGGCAGCCGGAGATGTGTGCATTCGCGGGAGTTCATAGCGGAAGAACGGGTGTTTCCAGACTTGGCCCAGGCACAAAGATTCTTGAAGCAAATTTAGAGTGACTGACACCGAAACGCGGGGCCGAAATCCCCGTTCAATGCGCCCTTTCCCCGTGTGATGCAAATCACCTCAAGCCGTGAGAGAACGCGTTGACGCTACCCCGCCCGAAACCGTATCCTATCCATATTGAAATTGAAATTCATTTTCAACTTGGTATAGGTGTTTTTCTCCATGCTTCAGGCATTTATCATCACTCTCCGCGAAGGAGTCGAAGCAGCCCTTATCGTCGGCATCACCCTCGCCTATTTGGCCAAGATCGGCCGTAACGACCTCCGCAAGTCCGTGTATGCCGCGCTGGGCAGCGCCTTCGTCGGCTCAATCGGCGCCGCCCTGCTCATCTCCCGCATGAAGTGGAACCAGGACATCTTCGAAGGTTGGGTCATGCTGGTCGCCGCCGCATTCGTCGTCACCATGATCATCTTCATGATGAAGACCGGCCGCCAACTCAAAGGCCAGATCGAAGGTAAAGTCGGCCTGCTCGCCGGCAACGACGCTTGGATCGGCCTGTTCCTCTTCGTCTTCTTGATGGTCCTGCGCGAGGGCGTAGAAACCGTACTGATCCTTTCCGCCGTCACCCTGAACTCGAGCGAACTACTAAGCTTCATCGGCACCAGTCTAGGAGTAATCGTCGCCGTCGCGTTCGGTGTGATGTTCGTCAAAGGCAGCGTCAAGATCAACCTGCAGAAGTTCTTCAAAGTCACGACCGCAATCCTGTTCTTCGTCACCGCCCAGCTTCTGGTCTCAGGCCTGCATGAGCTCTCAGAAAACGGCGTACTTCCCTCCTCCCGCCAGGAGATGGCCATCATCGGCCCGATCGTCCGCAACGATCTCTTCTTCTTTATCACCATCCTGGTGCTGGCAGCGCTGATGGTGCTGTTTGAAATGAAAAGCCGCCAACCCGTGGACCTTCCCACTTCCGGCGCCGCCCGCCGCAAAGCGCTCTGGACCGCCCGCCGCGAACGTCTCTGGATGGCTTCAGTTTACGTCTGCTCGTTCATCTTCATCGTGATGGTTACCGCCGGATTCATCTACGAAAAGAGCGCCAGCGCCCTATCGCCGGCCACCCCTGTCAGCTTCGTTAACGGACAAGTTGCTGTCCCACTCAATCAGGTTTACGACGGCGAGCTGCACCGCTACGAAGCGAAAGTAGGCGAAGTCGAAGTCCGCTTCTGGATCTACCAGAAGCCCGACGGCAAGATCGCCACCCTATTCGACGCCTGCGAAATCTGCGGCCCCGTAGGTTTCTACAAAGGGCCGAACGGGATTGTCTGCAAAAACTGCGCTGCGCCTATCAATCCGCCGTCGGTCGGCATGCCCGGGGGCTGCAATCCCGTCCCGCTGAAAGCCGAGGTCACCAGCGATGCCGTCGTCATCTCGGAGGCGGACGTAGCGGCCGGCAGCCACTACTTCGAGCAGAAATAGGATGTTCCCTCGCCTCGTCTACGAATCTTTCCGGCGCCAGACCCGCCGCAAGCTGCTCGCCGGCATCGCCATCACACTGGGGGTCGCCGTGGCCACCGCGATGATCGCCGTCGCCACCGATATCGGTGACAAGATCAACCGCGAGCTGCGCAGCTATGGCGCGAATCTCCTCGTCACGCCCCAGGAAGACACTCTCGACGTAGAAATTGGCGGCGTGAATCTGAAACCGCCCAGTGACGGCGCCTTCCTCGACGAAGCAGACCTGCCCAAAATTCGCGGCACCTTCTGGCACAACAACATTGTGGGCTACTCGCCCATGCTGCCCGTAAGCGTGAAGCTGGGTAGCGGCGCGAACGCGAAAGATGCCACGCTAGTCGGAACCTACTTCAACAAAACCCTGCACTTCGGCAAAGACGACTTCACCACCGGAGTCCGAATTACGCATCCCTGGTGGAAGGTTAAGGGCCCATGTGGGGACGGGTCGGAGCCTGTCCTGAGCGAAGCCGAAGGAACCGGCCCAAGGCGAGTCGAAGACTTGCCCCCCCCCTGCGGATGGCCCGACGACAACTCGCAGAACGTACTTCTCGGTGAACGCCTAGCCGCAAAGCTAGGCAAGAGCCCAGGTGATTCGATTGCAATATCCAGTCGCCGCCTTACCGTCTCCGGCATCCTCTCCACCGGCAGTCCCGAAGATGATCAAATCGTCGCGCCCCTCGCCCTTGCCCAGCAACTCCTCGGCAAGCCCGGAGCCGTGCGCCGCATTTACGTCAGTGCCCTAACCAAACCCGAAGACGCCTTCGCGCGTCGCGACCCGAGAACCATGAACCCGGAGTTGTATGACCGCTGGTACTGCTCTCCCTACGCGCAATCGATTGCCTACCAGTTGCAAGAGGCCATCCCGCACTCGCACGCCGAACAAATTCGTCAGGTCGCGCAAAATGAAGGCACGGTACTCTCGCGAATTAAGGGCCTGATGCTGCTGGTCACACTCGCCGCGCTCTTCGCTTCTGCGTTGGCAGTTTCGGCCGCCACGGCCACCACCATCTTCGAGCGCCGCATTGAAGTCGGACTAATGCGAGCTCTGGGCGCCGGGAGGTTCGCCGTGGCTGCACTGTTCTTCGCCGAAGCCTTGCTGCTGGCCGTGATCGGCGGCATCACCGGATTCGCCGCCGGATCGCTGCTCGCCCACCAGATCGGCCGTTCCATTTTCGGCTCGCAGATTTCAATCGAGCCCGTGCTATTCCCCATCATCCTGGCGATCGCCGTCGTTGTGACCTTTGCCGGAAGCGCCGCCGCCATCCGCCGCGCCGTGAAGTTTGACCCGGTGTTTGCACTGCGAGGCGAAGCATGAGCACCTTGCCGACTGTGCACACTTCGGGGGAGGTTGCCGGACGCCGCGCGAGCAGACCCCATAGCTCGATGTTCCTCCGCATGCTGATCCGCGCCGCCGTCCTCCGTCGCGGACGCGCCGCCTCCGCCCTGTTCGCCATGGTGGTCGCCGCCGCTGTAGCAACCGCGATGATGAACCTCTATGTAGACGTGCAAGCGAAACTGCGCACTGAATTCCGCAACTACGGCGCAAACGTCGTCGTAGTGGCGAAAGAAAGTCAGCCACTCCCTGCCGATGCCCTTACCAAAATCAAATGCGCACTCGGCCCAAAAACGCTCGCCGTCCCGTTCTCTTACGCAGTCGCCCGCACCAAAGCAGGCCAATCTGTAGTCGTCGTGGGCACCGACTTCCTCCGCACCCGTCAACTGAACCACTGGTGGAACGTAAGCCACTGGCCGGAACAGTCAAAACCAACTACAGCCGCTCTGCAGGCGGCGCAGGACAATCTGAACGCAGCGGCGCAGCAGATTTCACCAGCCGATAGCTCAGCCGCGGAGCGGCGGAATTCGTTAGCCCAGCGCGAAAGCGCTGGGAAAGAATTGCCCTCGACCGAAGTCCCGTCAGGGACGGCACTCCCTGCTCTCGTAGGCATGCGCGCCGCTACCGTCGTCACCCCTGATCGCAAACCATTCGAACTGACGTTCCAGGGCCGCACGCTCCAACTGGCCCCCGTGGGCCTGCTCCAGACCGGCGCCGGCGAAGACAGCCGCATTTATCTCGACCAATCTGAATTCCATTACTGGACCGGCGTCGCCCCGTCAACCATCGAAATCGCCATCAACGGATCGACTGCCGAGATCGAAAGAGAAATCGCACAACTGACCCAATCCCTCCCCACCGCCGACGTCCGCCCCGTGCGCCAGATCATGGAGGGCGAAGCCAACGTCTTGAACAAAACACGCTCCACACTTTACGCCGCCGCCACGCTGATCATTCTGACCGCCGCGCTGTGCGTACTCGCCACCCTGATCGGCTGGGTCTTCGACCGCCGCCGCGACTTCGCCATCATGAAAGCCCTGGGCGCCTCCGAACGCCTGGTCAACGGATTCTTCGCCGCCGAAGCCGCCGCGCTGGGCGCAATCGGTGCAGTGCTAGGCTTCGCAATCGGTATTGGAGTAGCTGCCTGGATCGGACGAGTCAACTTTCACGCATCCGTCGTCCCGCGCTTCAGCGTGTTCCCGTACGTGCTTGCCGGAAGCATTTTCGTGGCGCTCATCTCGGCAGTCTTGCCGATCGGACTGTTGCGCCGCGTCCAGCCCGCGCTCATACTGAGGGGAGAGTGAAATGATCCGACTCAAGAGCGTCACCAAGAGCTATCCCGCACAAGCCGAGCAGAACAATGGCGGCCTGATCCGCGCCCTCGACGATATCTCTCTTGAGATCGCGCCCGGCGAATGGGTCGCGATGATGGGCCCTTCCGGCTCCGGCAAGAGCACCCTGGTCAACCTCATCGGCTGCCTCGATCGCCCCACCGCAGGCGAGATCTGGCTGGACGGTGAAAATGTAGCCGCCTTCAGCGCCGCCGACCTGAACCGCGTGCGCGCCGAAAAAATCGGCTTCGTCTTTCAGCAGTTCCATATGATCCCGTATCTCACCGCCATCGAGAACGTCATGCTCGCCCAATACTTCCACAGCATGACGGACGAGAAGGAAGCCCTCGAAGCCCTGGAGCGCGTAGGCCTGAAAGAGCGCGCTTACCATCTGCCTTCGCAGCTCTCAGGAGGCGAGCAGCAGCGCGTCTGCATTGCCCGCGCCCTCATCAACGATCCCAAGATCGTCCTCGCCGACGAGCCCACCGGCAACCTCGACGCCGCCAATGAAGAAATCGTCCTGCGCCTGCTCCGTGAACTCCACAAGCAAGGACGCACCATCGTGATGGTCACACACGACCCGGTTGTAGCCCGCCTCGCCGACCGCCGTGTAGAACTCCACCACGGCAAGATTGCCGCGCAGGAAGTGTTCTTCATGGCGGACGAAGAGCAGTTCGACGAGATTCTGGAAGAATTATTTGTTCTTCAGGAACACGGACAATTGGCCGAGAGCGACCGCATGGAAGTACACGGCGCCCTGCCAGTTTCCATTGCCCTGGAAAAACTGCAAGGCATGGATCTGGTGACCACGCGCCCGCATCCTCCTGAACCGCACGACCACAAGCCTTTCGTGAATCCCTGCCATGACGCGCTCAAACCCGCCGGTGTCTCCATCGGGGATGGCGCGCTGGTCGTCGAACTAACGCCCCGCGGACAGAAGCGCGCCGCCGATATCATCCGCCGCCACCGTCTCGCCGAGCGCCTCTTCACCGACTCGCTCGCCATGGACAGCGAAACCGAAATCGAACAGCAAGCCTGCAAGTTCGAGCACATCCTGTCGCCCGAAGCCACCGACAAGATCTGCATCTTCCTCAACCACCCGCGCACCTGCCCCCACGGCTCGCCCATTCCGCCCGGCCCCTGCTGCGGAAGACAAGCTCAGTCGTCGCACACTTCCAGTTCGCTCTCACACCAACACTAGTTTGTTTGAATTGTCCTGCTATTTTTGGATTGCCCGTTGTTTTTGGGCTGTCCTAGTATTTCTTTTGGGTTGTCATCCTGAGCGAAGCGAAGGACCTGCTTTTCGCTAGCAGCACCCGCAGTCCGCTCTACTTCTTCCCAAAGAACTTCCCCACCCCCACCCGAACCTGCACCGTATTAATTCCCGGATTCGGCGTAGTCAGCCCGGCATTCGAAATGTGCATATAGCGCACTTCCACCGACCACGCCCGCTCGCCAAGAAAATGCACGCCAAACGCCGCACCCGATGTAAAGTTCACTCTCGACGTCCCGGTTGGCACATCATGCGAAGTAAACAGCGTCCCTCCGCCCAGTTCCAAGTACGGCTGCACATCGCCCCGCGTGGCAAAGATCCACTTCAGCTCCAGCGGATTAATTCCCGCGCCATACGCCGTATTCCGAGGCTGAAATACGACAAACGCCGGCACCGCGTCCACCGCGTATTCAAATCGCCCCTTGAGAAAGCCCGTCCCATGCGGCGCTGTCAGAACCCAGCCATAGCGAACCCCGACATTCCACACGCCCGTTTCCTTGGTGCCGCCCGGGACCGAATGTCCCCCGCCGCTCCACAATTGGAATTCGTGTCCACCCTCTTCCGGGCGCACCTGCGCCCCCGCAAAGGAACCTATCAGTACGAAGCAAATTCCCAGCCAGACGAAGCGCGTCATAAACCTTTCGGAAGCCGAACGGAAATAATACGCGAAGTTGGTTCTTACTTCTGCAATCTGACTTCTGCCTTCTGCAATTCCTCTCATCACTTCGGCGCGAGAAATCCCGCCCGTCTCTTGTACTCTGCGAAGCTCTCCCCGAAACGCAACGCCAGGATCCTATCTTCGCGCTTAGCCTTCACGAAATAGTTGGCTCCCAACAGAGCAAGCGCCACCACAGCTCGCCACTCCCCAATCGTCAACGCCGTCCCTGCGACCGCAAGCAGCACACCAGAATAAATCGGATGCCGCAGATGCGCGTATGGTCCGCGCCGGATCAACTGATGATCCTCTTTCAGCGCAACCTTGTCGCTCCAGTAATCGCCCAGTGTCCGCCGTGCCCAGATGCACAGCAACAATCCAGCCACCGTAAGCGTTAGACCCGCTTCCCGCCCGATCGCAGTTTCCGGCGCAAACCGCCGCCCCAGCCAGCCCATCCTCAGCCAAGTGGAAAGCAGCAGAATAAATGTAACAAGGAGAATACCCAGCCGAAGAACACGGAACCAGACCGATTCGCTCACCTCTGTTTGTTTGGTCCCGCGTGCAGCGACAAGCCAGTAGACGCCGAAAGCGCCCCACATCCATTTCAGTATGGCCGGGCTGTCTATCATGCGGTTGCAGGAAAACTATGAAGTTTCACCTGAAGTACTTAACCTCTGCCGTCTGATCTCTAACCTCTGCAATCCTCACAATCCCAGTCCCCCGTCCACCGCCAGCACCTGTCCAGTCATGAATTTTGGCGCAGTAGCGAAGAACATCACCGCCGCCGCGATCTCCTCCCCCGAACCATTCCTGAGCATGGGCGTCTGCTTGGCCATGCGCCGCATGAAGGCGGCCGCTGCCTGTTCTCCGAGATCAATCATTCCCGGAGCCACCGCGTTCACGGAGATCTCCGGCGCCAGCGCCTTGGCCATCACCTTAGTCAGCATGTGCAGCGCCGCTTTTGATGAGCAATAGTGCGCGTGCGTCGCCCACGGACGCAGCCCGCCCAGCGACCCCATGTTGACGATGCGTCCCTTGCGTTTGCGTAAATATGGCAGGGCTTCCCGCGATACCAGAAAGGGTCCGCGCGTGTTGCTGGCAAAAATCGCATCCCACTGCGCAACCGTCAGATCTTCGAATTTGGCCGTCTCATAATTCGCCGCATTATTCACCAGCACATCGATTCCGCCCAGTTCGGCGGCAACTTCCTTCACCATCTCGCGGACACTAATCTCATCCGTGATGTCGCAGCGGACAGCCAACGCCTCGCCGCCATGCCCCGCCAATTCCCTCACCAGTCCCCGCGCCGCGCGCTCCGATTCGAGATAGGTAATCGCCACGTCCGCGCCGTTTCGAGCCGCCGCCAACGCCGTTGCCCGGCCCAGTCTCTTGGCCGCCCCGGTTACCAAAACGATTTTCCCAGCCAGCGCTCTTTCGTCTTTCGCCATGCCGGGATTTTACGCCCCTTCATGGCTTGGAAACCGGATTCCAGCCTGCTACACTGCCCGAATTATGGAGCACCGGGAAGTCATCGTCTATTCCCGCAAGGGGTGTCATCTCTGCGAAATCGTCAAGGAGAGCCTCGTCAAGCTTCATAAGCGCGGCGGCTTTCAGTGGCGCGATGTGGATGTTGACTCCGATCCCGACCTCCGCCGCCAATACAACGACCAGGTCCCCGTCGTCTTCATCAACGGCCGCAAAGCGTTCAAGTACCGTATGGATGAACAGGAATTTTTGCGGAAATTAGCCAGCTGATTGTGTCGAGCAACAGTTTGTGGTTTGGTTACAGTCAAGCGTAGTCGGCAGCTTGCAATACATTATTCCCTGTATGGACCGCCCCACAGGACTATCGTAAAGTCATTGTCTCCGCCGCCTCGTCCAGGAAAGAAAATCAGGAGGTAAGTCATGTCTCACAAGATCGCAAAGTTGGTTTTTTGGTTAATCCCCATTCTTTGCTTGAGCCTTTGCCCGATCGCCCTGGCTCAGGGTACAGCTCCGGAAAAGCAGGAGAAAAAAGCGGACAAGTCTGCGCACACCCAGAGTGTGACCGGTTGTCTGCAAAAGGGTGACGAACCCGGCGAGTTTTCCATCACGGCCGAAGACGGGAAGACTTGGGGACTGCGCAGCACCAGCGTCAAGTTGGATGAGCACCTCGGCCACAAAGTGACCGTCACTGGTTCCACAACTCATGAGACGAAGGCAGAAGAGAAAAAAGAAGGACAGGTGGAGAATGCAGCCAGCAAAGCGGAGTACGCTGACCTGACTGTCACCAGCCTGAAGATGGTCAGCGAGAGCTGTAGCAAGTAACGGCTATCCGTTCCCTAAGCAGATCGAACGAAAGTGAACAAGGGCCGCGCCACTTCGCGTGGTCGTCCGTCCCTGTGTGTTTCAATTCCCCTTGGCGGGCGCCTTCCTGTCAATTGTGCACGCGAAAGCCCCGGAAATCAGCCGTAGCCGAGGTTCCCCGAAGTTGATGACGACTCCATAGGTTGTTGGTGCAATGGGGAGTAGAGTCGAGAACAGGCGCAGTGGCTTAGCCTCCCCGGTGGCTTGTGGGTTGAGCTTTCGCTTCGCCCGCCTCAATCCGGTTTGACCTGGCCCTGTTTCCTGTTCCCGCTCATCGGACCGGACAGGCAGATTTCCCGCATCCGGCTCTCGGAAAAGACTCACGATGTTCCGTGTGACGCCGTCCGCAACTTCTGAACACGG
>JBKPCG010000085.1:0-29934 GCA_046727255.1 Acidobacteriota bacterium | reverse complement strand
GCACGCTGCGGTCAAGAGGAAAGGCAGTTACTTTCAGGTGGTGTTCCGGCGCCTGCTGCCTCGCTTGGGCTATCAGTCCGCCATCTGGGCTGTCGCCCATCGGCTCTGCCGCGTGGTGTGGAAGATCTTGCATGAGGGGGTCCGGTTTATAGAGCACGGCATCGAACCTGATCCCAAGGCCAAGATGCGACACGCGCCGGAGGCTGGCGCAAGCGCTTCGCAAGCTCGGCTACCAAGTCACAATCACACCCACAAACCATGCTTCCGGAATGCAAATGTAGAGGAGAATTTTCGAGGGAGTGTAATGATTCCATAACAATGGCGGTTCCCACGCCCGAGTAGACTTTGGTGGTTCCAACCAAGGCCCCGGGGGCGGGTGGGCATGGAAGGCACACCTGAAACCGATTGTGAGAGAGTCGACCGATTCCCCCACCGGAATTTCGGGCCACGTGGACTTCACTGTGCGCCCTAGAAGTGGCAACTCTGTGCAGTCAGCCTCCCTCTGCGAGAACTAGCCTTCCGGGACTTTCTCTTCCCGAGGCCCATTCGCCTGAAAAATTCCCATTGACAGAAGCACCCTTTCGTAGAAGATGGTCATCACCGGTCGGTTTTTACGGGATCTCCCCTCCGATTCCAGATGCGACTCAACCTTGCTGTGAAACGACCTATCGAACGGCCACTTGTCCTTCTCTGCGCCGTAGTAAGCCTTTTGATTCCACAGGGATACGCTCAGTCCGCGGATGAAGTGCACATTTCGCCACGCCTCAACCGGACAACGACTGATTCGTCCT
Organism: Acidobacteriota bacterium; assembly: GCA_046727255.1. GTDB lineage: Bacteria > Acidobacteriota > Terriglobia > Terriglobales > Acidobacteriaceae > Acidiflorens. The sequence goes on along the minus strand of JBKPCG010000085.1, from coordinate 29,143 downwards.
CGGGAGGCCTGTCCATCGACAGCTCGCTTGCGCCTGGTCGAGCCAGTAAACCTCTCCGTGTTAGCGTTGACCTCGTCCTAGTGCCTGTGAGTGTGAGTGACTCTTTGAACAGATCCGTTATCAGTCTGAAAAAGCAGGACTTCACACTCTACGAGGAAAATAAGCTCCAAGAAATCCGCTATTTTTCAACGGAAGCGGAACCTGCTTCTGTGGCCATACTGCTGGATGTCAGCAAGAGCATGAGTGACAAAATTGAGACTGAACGAGCGGTGATTGTTGAATTTTTCAACAATGCGCACCCTGAGGATGAGTATTTCGCGATCGCCTTTTCGGATCGTCCCCGACTCTTAGCTGGACCGACTGGGTCCATCGACGCAGCGCAGCAAAAGCTAATGGCTGTACAGCCTGGAGGCCCTACAGCGATGCTGGATGCGATCTACCTCGCGGTATCTGAATTGCGCACTGCGCGCTACAAGCGAAAGGCAATCATCATCATCTCCGATGGAGGCGATAACGCCAGCCGATACTCGCTTCGAGAGATTAAGAGCCTAGTGCGTGAGTCTGATGTGCAGATCTATGCCATCGGTCTCTTCGAGACATTCTTCGTGAATACGATCGAAGAGAAACTCGGAAAGAAATGGCTTAGCGAAATTACCGACGTCACGGGCGGTCGGACCATCACGGTTGATAAGAGAGCCAAGCTCCCGGAGGCTGCCGCCACCATCAGTCGCGAACTGCGGAGTCAATACGTGTTGGGTTATCGGCGTCCAGGGCCAGTGACGGACAGGTGGCGTCGAATAAAAGTACGGGTCAATTCTTCAGCGGAAAACCGGCCGTTGCGCGCCTACTACAAGGAGGGTTACTATGCGACACACTGAGCTGTCTCGGTGGCAACCTCCCTGCGCAATCTCTTTCCACCGCGCCACAGCAGCAAAAGTCTGAGGGGGAACGGACGCAACTGCTCCCCTCAGATACGAGCACAGCTCCTAGTAGTTTCGGTTGCCGAACGTAAAGACAATGCCGCCTGAGTAACGGAAGTTTTGCTGGTTGGCCGTCCCTGTGAATGGGTTGTCAAACCGAGTCAGGAAATAGTCAAACTCGGCCGGCCGAATGGAGATCGTTTTGTTGACTGGAATGTCCAATCCACCGCCAAATGCCATAGCAAATGCATCGGCCGTGGGCGATTTCGAAATTGGGCATCCCTCTGGTAATGGCTGGCATATCTTCTTAAAGGCATTCGCGTAAACGTTCGTGTGCGCTGCGCCAAACAGAATATGACCGAATGGCTGGAAATGGTGCGCACGCACTTTGAGTTGCGGACCGAACAGATACGTGAACAGATTTCCCTGAACTTTCCCGCTTAGTCCGTTTGGAAAAACATCATTGGGAGGAATGACGAAGTTTGTTTCATTGCTCCCATACCCCTGCAGGTCCACTTTGAAGCCGAGGTATTCGTTCCAATTAAAAGTCACAGATCCACCGCCACCATTTAGACTATGTCCTTGCGAGTAACGAGCACTCGGCGCGTATCGCGCGTACGTGTAGTTCACCCCTACTTCAGCCCTGGGAAACTCCTGAGCCCATGCACACACGCCAAGTAGCAGGATGGATCCCACTGCACACATCTTACGAAACTTCATTTGCTCTCCTTCCTTGTTGTAATATCGCGTTCCAACTACCTCATCCTGCCAACATCTGTCGATCACGTGAGCAAGACCCGGGCGTCAGCGCCCTTCGTACAGTGTCAGAGGTTGGTCCGCTACGTTGATGGTAGATAGCGGGCTATGGGTCCGATACTCGCAAAACTGACAGGTGTCGAATCGAGAGAATCTTCAAAGACCCCGATTGCGGGGCCTGACGACACACGGATTAACTCTTTGCCATCCAACGGCGCCAATCCCAGATAGCTCGCGATCTGCTTGCCACACTGAGTCAAGCGGGCAGCGGCGTCGACCGGGACAATCACGAAAAAAGCCAATTCGCTGCTCCGCGTCCTGCTGGTGAAAGCGGCGCAAGTTGCGGTGCGCAGCGACCAGGAATAGTACTTGCCAACTACTTTCCACTGTCCATCGCGAAGGATGAAGGTGTCCGCAAAACGTTCCTCAAGTTTCACGCGAATCGGCCTGTCAGTTTTGACCGTTTCCGCCGAGATCACTCGTCGCTCTAATGACCTCGCACTTAGCCTCAACCAAGAGGGGGAACCAGACACAAGGACCGATCTCGGGGGAGGGCGGTCCTTGTTTGTTTCTTCAGCCCGGGCCCAACTGTAAGATATCGGCCCCGCTCCCTCGGGAGACGAAGTCTGCATGGCCAACGATCCAATAGTCATCTATCCGAAGTGGCAGATCCCGTTGGCGGCCGCCCTTGCGGAAACCGATCCCGACAAATTACCGGAACGAGTGAAAGAGGCACAGAAGGCCATCGCTAAGCGTTTTGAGAAAATTTCACGCAGTACCTCTCATGCGGCAGAGATTGAGGCAATCGAAAAGGCAATGGACACTCTGGACGTTCTCAGTAAGGCAAGTCAGCCCAAGGCGTCCTAGCAAAAGTACAACCGCAACGGGAATAGTTGTTGAAACATCGCGTCTCTGACAATGTCGGCGGTGTCCAGGAGTTTTCGAGTCTTCAGGAGGATCTGGAAATGAAACAGACACTTGCGCTCGTAGCATCGATAGTGCTCGTCATCGCACTCACCGGATCGTCAAATTTCGTCGCCGCACAGTCCTCCACGCCCGACGCTGAGAAACAGCCGCATATGAGTTCTGCCCTTGAACGCCTCCGTGAGGCGCAAAAGTCACTGGAGGCTGCGACGCATGACAAGGGCGGGCACCGCGCCAAGGCCCTGAAGCTGGTCAAGGAAGCAATCGCTGAAGTCGAGCAAGGCATTCACTTTGATGACACCCACACGACTCGCCAGGAGAAACCGAAGGCGAAATAGCGCGCAGCCCAGGTTGTGACTGCGGGAGCGAGGCCGCCAGGCGATTGGCAATAGTTACATTGGAAGTGGGATGATCTTCATCCTCATCTACGTCTAGAAATGCAGTACTGGACCTATGATCACTTCTCCTTGGGAACTCAGAGCAGCGCGGACATTCACCACGCAGCCCGGCCCGCAAACGAATGCTACTTGAGGGTCCATGACTACCGGCAACCATTCCGCTTGAATCTTGAAGCCCAAGTGGCGAGTCGGGTAGAACCTGATGCCACCGCCGATCCCGAATGAAAAGCGGGTAAAGTTCAGGTTGTTGACACCGGAAGCGTGTGTGGCACCAACACTCCCCATAACGAACGGCCTCGCCCATTCTGCCCAATCTTCCACCAGGTACTCGTGGCTGAAGTCTCCGTGAAATTGATCAATGACCAGGCTTTGGCGCGGAGGTTGAAGTGCCACGTCGTCCGAGTGAATATGTGAGCTCTGCCTTGCCCAGCGGAGTTCCACCAGGTCGTCTTCGCGAATCCAGTACCCGAATGACGCTCCATAACTTGGACCCGCATCGAGCACGATGCTGGGGTTAAGCCCACTGACATGCGGCTCGATCGGAATGCTCATGATCGTGCGATAACCGGCGAATGGCGTGAAATCAAAACGCAACGGTTTCGGTTGATCCTGCTGCTGCGCCAGGAGGGCCCCGGAACAGAGCACAGTCATAAGCAGCACCGCAACGACGGCAGATGCATGGAGTGTTTTCATGGTGGACTCCGTTGTTCTCCCATTGCTACATCGTGCCTGTGCGCTCCGGCGTAGAGTACACGCCGTGATTATGGCACCGCTTCATATCGAATGTTGATAAATCGGCCTTCTCCAACAATGTCGGCGGTGTCAAGCACTCTTAGGGCGCACTAGCCCGTGCACTCCGAAGAGTGCGCCATTTCGCTCTCGTGGAAGCTTTTGCCGTACCAAATCAAGGCTCGCTCGTAATCGTTTCAGGTCAGAAACTCAGTCCGACCCATGCATCTCTTCGGTCACAACCGCGATCATGATTACTACTTCGAACTCCCCCGCCAGGGGGAACGGAATGCCCAATCGAATTACTCGGTGTTCAACTGCACACCGTGGCGATTTCCGATTCACCCTGTTCGTTGGCACTCTCTTTTGCTCCCTTCAGGTGGAGTGCGCAATCGATTTAGTGAATATTCCCCACGAGCCCGCGTGTGTCATCACCGTGGCAGTTCTGAGACATGAGCGTAAAGCCCCATGAGGAACGCGGAACTGGTACTTCTACCAGTCCTCACTCACTTGCGCACGTTGTAATCTCCCCAAATTCGAGCCACGAGTTCGATCGCAGGCGATGAGTACTGCAAGTGATAGACCGGCGTGGTTTCTGCTGACGCAACACTGGTTGAGTCTTTTCGGCGCGGCGCTGATCACAACCGCCTTGCTCTCTTGGCTGTTTGTGCTTCCGCTGCAGATCAGGGGGCACGTTGCTAACCCGTACATCGGGATCATTATCTTTCTCATTCTTCCGGCAATTTTTTTTCTTGGGCTGGTTTTGGTCCCGATCGGGATCTATCTTCGCAAGCGCCAGATTCGCGAGAAGTTGACCGAGCCGACCTTCGATCGCAAGAGTGCCCTGCGGCGCCTCGCGTGGCTTTTTGGAATCATTACGTTTCTCAACGTTCTCATCGGGACTCAGCTCACATACAGGGCGGTCGAGCACATGGAGACACCACAATTCTGCGGAGCTACCTGTCACACGATGAATCCCGAGTTGGCGGCCTATCAAAATTCTCCCCACTCACGAGTGGAATGTGTTGAGTGTCACGTGGCGCCTGGCGCGGCGGGCTGGATCAGCAGCAAGAAGAACGGCATCCGCCAGCTGGTCGAAACTCTGCTAAGGACCACCCCGAAACCGATCCCTTCCGCTCGGGAAACGAATCGTCTTGTGCCGGCGAGAGAGACCTGTGAGAACTGCCATTGGCCGCTGATGTTCAGTGGTGTTCGCCTGCGCGTACTCAGCAAGTATGCCGATGATGAAGCCAATACGCGGACCGAAACGGTTCTCCTGATGTTGGTGGGCGGAAACCGGCTCTCTGGAATTCATGGCGCGCACTTTGGTGTGGGAGTTCACATACGGTATGCAGCCGCCGACTCAAAGCGCCAGACAATTCCATGGGTCGAATACCGAAATACAAAGACAGGAGATGCACGAACGTTTGTCAGTCCAGACTCATCACATGATTCCGCTAAGGAACTCCCGAAATTTGAGATGGAGTGTGTGGACTGTCACAACCGCCCTACGCATACTTTCGATTTGCCTGAGCGTGCCATGGACAAAGCGCTGGCGCTTGGCGCCGTCCCTATAACCTTGCCCTTTATCAAGAAGGAAAGCGTGGAGTTGCTGAAGGCAAACTACGCTACGAGGGAGGAGGCGGCCGCGAAATTACCGGCGTCGCTCCTCGGCTTTTATCAGCATAAGTATCCCGACCTCGCTGCAAAACGGCAGGAAGACATCCAGCAGGCTGGCCGCGCGGTTCTTGCCATCTATCAGCGCAACGTTTTCCCGGAATTGAAGGTTACGTGGGGCACCTATGCGAACAACCTGGGCCACACGGATTTCCCAGGGTGTTTTCGTTGTCACGATGGGTCACATGTGGCCGGGGATGGCAAGACGATTTCGCAAGACTGCAACAGTTGCCATCAGCCCCTGGCTATTGAAGAGACTTCACCAGAAGTCTTGAAGACGCTCGGAATTGCAGGACGAATTTCCGATATCCAGAAGCAATGACACTCATAGTTACAACTCGAAAAGTCCAACAATCAATGTTTCAAACGGAAGGAGCGTTCCTATGAATTGCAGGTTAACGATTGGCTTGGCTCTAGTGTTGTCGCTTGCGTCTTCGTATTCGCATGCAGCGGCTGATGGAGCGTCACTCTACAAGAGCAAGTGCGCAGGATGCCACGGTGCCAACGGAGAAGGCAAACCAACCATGAAGGCCCCCGTGTTGAAGGGAACAACTCTTGAGGTCGATCAACTTGTGCGGCACCTAACGAAGGGCGAGTCGGGGAGTAAGGCGCCGCACAATAAGGGCATAGCCGGGCTGAGCGACGAGCAAGCAAAGGCAATTGCAGAGTTCCTGAAGGCACTGAAGTAGGTTAGTTGGTTGTGGAAGATCGGCAAGCTTTCGCGTTGGATTACGCAACTGTATGCTCGGAGCGCCCGTTGTACTTGCTTTCATTGGGGAACGGCTTGCAGCCGTACTGATCGCGACTAACAGAACCGGTATCTGGTGACATGCCTACGACCGCACAGATGCCCAATGCATGGGTCGCACTATACAGACCACTGTGGCTCAGTTTCGACAGATGTACTTTCCAATGAAGTTGGATTGTCGCCCGGAAGGAGACTGGTTATGCCTATGACTTGGACACGAGCAGTATTGATCATGTCTGTGCTGGGCTTTGTGGTCATTGCAATGTTGGCGCAATCGAACCCTGCAACATCGAGTTCGACCGCAACCGGTCCCGCGAACCAAACTCAGGATCAGACGGCCTCACCCGCACAAAAGGCTAAGAACAGTGATACCCAAGCCGATGGCGATTATGTCGGTAGCGATACCTGCGTCGCCTGCCACCAGGATCAGAGCCGACGCTTCAACAGAACACCAATGGGGAAAGCGATGGCGCATCCGCACACTCCCGACGAGGCTCACGGTTGCGAATCGTGTCACGGTCCTGGCCGTACACACGTCGAGGCGGGCGGCACGAAGGATACGATTCCAGTTCGCTTTACTGAAGATTCCAAGAACACAGTGGCTGAGAAAAATTTCGCCTGCCTACAATGCCACTCCCGCAGAAGCCAGCTTTTCTGGAGAGGCAGCCCGCACGAATCGCGGGCCATGGCTTGCGTGGATTGCCACCAGGCGCATCAGGAACTTCATCTTCCTTTGTCCCACGAGGCGCGCTTCAACTCTCCGCTTACGGAAAACGAAAGCCTGAAAGAAACCCAACCTGAACTTTGCCTTCGGTGTCACCAAATGCGCCGAGCGCAGTTGCAACGATCCTCGCACATGCCGTACCGGGAGGGTAAAGTGACCTGCACGAGCTGCCATAACCCCCACGGAACGCCCAATCCTAGTCAGCTTCGGCAAACCACGGTCAACGAGAATTGCCTGAGTTGCCACACCGAACGGCGTGGCCCGTTCTTGTGGGAGCACCCGCCAGTGATGGAGAACTGTGTTAACTGCCATGAGGCGCACGGCTCCAGCAACCCGCAATTGCTAAAGATGCGGATGCCGCGGGTGTGCGATTCCTGTCACGTCGGCAGTCGGCACCCAACGACTCCGACCCTGCTGAATTCCGTCCGCGACTTCAATCGCGGCTGCACAAACTGCCATTCAGCAATTCACGGGTCGAATCACCCGTCGGGCAACGCATTCTTGCGTTGAGGAAGGCGAGCGAAATGAAATCGCAAAGAATTAGTCCGATTGTGAATCTGACATTTGCTCTCCTGCTTTCGATGGCTGTCCTTGCTCAGGACAAACCCACATCAGAAAAGTCCCCGGAAGATAAGCCTTCGGAGACGAATGTCGTCGAGTTCGGCGTGCGATACCGGTGGGGCGATGTCTATGGACGCCCCGACTTAGTGCTTGGCCCCGGGGGCCCGGCTGCATCGGGTAATCCGTCGATCGCTCCCGGCTGTCTTGGTTGTGGAACTGCGTTCGATCCCGTGTTGGGGACATCGAAATACGAGGAATATCGCGATCTGCGCAACGGGCTTTTCATCCGAAACCTCGATGCCACTTTCGATAATCTCCTCGGGTCCCACAATTATGTAAGAGTGCAATCGCAAAAGACTCTTTATCGAGACCAGAGTTACCTGGCAACATTCGGGCAGTATGGCAAGTTCAAGCTCCAGTTCCGATACGACGAGATTCCTCACGTCTTCAGCAATACCACAAGGACGCTGTTTGTTCAGACCTCCCCGGGCGTGTGGAGCTTTCCCGCAGCCATCCGCTCCACACTACAGGCCAGCGATTCAACCAATCTCCCGTCTCTGATTGCCGGCACCGGAGCAAACGCGCAGCAAGGCATCGTAACAAATTTCAACTTCATTACGCCCAGCCTCATCCGCAAGGCAGGAACGATTTCTGCCGACTATGACTTGACTCCAAATCTCAATCTGAACGGGATGTACTGGCGCGAGAGCCAGAACGGCACCCGGCCCATTGGTCTGATCATGAACTCCAGTCCGAGCGCTAGCGCTACCTCCGGGTTTGGGGTCGAACTTCCCGAGACGATCAGCTACTTCAATAATCTGGTACGTGTTGGAGGGGACTATGGCAAACGAGATTGGGGCGTTGAGGCAGCCTACGTAGGTTCCTTTCTGCAAGAAAACATTCCGTCGATGACCTGGGACAATCCCTTTCTCCTCACTCAGCCAGTGGGCGCAGAGGTGAAAAGCCCCACGGCTGGGCGCTCTGCGTTGTATCCCAGCAACCAGGCTCACTACTTGGAGTTAGCCGCCGCTATGAACCTGAGCAAGTACATGCGTTTGCAGGCGACAATAAGCCCAGGCTGGCTTCGTCAGGACGAACCGTTCTTGCCATACACGACCAACGAAGCGATTACCGGGTGTGGCCCCCCACCGGGCGCTTCGTGCACTACCACTGCGTCACTGCCGGCATCGAGCCTGGAAGGGAGCAAGCAGAGTCTGGCCATGAACTTCACACTCGTAAGCCTTCCATGGAAGAGTTTTCAGATCAAAGCGGGCTATCGTCACTATGACTACAACAACAATACTCCTATTCACACGTTCACTCCGACAGAAGGCGATGCCTCAGGTCCGGGGAGCTCAGAAAATACCCCTTTTGGCTTCAATCGTAAGAATTTTGAGTTAACGGGAAACTGGTTCTTTGCCAAAAAAAGTTCGGCAAAGCTCGGCTACCAGGTGGAATGGATGGACCGCTCACATCGGGACGTGGAACACTCGCTGGAGCACACCTTTTTGGGAGCGGTTGACGTAGCGCACTGGAAGGACCTTCTGTTCCGGCTTTCATATCGCCATTCGGTGCGCGACCCTGATGCATACCAGGACCATCAATCGGCTGATCCAGTGACTGGCGCCCCGATTGCGTGCAACGATAGTAGCGTGGCTTTCACTGCCGACCAGCGCTGCAGTCGGAGATTCGACGAGTCGCACCGCGTACGAAATCGTGGCGACGCGATGGTCGAATATGACGTTTCCGACAGGCTGAGCTTTTCCGCGTTCGGCGGTACCACCCAGGACAATTACAACCAGCGAGGCAACACCAACAGCTCGACGCCTCTGAATTTCCTTACTGGTACTGCAGCCACAACCAGTCCTTACTACCTTTACGGAATCTTGAAGGATATTTCCTACAACTATGGTCTTGATGCAGACTTCACACTCTCGCCGCAGGTCTCGTTGTTTGCCGAGTACTCTCGAGAACACAACTATAGAAGGATGATTTCGCGGAATCGCACGCCTCCCGGCGAGGGCCAAGACATTACGACTTGCGCGGGATGCGATACGGCAAATAACGATTGGGAGAGCACCACGCCTGAAAAGGTTGACATCTGGACCGCAGGTGCCGATATCCACTTTGGAAAGAAGATATTTCTTTCCACCTACTATTCGCTCACCGCAGGTCACTCTGATACTTTGTCGCATTTCCTGGGGACTAACGGTATTGATCCCAGCACTGGTGATGACTGTGCGAATTCGGCGACCACCGCAGCATGCCGGTTCCTGCTGGTCGGGACCACGGCCGCCACCAACTACCCGGAGAGCGTCAGCCGTACCCATGAGGTTGTCGCAGTGTTCAAATACAAGCTCACGCCAAACATTATGCCTAAGGTTGAATTCCGCTACCAACAGGTCGACAACAAGGATTTCCAGACTTCACCCATGACGCAATATCAAGGTTGTATGAGTCCGGCACCTACATCTACGCCGGTACCAGGGTGTCCGATACAGACTATTAACAGTACGACGTCTCCTACACCGATCTTAAGCCCTAACGGCGTCATTCCGTTCTACCCGTACTTCGAGGTGGGGGACACATCGGCAGCGCGGTACTTGTTTCTCGGTGTAGACCAGCCGTCGTACAGGGCCTATTCCATCTCGGCAACATTGGAGTTCCACTTCTAAGGGTTTTGATACGGCCTGCATCTGTCTCATCTGAAATGCAAAGACACTGGCATTAGTTACAGTTCCCATGCCCGAGGAGGATGATACGTTGGAAGCCATATTCGGAGCTGCATGGTCAAGAGTTTTCCATCCACGAGAAGGGTCGTGGATTCCGCATTCCCCTTTGAGAGGTTTGGCGGAGTGGTCGGAGACACGTCCGGCGTTAACTGTGGAGGAGATTCCGGCGGATGACAAGACACGCGTCTCGCGGTTCCCATGCGTGGCTGCCAGCGCCAGGGCCACGTGTGCCGAACCTTCGCGCCGGCACGAAGCCACCCGCCGCGGCGCAGCGGATGAAGGGGTTCATCAGAGAATTTCCGAACTTTCTCGTGATCTTCCTGAGCTTGTGGACTCCGGTGCTCGTGGCGCAGGAGCAGACGGACGCCAACCTCAAAAAGCCGGGCTCCCGCCCCATTGAGAACCTCTTTAACTTTCTTAACATGGCCGGCACGAAGAGCTCAAAGGAATTTCGGGCCATGACCCAGCCTGAACGCAACCGCCTCTACTTGAAGTCCATGGTGAATCCCTTTAGTTTCGCAAAGGTCGGGTTCTCCGCGGGAATCGATCAGGCAAACGACAAGCCTACGGAGTGGGAGCAGGGGGCGTCGGGCTATGGCAAGCGCTTTGCCAACATCCTGGGGCAATCCTCTATCCAGCGTACGGTGACGTACGGGCTGGGGAGCGCCTTGCATGAGGACAACCGCTACTTCAACTCCGGCAGGCAAGGCTTCTGGCCGCGCACGGGATATGCGCTCTCTAGCGGCATTCTGGCGCGCTACGATGACGGAAGCCGGCACTTTTCCATCTCCCAGGTGGGCGGAGTGGCGGCGGGGGCATTTCTAGCCCGGACCTGGCTTCCCCCAAGTCAGAGTTCCGCCGGCGCGGGTGCCGTCAGCTTCGGCATCACGATGGCGAGCAATATGGGATTCAGCGTGGTGAAAGAATTTCTTCCCGATCTTGGCCGCGCCTTGGCAAAGAAGCACAAGAAGCCGACAACCGGCTCGGGTGACTTCGCACCGCAAGGCGTCTTAAGTTCAACCACGAAGGATGCGGAGGCGCCCTAAAACACTCTCCTCATGGCAGGTCCGCTTGGGGGCCAGCGTAGGAACACAGGGACTTCGACAGCTTGTCACTATTGGACGTTATTGACCGGGTGCCCGAGGCAGATCAATGGACGTGGCCGGGCTGAAACCAAGATCGGCACGTCGGACAAGTGCGCGAGGTACAAACTGGAGAACCCGAGGCATGCACAACTTAATGCGCTTCGCATCGAGAATCGCTGTTCTTGTCGTGTCGCTAGCGCCTCTCAGCGCCGGGCAACAGTCCGACATTCAGAATCTGGTCAATAGCGGTAACCTGGAGGGCCTGCGCTGGCCGAACTTCAGTGACTATCGAGCTTCTCTGAAGAAATTCTACGAGCCGACAGGATACGCACCTGCCTGGGTCCGGGAGGCACAACCGGTACCGCAGGCCCTGTCACTAATCGAACGTTTCAGGAATGCTGGGAAGAAAGGGCTCGACCCGGAGGATTACGACGCTTCGCGGTGGGAGAAGAGAATCCACGAGCTGCAAGGGTTGTCGAACGGCTTGGCGGCGCGTTTTGACGTGGCGCTCACCGTTTGCACCATGCGTTATGTGTCCGACTTGCGCATCGGACGCATTAATCCTCAGCATTTCGACTTCGGACTGAGCTTGGAAGGAAAGAAATACGATCTGGCCCAGTTTCTACATGACCGAATCTTGACCACTTCGGACCTGCAAGCGGTCTTGGACGAAGTGGAGCCTCCATTTGCCGGCTACCGCAGGACCGAACAGGCCCTCGCGCACTACATCGAACTGGCACGCGCCGACGATGGGCAGAAACTTCCTATTGTCACTAAGCCCATCGAGCCAGGTCAGCCAGACGTGGGTGTGCCGCGTCTCGCCAATTTCTTGCGGCTCGTGGGCGACGTCCCGGCGGACGCCACTCTTCCTAGCGACGCTCAAACCTACAGCGGGCCGTTGGTGGACGCAGTCAAACGCTTTCAGCGTCGGCATGGCCTCGATGCCGATGGCCGCCTCGGTCCCTCCACCATCAAGCAACTAAATGTGCCCATACAGGACCGGGTGCGTCAACTACAGCTGACGCTCGAGCGCTGGCGCTGGTTGCCGGCTGAGTTTTCCGCGCCACCGATCATCGTGAATATTCCAGATTTCCGGCTTCGTGCCCTCGATGAAAACAATAAGGTCGTGATGGATATGCGGGTGGTGGTCGGGAAAGCGATGCGCACGCAGACCCCGGTCTTTACTCGCGACATGACCTACGTTGTCCTGCGGCCCTACTGGAATGTTCCGCCCAGCATTCTCCGCGGCGAGATTGTTCCGGCGATCCAGCGCGATCGCGGCTACATTGCCCGCAAGAACTACGAGGTGACGACGCAAGACGGTAAGGTGGTCACCTCAGGACAGATTTCCGATGAAGTATTGGCCCAACTGCGGGCGCGAAAGCTCGCTGTGCGGCAGAAGCCCGGACCATCCAACGCCCTGGGCTTGATCAAACTGATATTTCCCAACGAGCACAACGTTTATCTTCACAGCACGCCCTCTTCCGGCCTGTTCTCGCGCTCTCGTCGTGATTTCAGCCACGGCTGCATTCGCGTCGAAAAACCCGCCGAACTAGCCGCGTGGGCTCTGCGCAATAATCCCGGCTGGACTCTGGATCGAGTACAGCAGGGAATGCAGAACGGCAAGGATGATGTCACCGTTAATCTCGCGAAGCGAGTCCCCGTCTTCATCGTGTACGGGACGGCGCTCGCCTATGAGAACGGCGAAGTTCATTTCAGCGATGACATCTACGGACACGATGGCAAACTAGCGGCGGCGCTGGCCAAGGGTTATCCCTACCCGTAAATCGAGTACCAACTACCAGCGCCGGACGCGCCCCACGTCGACGTGCACGAAATCCGAGGCTGCGTAGTAGCCGACACCACCACGATGCAGCGCCAGGGCAGCATCCCTCAGCTGTGCGGTAGGAATCCCGGGCACACGAATGTCGATGGCCATCGCCTGCATATGCAGACTGTGACGAGCCACGCCATGTCCGTGAGTGCGGAGGAATTCATTGCTCCAGGGCGTACGGAAACCGCAGACGATATCAATCTCAAGATCGGGAGTCCCGAGTGCAGTAGCCAGGTCGTAGAGGAGGTCGAATACGCGGGGATTGTACTCGCGAATTTCACCGGTGCGGTGATCGCGCAGAAAACGGTTCAAGCGCGCCAGCGATTCCTGATCGTAGCCTTCACCATTGCGATAAACGATGTTCAGTCGCTCTCTAGTATGGGTGTGAAAAAAATGCAGGCGGTAGGGACTGTCCGAAACGCCCTGCACTCGTGGCTCGGCCGCAGTACGGCAGACCGGCCCATAGGTGAAGAGGATCGTCAACAGCAGAAAACTGCAAAAATTCCTTGGCAACCAGGACAACGCGAGAGGCTCGAGAAATAAAGTGGCCACCTTTTACGTGGCGTAGATTGTATTGTACCAAGTGCAAGCTCTGTCCAAGACAACGGACTCTTGAGCGGAGACTCCTGAGAGTTCCTCGTCAGTTCTCGATCTTCTTCTTTTCTGCCGCCATCTGGACGATTTCGTTGTTGATGCCATTTCGGTTGACCAGGGTCGCGAAATCTTCCGCTTTGAACGGGTACTGCAGAGACGATTCCTGCCCGGTCGTACTTAACGAGATGTCCACGCGACGGTTGTTGGCCAAGACGAGAGTCTCCAGTTTCTCAAGAGCCTTCTGCCGCTCTGCTTCATTCAGCTCAGGATTCTGCTCGACCAATTGTTTGACCTGATCGTCAGCCAGATTTTGATCTTCACCACGTCCCTCGGTCTCGAGGTGATCGGCCGGAACGCCTTGGGCGATCAGGAAGTCTTTGGCAACCTCGGCACGCCGTGCCGAAAGAGCCTTGTTGTACCCGTTTTCCCCGCGCTTATCAGCGTGACCAATGAGCCTCAGGTGGGCGTCGGGCTTGTACTCGAGATATTTCTTGAAAGCGTCAGCGACGGAGGTAAGCGCCGCCTGCTGGCTCGGCACCAGAGCTTTTCTCGTCTTGATCGATCTAGGCACATCCGTTGGGAAGTAAACGCTGTTGAGGGCCAGGCCAGTATCCGCCTCAATCAAGCCGACGATGTGTAGGGTTGCCGTCTTGGTCTCGGAACCGCCGCACCCGTTGGACGCGATAAGGGTGTAGCTGACAGTTTCGTCGACTGGTCCGAGATCAGTTTTCTTAGGCACTATCGGCAGCGTACGACTACCGTTGAGATCGACCGGTCCCAGTGGGTCAATCGATACTGTCGAGGCGTTCGATGCGGTCCAGTTCAGCGCGGTGCTACCTTCCTCGACTACTTTGTCGCCCACGCGCTTGTAACGGACCTCAGAGGGTGCCAACTGGAGATCGGCTTGGACGGCGGTGTTGACATTGACGGTCGTGCTGGAAGTTGCTGTACCACCCGGGCCTACGGCGGTGAGTTGATAGGTCCTGCTCTGTTTGGGCTGCACGGCTTGCTCACCAGATGGCGCAACCGCACCAATGGGAGTAATTTCGACACGGGGGGCATCCGAGGAAGACCACTTGAGTTGCGACGCGTCTCCGCAGTTGACTTGCGGCGCGCTGGCGGACAGTTCCGCGCTCGGCTTGGCAACGGCCACGGTCGCACTGGCGGTGCCCACTTTGAAGCGTGGTAACGTGCCGAGCTTTTCGCCGCGAGGCCACGGGATGGTTTTGCGTACACCCTTGGGGATATCGATGACCACGCGTTGATTGGCGGGAACCTCGACCGGACCGGACCAAACCTCCTTGTCTGGTCCCAGGATCGTCATCTGATAGGTGCCAGGCGGAACGACTAGTTCCTGCTTCCACCACCATTCGTGGTTGAACTCATCCCCATGACCAACGAAGAAATCGGGTGTCTTGCCGTTGAGCAGCACGGCGTACAGGCTAGCACCCTCAATGGTCATGGCACCAAAGGGCGGCGAAACGGTGTTGGTAACAGCTTGCAGTACGATTTCGAGTTTGGTGACCTGCCCGCCGGTGATGGTGACTGTCTGAGTTACCGGCGTGTAGCCGTAGTTGACCAATTGCACCTTGTGGTCGCCGGAACTCAGCTTCAGCGAGTGATGGCGGTTCGCTTCTCCCACCGGATGGTCATCCAAGAAGACGTACGCTTGTTTAGGGGTAGCGTGAATTACGAGTTTGCCGTCTTGAGCAAAGCACGGCAGGACGCCGGCCAATACCAGCAGCACGGCCGGCATTGAGGTGCAAGAAACGTTTCTTTTAGTCCGCATGGTCTTTCCCCCTAATATGCGCATTGAGCCTATGCTTGAGAAAACCTCGCTACCACTGGCAAATCCAACAGGCTGGCATTGGTGGGCTTGCTTTTCTCACTGCGGGACAAGCGTCGAACCTTGCGTCGCTACTCGAGCTGTTGCCTGGAGTCAAGGTATTTCTGCGGAACTGCGTAAGTCCGAGGACAAGCCGTCGAAGATCGCCTCGATCTGGGCCGCGTCAACCTCTGCGCGGCTTGCTTTCGCCACGGCACAGGCCTCAGCGGTGGCGGAAATCAATTTACGATTCCACTCCGCGTCTGCGTAGATCTCCCCTTTGTTCACACCTGATGCCGACGTCACTAGGGCGAACGGTCCTAGAAAGCAGAGCTTGCTCCACAGCAAACTCTGTTCGTTCTGGATGAATCTGCACGTGAATTCGAGATCACGCAATCGTACGACGATTTCCACCAGGACTTGCTCTCCAATGGCGACAAGGTTCAGGTTCACAAACCGGGAGCGCTGCACGAACCGTCCCGGGCAATCCTCTCGGCTCCAAACCGCGATTGCCACCGCTAGCACGCGATCACGACCAAAATGTGCGCGCAGGACCTCGACGTGGTCCACTCCGTTCAGCGACGGAACTATGCAGCGTGGCAATGACTGCAAAGCTTGCAGCGCCGTTTTCAGTTGATAGGTTTTGGTTGTGATCCAGAGCACGTCAACCGGATTGCTGCACCGAGGGTGAAGTCGTTGGAGCACCGCTCGATGGATTTATTCCGCATGGTTGCCCTCATGGTCAGCCACAGATGCCTTTGTTTGAGGACTCTGAGGAGTCTCTTTCCTCCAACTGGTGGGTGAGGTCATTTATGGGCAAGATGGAAGCGAAGTCCTACTGATCAAGTACCTGGATAAGCCGCAACCGAAAAACGGCATGAAGGAGTGTTACCATCCAACCTCTCGTACCTCGAAGTACAAGTGCGCCAACACCTGTTTACAATAGCAAGCTCGACTCGGTTACTCCTCCCCTGTTACCCGGTAAAGGAGACCGTTGGGCGAATGTGCGAGAGGGCGGTCGGTCGTTGTTTCTCACCTCGCGAGTTGCTCGCCGGTTGGCCGGGCTCTAGTGGCCAGCCTGGCGATAACAACCATTACGGTACTGCTCGGCTGTTGTATCTGACAGTTGGTGAATTCGCTGTCTCTAGCTAGACTCTACTGGTCCCACTTTCTCGTCGGTCGACGATCATGAGCGGACCATCAAGTATCGATCGGCTTTGGACGCCTCCCATGTCGTCGATCGCAAATAGGGGGAGAACCTATTGTGAGGTGCGAACTGTGAAAAACACCCACCGCTACCCGGATTGTAGTGGCGCACTGCGACGGAGTCCTGCCGGCTTGCGGACGACAGAGATGGCTCTGGTCCTCATGTTTTGCGGTTTTGCGACAGGATGTGTCGCCCCGAAACGAGCAAGCCTTATTGTTCCTCGCCGCTGCCTGAAGGTTGATGCGAAGAGCTTCACCCGGCCGTGCGTGCAAAGGGCGGATGGAAAACTCGTGTGTGATGGCGTGGTTGTTACGGCCACTTGCGTTGAGGTGTCCCATTGATTCGGACTGCCCCAAGATCTCAATCAAGGCTTTATCCCGCTGTTCGAAATGCTCGCCGCTCTCTTTTGAGAGTACCCACGGTCGGGCCCGTCCACGCCACTCGGTGAACGAATCTATCGAGAATTTGAACTGCCAGACTCCCCTTGCGAAGGACGCGTACCGTCGTGCCAGCGGTGGAACGTGGGTGACCAAACCGCACTGTCAACTAGACAGTTGCACCAGGGCAAGCTGTCATCGACCATATCGAGCACGCGAACGCTGAAACCCGGTCAATTTGCAACCTGGGCACGACCGGGAGCAGCGAGCCGGGAGCACATGCCAGGTAACGCTAGTGCCGCGCATGTGCTCCCGGCTCACTTTCTGGCCAAGTCGCAGGGTTGCCATTCCTTAATTGTCCGATCAGTCGAAAACCTCCGCAGATGTCGCAGCAGGGAGGAAACTGTCATGAGGGCGACTCTGTTCGTCGAAATTGCGATGCTGTCCTTTAGGGCCAGCCGGCCCGCGAAACCTCATGAAAATTTGGAGCTAAGATCGCAGCGGCCCGGAGCGGTGAGGTCGAGAACTCACTGAAGAAGTCGAAGCCGCGACGCTGTCTGATCCGGAGCGTGCGTGTTAGAGCGAGTAATTGGGCGTCGTTGTTCTCCCCTGGGGGAGCGGCGATAGCCCGCGACCCTGCTTAAGGTAACCGCAGCACGCTCTCCGCTCCCGGCCAGGAGGAACTATGTCCTATAGGATAGCTGGGATTAATGTCCACAAGAAGATGCTGGCTGTAGTTGTCTCTGACGTCGAAATCGATAGCGAATACCAGTTTGAGCGGAGGAGGTTTAGCAGTAACCCCGAACAACTGCGATTGCTGGCGGCATGGCTGCTCGAGCAAGAGACCGAAGAAGTAGTAATGGAATCGACGGCCCAATATTGGAGACCAGTGTGGGAAGTGCTGGAAAGGTACCGGAAACCGATATGCGAGACGAGAAGGCGCAAGGCGGAAGTCCTGGAACGTTGCATTTGGCGCAGGCGCTATCCAATCGCGGACGACGGGGACGCAAGCGGGATTTCCCCGATGCCGAACGCCTGGTGAAGCGACTGGTGGCCCAGGAGTTGACTTTGAGCTTTGTGCCCGATGCCGAGCAACGTCTGTGGCGGACGGTGACGCGCAAGAAGTACCAGTTAAGGTGCGATCGAATACGGCTGCAGAACCAATTGGAGTCTCTTCTGGAAGAGGCGCATATCAAGTTGTCCAGTCTCGTCTCCGATCTGCTGGGCCTCAGTGCCCGGCGGATGCTGAAGGCGATCGCCGAAGGTGAAACCAGCCCAGCTACTCTGGCCGCTTTGGCGGATGAGCGCTTGCGTGCCACGCCGGAACAGTTGTGCGACGCGCTCGGTGCGTGTACGGAGTTGAATGCTGTCTACCGGCGACTGCTGAAGATGGCATTGGAGGAATTGCGATTGATCGACGAGCAGATCGGCCGACTAGACCAGGAAATGGCCAGCCTGCTCAGCGAGCACCAAGATGCCGTTCAGCGACTGGCAGAGGTACCGGGTCTGGGAGTGGACTCAGCACAGCAGATCATTGCAGAAGTCGGCCCTACTGCAGCGACCTTTCCCTCCGAGAAATGTCTCTCCTCGTGGGTCGGTGCTTGCCCGGGCGACGAGGAGAGCGCACGCGTGAACTACAGCCACCGCTCTCCAAAGGGCAACCGTCACATGCGACGCTTACTCAATCAAGCTGCGAACGCCGCTGCCAGGACCAAAGGAAGCATCTTCGAGATCGTGTATCGCCGTTCAGTCCCGCGCCTGGGACACAATCAAGCCATCGGGGTCATCGCCCATCGACAGATCCTGCACCAAGGAGTCCGTTACGAGGAACGTGGCCCAGCGGTCACCAAACGATCGAAGCAACTGCGCACTTGGAAGATGATTCGGCAACTCCGAAGCCTCGGCTATCGAATCGAACCACCGAATCCTCAACCGAGCCAAGCACAAGCGCAGTGATTTTCGACCCTGCAGTTCTTGCATTTTGGGGAGACGCGCTAACGCGCGCCCCAGCTCCGCCTCCCCACCACTAGGTGCCACGCGACGGCCTTCGCAAGTCTGGTTGATGACCAGTGTGTTTCCGGAAGAGAGGGAGATAGGAGCAGGGACGTAACAATAATAATAATAATAATGAGCTTCGTCTTGCTGTCAGTCTTGACAGTTGGCAACCCCCGCCCTGAATCCTATAGTCCGCGAGGTTGTTCCTGAAGCGCGCAGTGAGGATCACATGGTATGCACATGCACTACATCAGCCGGCTCGCTCTTTACAGCCTTGATTCGGTGGGTACTTGTTACAGTACTCCTTTCGTTCATGGCGTGGGCACAATCTGATCCACTGTTAGCCATCAACGACGCACTCGAGAAGGTCGTGGCGAAGGTGGCTCCGGCAGTGGTCGAGGTTGACGCCATCGGCCTGCCCGCCCAGGACGACGAGTACGGTAACGACGCTTCCCGCAGCGATCGCCCGAAGACAGAGCATTCCATCGGTTCGGGCGTCATTTTGGACTCCACGGGCTACATCGTCACCAGTGCACACGTGGTAAGCGGTGCGAGCAGCCTTAATGTAACCGTGGAGAAGAGCGCCCTTCAGCGGTCCGGTTCAACTGAAGCTAGCGTCACTACCATTCCTGCGCGCTTGATTGGAGAATTCAGGGACGCCGACCTCGCGGTGATCAAGGTGGACGTTGCTGGTTTGCCCTCCCTTCCCCTCAATCCAAGAGACGACTTGAAGCAGGGGCAATTGGTGGTTGCCTTGGGCAGCCCGGAGGGATTCCGGAATTCGGTCTCGATGGGCGTCGTCAGTTCGGCGGGTCGACAGGTAACACCGGACAGTCACGTGCTATACGTCCAAACGGATGCGGCCATCAATCCCGGAAGCAGCGGCGGCGCACTGGTAGATATCAAGGGGAACTTGGTCGGTATCAACGCGTACTTTGTCACGCAGGGCGGAGGCAGTGAGGGGCTGGGATTTGCCATTCCCGCTCGCCTAGTCGAATTTGTGTACCAGATTATCCGGAAGACTGGGCACGTTCCTTGGGGATCCACGGGAGTGAGAGTTCAAGGCATCACACCGACGCTGGCGGCCGGTCTACACTTGCCCCGTGATTCGGGAGTCGTCGTTTCCGATGTTTTGCCTCGCACTCCGGCCGAGGTCGAGGGAGTCAAAGCCAGGGACCTGATTGTCCGGGTGGATGGAAAACCTCTCGACAACCTTCCCCAGTACTATGAGGCCATGTATCACAAGGCCAGTGGAGACAAAATTGTCCTCACTGTTCTGCGGGCATCGCATTTGATCGATCTCGAAGTTCCCGTCGTGGCTGGACCGACGGAGAGGGACAGCAGCGGAGCTGCGCCAAGTCCGACGATCAATCTGGTCACCAAGCTTGGCGTTTTCTGCTCCGAACTAGGAGCTAGGCCGCGGGTGGAACTAGCCAACTTGCGCTCGAGGACTGGTGTTCTCGTAGAGGCAACGGCTGTCGGTAGCGACCTTCAAGCCAATCTTATGGGCGGTGATGTCATTCGCTCTGTAAACCTTACACCGATTTCCAGAGTCACTGAACTGCAGTCTCTCCTCGACAGGGTGAAACCGGGAACACCGATCGTACTGCAGGTCGAGCGCAAATCTCAATTTCTCTACTTGCCTGTGGACACCAACTGATGGACAGCCGTGATGCTGCCTGTTTTGAAACGTCTGGCATACTTACCAGTTTCAAGCTTTTCCCGTCGTGGTATCCAAGTGGCAGAAGAAAAACGGTAGACAACCTGCTGGCCAGAAGCGTCACCGATCTGTGATTCCAAGGCCGGAACTAAGGGAAACGGTCCTCTCACCTTATCTGTCATTTGTCTGTCAATTCTGACAGTTCTCGGGAGTCTCATTTTCGCGTCTAATCCAAGATACTTGCGCGTTACCTGGTATGGCTAGGGGCAACAAAGCTAGACCAGAACGATGCCAAACGGACTCACCTCGGAGGAGGGTGGTCCGTTTTTGTCCTTACTTTGGATAGTCCTTCGCCCGATCACCACTTTGTGAGCGAAATCACCTCCGAAATCACCTCCCTACAACCGCAGGTTCTCGCAAAGCGGCCAGGGTGATAGCCCATGTGTAGCTTCGGACCGTACAGAGTAAATCGGCGATGTGCTCGGAGTCTGTCAACATCTCCCGAGCAAGGACAACGGAATGGAGCCTGAAATGGGTGCGGCAACAACATGCGACGAATAGCCTTTGAAGAATTGCCCGTATTGCGCTAGCTCCAATGTCTACGTCTCGGCTCCGAAGAGATTGTTGGACAGGCTTCCTGCCATTTTCCTCCTCCGCCTTGTGAGGTGCCACGGCTGCATGCGTCGTCATCTCCGGCTGCTTCTGGTGCCCACTGTCAAGGCTCCCGAAAGATACCGGGTTCCTATGAAGTCGGTACAGGCCGTCACGTCCGAGAGAGAGGAGAAACGCTCAGCTTAGAGGAGGATCGCAAATGGCTGATAAATGAATTTCCCCCTTATTGTTTTCGCAATTCGGCTTTTGCACTAGCGTTTGTCGGGGCGGATGCACGCCTCTCCTTCGCAAAAGGAAAGGAGGGCTCACCGACGACGAGCGCGAGGATTTCGGAGCGTTCTCGCTGCCACGCTGACACTGCTTGGCCTCATTGTCGGACTCAGCTTTTCGATGGGTGTCAGCCGGTATAACCAGCGCAAGAATTACGAAGAGGCGGAGGCCAACGCGATCAGCACTAATATGTCCGCGCAAACTTGCTGTCACCGGCTGAGCACTGGGGTCATTGCTAAACAAGCGAGTACATGTAAGATCAGTGAACGTGGGACGAGTCGGTCCGGGGAGGCTATTCATGAAGTCACTGTGCCTGCTCACTCTGTTGTTGGCGAGCACGGTAGCTGCCCAAACTGTGGCAGCCGAAAAGCCGTGTATCAGCTTTGTGCCTGAATCCACTTCACCAACGAACATCTATGCGATGGAGCCTCTTCAGTCTGCCGTGATGCTGTCCGGTGACTTCGAATTTTACGCAAACGGCCACGCGGGTTGCTGGGGCGTTCATGTACTCTCCTTGCCGGTAATCAGCGGCAAGCGCAAGCGCATGGGTTATGCGATTTCTCACACGATAACTGACCCCAAGGGTATGGAAGTCGGGCATGCACTGACCTTTGGACCGGATCATGACATCTTTGTCCAAGCAATGCATAAAGCGGCGGCGGACGCGATAAGAAATATTCGGCTCGTACGATCAGCTACTCAATCAAGTGTTGTGACGAATTGAAGACAGCGAATAAAGACACAGCGGGGCCATCTCGTCACAGGCCAGAGTGAGCGCAAACTACACTAAGCTTTAGGGCCGCACGCGCGTAACGTGTAACGTACGCACTCATCGAACCTACGGTCCAGACCTTTGATTGAAGATTCTTCCTAAAGGCAGAGCATTCCCGCGGCTCAGACACTCGTGTCGAGCCCTGCCTCTACTGTTCGGGCGATGGGGGCAATGTTAGAGACTCACTCAGGGTGAAGCTGAGCGCGGACTCCGCCGGGATTTCCACCTGCTTGTTTCCTGTCGCCGCTCCACCAATGAAGCCTGCACCGGCGCCTATGAGTGCGCCAATGCCTGCCCCCTTGCCTCCGCCGGCGATTCCTCCAATCAATGCTCCTCCAGCTGCTCCACCTCCTGTTGTGGCAGCTGTCCTCTTTCCTTTCCCCTTCGCTGTACTGCTCACCACGCTGGTCTGGATTTCATAGGTGTGGTGTTGAAGGGAAATGCTTGTGAGCGTCAATGACAGCTCGCCTTCGCCCTTTATCCTGCCCTTAGCTTTAGCGCTGACGACTTTTCCGCTCACGGTTGCCCCTTGCGGCAAAGCCGGCCTTCCTTCCACACTGATCGGTTGCCCGAGGATGGCGAGGAAGGTCTGTCCAGCCTGGCTATTCTTCGAACTCAATGCCTGGCTCGTGGTCACGGTGAGAATAGTTCCGGCGGGCACTACGATGGGCTGGGGCTTGGGTTTCTGCATGGGCGGGAGCGCCGCAGCCATTGCGGGAGCTATTTGTGGGGATCCAATCGCATCAGGGTCAACGGTGGTTTGGTCGTCCACGCCAGCGTTTCCCGGTTCTTCACGGGCAATTTGTTCCATCTTCTTTTGGGCCGCGGGAGTCCGAACTTTGCCACTGAGTGTGACTTTGCCTTCCTTGGCTTCCACCTTGACTGGCGATTCCTTTGTATCTGGGTCTACGGCAGCCTTGTCCTGAATGTCCTTCGCAATTTGCTCGTCACCAGGGCGGCGCGAGCATGCCATGGACAGGGCTAGAAAGATACCCAACATCGCAATCGAAATCGGTGAACGCTGCGAGTTGCACATATGTTCTCCTTGCGTGGTGATAGGTGGACACTCGAAGTGAACGCCCTGCCTATGGTTTTACAAGCGGGACTTGCGAGGCTAGCTGGAGTTCAATCATCATGCTAACGCGGCGGTCGATCTGAAAGAACATGGCTGTTTTCTTGTGCGAGATCACTTTCTCAAACTCAGGGATATATCTCAGACGCAGCTGAGTATTATCTTGGTCGAGGGCTAGCCAGCGCTTGATGAAACTGTCGGCTTGTTCCTCGGTCGCTGTGTCATTCTTCGCATACTCTTTGAGGAGAGCAAAGCGAACATCGTTCACCTTGATAGTCTCTGCGATGTATCGATCGTAAACAGGCCAAAATTTAGTGGCTTCCGTGTCCGTCAAAGGCATGTTCGCGGCCACGACCTTCTTTCGGTCAGAGCGTATGTCTTGGCGCATCAGTTGGATGTTGGCATCGTTAACCTGCTCTTCGGTCATGTTCAGGCCACTGGCAGCCGATGGCGCCGCCTGTCGGGCACTCAGCACCGTGGTCGCGACGAACACACTTGTAGCAAGACAAAGTCGGAAAGCAATGTTCTTTTTCAAGGTTGGACTCTCCTTTTCAGGAGTATGACAGGGCAGGTTCGGAAAGTGGCACTGGCACTTCTGACAGGCGTCGTGAAGAATTGATTTCGGAAGATCAACGTCAGTGTCCTTTCTTTGGAGGCACCTAAATCTCGCAACCGTCCTGAATTCGCTGGCTAAGAACGTAGCACTCTTGTGGCATTGACGCGGGTGCCGAGGCAGGGGATACAATGCTTCGTCCCGTGAAGGTGCACAAAAAAGCGCAGTCCGACCGATGAAAGGTTGGCTTCCCCGCGTGTCATCAATCCGCGTTCTGGTGGTAGAGGATAACGAACCGTTTCAGCGGTTCATCTGTTCGATGCTGGAAACAAGTCCTGAATTACAGGTCATCGGTAAGGTGTCAGACGGATTAGACGCGGTTCAGAGAGCCCAAGAACTGCAACCAGACCTGATTGTGCTCGACATCGGGCTTCCGACACTCAGTGGACTCGAAGCCGCTCGAAGGATCCGAAAGCTCTCTCCGCAGTCGAAAATAATATTTCTTACTCAAGAATCTTCTGCCGATGTCGTGGAGGAAGCTCTGAATTTGGGTGCCAAGGGCTTCGTTCTTAAAGCGAATGCTGGAAGCGAACTACTAGCTGCTGTGGAAGCGGTTCGTCAGGGCGGAGAATTTGTTAGCAGTGGATTGTCGGGTCGCAACTCCACCGACCTTGCGGACAAGCAAGTGTCAGGACGCCTATGCCACCAGGAGGATCTCCCATCGCCGGCGTCGAGAACAAGACACTTCCTCCGCGGCCACGTGGTTGGATTTTATGGTGACGATGCATCTTTTCTAGTTGGTTTTACGTGTTTCCTCGAAACCGCTCTGGAAGCCGGGAATGCGGTGATCGTTATCGCAACCGAGTCCCACCGGCAGGCTTTCCTTCAGGGATTGCAAGCGCATGGTGTGGATGTAGCTGCCGCCATTGAACAGCGGCGCTATATTCCTTTGGATGTTGCCGAGACGCTCTCGACATTCATGGTGAATGAGGTGCCTGATCCAGTTCGATTCCAAAAAACCGTTGGCGATCTCTTCGCAGCAGCAGCCAAGGGAGCGAAAGGGGAGCATCGATGTGTATCAGCCTGTGGTGAAGGTGCACCGACTTTGTGGACAGAGGGGAAGGGAGATGCGGCGATTCAGATTGAACATCTCTGGGACGAGATGGCCAGGGAATACGATGTTGATACGCTTTGTGGGTATGTATTGAGCGACTTTCAGCGAGAACAAGAGGGTTCTATCTACGAGAGAATCTGTGCCGAACACTCTGCTGTTTATTCGCAGTGAACGTGCCATTGCGGAAGGTTGCCAACCAAGTCGTTAAACGACACACATAAGTTGTGAACGTCGACAACTGCGGCTTGACTGGAGTCAGCTTCGGGGATTTCGGGTGTTTCCTTAACTGGCTGCACGCATGGAACCGCTTCCCGAAGTGAGAGGCACACGAGCATGGATGGTGGTACCACGCTGGGGCTGCGATTCGATTGACAGTGTCCCGTTCACAAGCTTCAGTCGCTCCTCCATGCTGATGAGGCCAAGCCCTCGGGTCGTCTTTGCCGCTTCCCTGTCAAAGCCCACTCCCGAATCCTTAACCGTGAGATGAATCTCCTCCAACGTTCCCCACAGTTGCACTTCGAAATGCCGAACCCCACTGTGCTTCGCGGAATTGTGGAGAGCCTCTTGCAGAACTCGGAAGAGGCAAAGAGAGGCCTCCGGCGGCAAGGCCCCTGGCAGATCGTGAGTTTGGACGTCGATTTCCACCTTCTGTTGCTCGCCGAATTCTCTACAGAAACTTCTCGCTGCGGCGGCGACACCCAGGTATTCCAGTTTTGATGAGTGTAATTCGTGCGAGAGAGATTGGGTGTCCGTCCCTATGTCAGAGGTCTGCTTCTGTAGTTCGCCGATACGGGTGCGAACTTCAACAGGCAACTCGGGAGAGGTTCGTTTGAGGTGTTCCAGCTCGACTGTCAACAGGGCGAGACGTTGACCGATGTCGTCGTGAAGCTCTCGGGCGATCCGGGTACGCTCCTGCTCCTGTGCCTCAATCAACCTGCGGTTTACGCTTAAAAGGGTCTGTTCCGCCACTTTGCGCTCGGTGATGTCACGCCCAATTACAGATGACCCGACAACTCGGCCTTGGGCATCCCGTATCGGAGACACCGTCAACGATACTTCAATACGTGTTCCATTCTTCCTTTCGCACACTGCTTCGTAATGAGTGACTGGGTTGTCGGACCGGAGCGCCCCCAAACTTTCCGCAGACGAACCTGAGCGGTCGGGGACAATCAACGCAAGAGGTTTCCCGATCACTTCACCTGCCGCGTAGCCGTAAAGTCGCTCTGCCCCCCTGTTCCAATCCGTAATAGTCCCATCCATGCCCTGGCCGATGATCGCGTCATCAGATGACTCCACGATGGTTGCAAGTCGAAGCCGAACCTCCATTCCCGCTTGTTCACGTATAAGCAGCTCTCGTTCCCTTTCAGCCTGTTCCCGTTCGGCGATTGCCGCCGACAATGTCATACCCGACACTGAAAGCACGGCAAAGAACACATCCAACAGAACAGCGTTGGTCAAGGGAGTGTTCTGCGCGAAAGGCCCGGAGCCAAGTGCGGTCTCTACAGTGGCGATCGTCGCGACAAGGAGAGTCGAGAGTGCGGCTCCGCTTACTCCAAAACGAATGGCCGCCCAGATTACGAATGGGAGCACTGCGAAAGCCAAGACATGCAGCTTAATCGGAATCAGAGGCAAGTCGCCGAAGATGATGAAGCACGCCAGCGTGAGAAAGAGTATTAACCCAGCAAAGTTCAGGATGCGAGCCCGAGAGCGCATCTTCAAGAGATTAGGAAAAGTCAACACGAGCGGCGTAACAAGTAGCACTCCCGTGCTGTCTCCAAGCCAATAGATCAGCCAAGCAGAACCGAGTCCCTGATATGCCTGGACATGGTTTACATACAAAACCGACACTCCTATTGACGCACTGACTAAGGCGCTGCCCAACGCACCCAACACAATCAATGCAAGTGCATCGCGCAAACGCGACAGCGAAGACTGGAACTTAGCAATGCGGAAGAGGAGGAACCCACCAGTCAGTGCTGCGACTGTTGCTCCGAATGCTTGACCAACTGCGACTACGCCAGGAACTGGACTCAACAATGCCACGAGAAAAGCTGCGGCCGCGATCCCGACCCAAACGCGGTAGCCATAAATTAAGACTGCAGCAAGCGCGATCCCGTATGCAGGCCAAACAGGCCCTAGGTTGCCACTCCTGACATTGGTGGTGGCCTGGCCGAGCTTGCCTGCGACAAAATATGTTACGAATGCAATCGCAACCTGGGCGAGGTGCTTCCAGGGCACGCGTAGCGTGGTTCTCGTATTTTTATCCGTTTGGACCATCTAGTCTAAGCACCCGCGCCCAACTAAAATACTGGAAAAGGAACGCACCCAAATTGGTTTACAGCCGGCTACGTATTCTATTCCATGAAAGCGAGTAGCGCGGAGGCTACTATTTGCAGCGCACTCTTTCGAATCATCCCAATTGTGCCGCCCTTCACGTGATGTTCAAACACCCGCGGTCGCGATTCGACTCGTTTCGCAACACTCCTCGCAACCTTGACCGCTGGTTCGCCGCTGTGGATCAGCCCTTCGGCTGACATAACCGAACTGGCAGCCAGGGTGAAAACGCGGGCCATCCTCCTGCTTGTCGAAGTAGAACACTACCTGATACGCGGCCATGTGCGTCAGCACGTTGATTCAGCGAGCGACACATCACGCTGGTAGTCTTGCCAGTTTTCACTGGCGGACGCTAGCGAAAAGAATGAGGGCTTCACGGATACGTGTGGGGAGGAATGGCAAATGAAGCTCAATCACGCAATGGCGGTGCTACGAATTATCGTTCTTGCTCTGCCAGGTTCACTGGCAGTCCAACTTAACGCGACCGCCCAAAATCAAGGCCAGCCTGCGACAACGTCCACGCCCAATCAGCCTAACCTGCAACTTTGGAGAGATCCCAACATCATTGAAGACTTGAAGAGTGTTGAATTCGACTTTAACAGCGATCTTACCTCGGAACAGTTAACTCTAGACGCTAACGGAGAATGGCTTAAGGATCATCCGAATGTGCGGGTGAGGCTCTCCGGGTACGCGGACCCTCGTGGAGACATCGTCTATAACCTTGCTCTTTCGCACAGACGCGCTGAAAGGGTCAAGCAGGAATTAGTGCGAATGGGTGTCGCGGAGAATCGCATTGAGTTCGCAACCGGATGGGGAGAACTGTACCCAAACTGCGTGGAGTCGACAAAGGAATGTTGGAAGCAAAACCGTCGGGTGGAGTTTGTACGCGCCACCGAATGAAATCGTGTGCCGGACGTTGCGTGAGCGAGCGACTCGAAGGGATAAACGTTAGAACGCGATGTCCCAGCTATCGGCACGCCCCGAAATAACGGCACACGTAGAGACAGAAGAAAAGTTCGCTAATCGTTCATCAGGCCTACCAATCAAAACGGCGCTGCGTTCTCAAGGCTTGCAAACTTCGCCAACCGATGAGCAGCAGAGCGTGACCAGCGGCCCCTTTTAGCATTGCCAACTGCGTTTGCCGTTTTCGAGAATAGATGTGATTATCGGTCGGTGAACCAGTTGCCCTTATGCTCGTTGGAAGGCCCGAGCCTTGGACCTGGCGGTCTGCTGTGTGGCTGATCCTTGCGGTTATTCTCGCGTACTACAGCATTCAAGGTGCCAGAGAAAAAAAAGCAAGAACTCATATTGGATTATTTTCGCCTTCCTAGCAGTATGGCTTTACCTTTTCTTCCGAGCAATCTTTAAGTCAGGTAAGCTGCGCCGTGATCTTCGCAAAGCCAAGCGGTATTCCATCGTCGGCTGACGCCATCCTTATAACCTGTTCCCTGCGTGTGTCTCTGGTGATGCCTTCGCACGCTCGAAGCCCGATAGGTTCACAGCCTTACGGTCACTTTGAACTGCCACTACCTATTGAGTATTGAATAATATAGTGACATTCGTGAGATTTCGTGCTACTCTGCGGTTATGGGAAACCCTGCGGGAGTGCGGCGAGATTTCCAGAAGTTAGAGGAGCGGCGGTTGTTGGGGGCTCGGCTGTTGCGCCAAGG
>JBKPCG010000084.1:0-10278 GCA_046727255.1 Acidobacteriota bacterium | reverse complement strand
ACTGCTTACCCAATACGCCGCACAACCCTTGCCGCGCATTTGGGAGTGGATCATGGAGCAGGTACGTCAGCACGGCTTGCAACAGGATGACCAGACCTTGCTTTTAGTCCGAGTTCGTCCTTAGCCTGCTCGTTGTTGGCGTAACATCGTCGCGATTACACTCACCACCCTGCCAGGTCTGCGGGGGGCGTAGTTGGTGATAACGCCTGCGAGGCGGATTTCAAGGGAAGGCCCGGCTCACGAGTTGTTCACAAAGAAAGCTTCGGCATAAAATAGGAAAAAACTTCGGGCCGATCTCACAACATATGGGGGGGCAATGGCATTCACGGAAAATTACGGCAGTGAGCAATTATCGGCGGCAATTCGGCGCCATGAGCGCGCGACACTTGGATTGGTTGGGTTGGGAGTGGTATTCGCTTCTCTTGGTCTTGGCGAAGCGGTGTATCGATTCGCATTCCTGGATTTCGACGGCGCCACCGATCGTCTTCCAATCGAGATGTTGTTCGGCCTGACATTCGCCTGGGTGGCTACTAAGGTCGCTCGAAAAATTTACCAGTATCGCAAGGACACTTCCGCGAGAATCAAGTTAATTAGGGATCGCAACTACAAGATTCGGCACGCGGTAGAGGCAATCACACCCGTGCCTTATCTGACCAATCAGCAAGCGATCCGGGTGATTCGTGAAGAAGTGGATCGAATTGACTGGGCATTGAAAGAGATTATGCCTCGGTAGGCCGGCGTGGCGTCACTCGCCGAATCATACCAGCACTCAAAACCCCTTCACGCACAACACGCAGACGCTTCGGGCAGGTCGCCATTGTCGGCTCGCAAATGCCGCAGGTAGTTTGGACGGAGCGAGGCAATCAGTTCCCGGCGGCTCTTGGCCGCGATTGGCTTGCCAACGTGAATCTTCCCCATGCCGTGAAGAATGCTTTCCGGAGCCACACCGGCGAACATCATCAGCGGCCACGTAAAATTTGGACCATTGAGCTTTCTTAGGCGATAGAGCCACATGAACAATGCTCCGATGCGCCAGGCCATCGGACCCCACCAGCTGTACTGTCCGGGCCGCAGGTTGTGCTTCCAGCACTTCATCATGAGTTGCCATTGCAAAGGACTGAGCTGGCGGGTTTGGGTCACGCCGGTTTGATGTTCCATGCGCGTGTCGTGCAGCGGCGTGAAGATCGAAGGCACCAGAAACGCAAATAGCCCGCGGCGATCCATTTCATACACCAGATCGAGCGTCGCTCGCGTGTCCTCGTCCGTTTCGCCCGGGTTGCCGATCATCAGCGTCATCATCGGGAACCAGTTGTTCTGGTTGGCAACGCGCAGTCCTTCAAGAACGACGCTGGGCCAGTCGTCAATCGAAAATGGAACGGCTTTGCTGGGCATGATTTGTTTGGCTATGCGTACCGATCCGGTCTCCAGCCCGATCAACGGAACCAGCGCCTTCTTCTGAGGATGGGTGCTGAGCAGCGGCAGATGAATCGGACTCTTGGCGAGCAGCACGTCGGACAGCTGCTGGATCAGTTTCGGATCCACGACGAACGGCGCCATGGTGCAGTGACTAAGCAGATGACTCTCCACTCCCGGCGCGTTCACGATTTCGGTATAGAGGTCCACAAGCGTTTCACGGTTCGGAAAGAAGAACGGAGTGCCGGTGTGCACCTGGCCCCAGATGAACATGTCTTCGGTAGCCAGTGAGATCACCTTGTTACCCTGCCGCACATTGGCGCGGACGGCATCCATGATCCGTGCCTTGGGCATATCAATTTGCGGGTTCAGGTCGGGTACGCAGAACTGGCACCTGCGGCCGCAGCCGGTCGTCATCTCTACTACCCCGAAGGTCGTCCGCTTATCGGGAAACAAAATTCCGTCGCGCGAGATCGGGTGAGCCAGATTGATTTCCCGCGGCAGGGCGTCTCCGGCAATTGCCTTTTGGAACAGCGCCAGAGTGTCGGTGGACTCGCTGCGGCCTTCCGCCACGCAGTCCACACCGAGTTCTTCGAGAGAGTTGGTCTGGGTGATCTGCCAGCCGCCCGACCCGCCCACTAGCACTTTAAAATTCTTGCGGTATGGACTGGATTTGATTTTGTCGAACATGATGCGAGAGTAAATGGAATTCAAAGGCTCTTTCGACGAACCGTAAATCGACGTGTACACACCGGCCGCAAACGTCACGCCCAGCGGGTTGTGTGTGGACACGGCCACCACACGAGTGTTGGGTCCAATGAATTTGTCGAGATCGTCGGGAAAGCAGGCTACCACCTGGTCCGCGGAATATTGGCGCAGCAGCGACTTTTCGAGCACGCGCACTCCGGCCGGCATGTAGCGAGCGGAGCCGTCCTCGTTGTGCTCCACTTCGCGCCACTTCGGATACTTTTTGTTGAGAACAAACTCCAGCCACTGCGGAATCGAAGCCAGAGCCATCTGGATGAAGAAACCGGCGTGGTCAATCGATTCCGTTAGCGGCGCAGTCAGAACGATAAGCTTGCCGAGGCCGGCGGCAACGCTGCCTGCTAAATCGGGTGTGTCTGGTGGAGTTCGATGTCGATGGGAGGCTTCCTTCTCGGTGGCCGGTTGCACGAAAACGATCCCTCCCGCTGTCCGGAGCGAAGTTGCGGACTCAATGTTCTCAGGTGCGCCAGATTATACACTCGAATCTTCGGCACGCTTTTCCCTATCACCGGCGCGAATCATACGCGCATGAAAGGGAACATGAGAATAGGGAGGTGTTTGGTGTATCGCAAACTGTCAAAAGTGATAGGGGAGCCCTCAGATTGTTGGCGAAACATCGCCATTACACTCAGAACCCCGGTCCTGTGGGCTGACTGATGGTCAATGAGTAAAATAGCCTGATTTTGCCAACAACTCGTCTCGCCAAATCGAGAGACAAACGGTATGCTGCGGCAAATCAATAAAACGAGGTGCTAGGAATGAAGAGGCAAAGCATTGCCTGCTGCATGGCTCTCCTGGTTACGGCTGCGCTGGCTCAGAGCAAGGCCTCTCCCAAGCCCTCCCCAAATACAGCGTCACTGTCGGTCACTCTGAAACTGATCCAAGACAAAGTTAATGCACAGGGTGAAATCAACTACACAATGATCTCGGAAAGCACTGTTGACGGCCACACCGTGGAAGACCGTTACACGGTCGAAACCTCTCATGCATTGGCCGACCCAACGTCGTGTGCTATGCAAGTGGATGCGAAGATGACGATGAATGGCAAGACGCAACGGCAAGGACGTGCGGCTATTCAATTTCGCGACACAACAGCGCTTGCTATCAAGAGCCAAACCATTGCAATTGAAGAACAAAGTGCACGAGCTGGCGTCACCGCATGGAAGGGGAAGATCACGCCTGAAAGCTTCATGATCCAGACATTTCATTCCGGTAGCCTGTCAGGAATTTTATTCTTTCGCGAACGAGCAACTGCCGAGGATGTGGGTAAGGCCATCAGCCAAGTCGTTGAGCAGTGTGGAGGGGGCGAAGTTCACCTTCTAAAGGTGTTCACGGCAACGCCATGGTTCGCGTCAACTGGCGATAAATCGCGTCTCTGACAATGTCGTCCCCTGTCAAGCACTTTTTGGACGTACTAACCCGTGCACTCCGAAGAGCGCGCCATTTCGCTCTCGTTGAAGGTTCTGCCATACCAACCAAAGGCTCGCTCGTAATCGTTTCAGGTCAGAAACGCAGTTCGACCCATGCATCTCTTCGGTCGCACTTTCGATCATGATTACTACTTCGAACTCCTCCGTGAAGGAGGAGCGGGCTGCTCAATCAATTACTCGATGTTCGACTGCACACCATCGCGATTTCCGGGCTGGCCCGCGTGCGAACCGAACTTTTTCACTTGCTCGTAATCCCATCCCTTGCGCCACATCCAGTACAAACCAATGGCGAGTCTCCGCGCCATTGCGACCTTGGCGATCTTCCGACCCCGGCGCAGCATCAGGGGGAAATACTTGCGGCGCCATTCCGGAAGGCTGCGCACTGTGACCTGAGCCGCTTCCACCATCAAGAAGCGCAATATCGAACTCCCCTGTTTGGTGATAGGCCCCAGTCGTCGCCGATTCCCGCTCGAGTCCTCCAACGGCACCAGTCCCAGATCGCTCGCGATCTGCTTGCCACACTGAAACCGATCCGCTCTCCCGATGATCAACACGAAAGCCAGTGCGGTCAGCGGACCGACTCCAGGATGGGTCCTCAACCATCGTGCCTCGGGAAACTTTTCGGCCTCTTGCTCAATCGCCTGACTCAGTTCCGCGATCGTCGGGTTCAGCCGATCCAGCAACTCCAGCCGATCCTGTCGTCGCCGGCTTGCCCAGGGTGCCAACCGGAACGATTCCAGTTGTTCCCGTCCGTGCTCCCGCCATAACCTCTTCTTGCAGCGTAAGCCTTCGTTCAGGGCTACGGCTTGCCGCTGATTCATGCTGCGGGTGCGCGCCTGCACCCTGCGGTGCCGATGCCACAGCAGTTGCGAATGCGTTGGAGGCGCGGACAGACCAAGGAGTTGCAGCCGATGCTGCCCGCACCAGGGCTCTCGCCGCCTACCGGGATTTCTTCCCATTGTGGAAAGACGCTGATCCCGACATTCCCATCCTGAAGCAAGCCAAGGCAGAGTATGCGAAGCTCCACTAGTTCAACGACAGCCTGCGGGTCACTAACCTGACTTGCGAAGCTAGCCAGCGTGGATCGAGGCGAGTCAGCGAACCGGAGATGTGGTCGGGGACGTTCGGGTGGTTGCAGGCCCCCCGCAACCAAGCGAAGTTTCTGACCTGATCGGTCGGTGGCCCCTTCCGGCGTTATCGAGGAAGCAAAACCCAGGTGATCTGTACAAGAACGTATTGTTCCGTTGACAGACGGGGCCTCACGGAGCGAACGAACGCCACAACTTGTAGACACGACAGGTCGCGCCGGTGGCCCACCGATCACTGCAGGAGTCCCTAAATCCATCGAGGCAAGCACTGGTAGGCGGCTTTCAACACAACTAGATTACGAGAGGATCACGGTGACGCTGGCAAGTCGCTAGACCAGGCGTCGGCAGCAATCAGCCACTTTGCGTCCACGCACTTCCAGACTGTGAGGTACTTTCCGTGATCTTCCTTTTTCGTCCCGTCGTTCAGGGGCACGTTCACGTGATAAGTGCCCACGTCCCAAGCGACGTTGCCGTCCTGCTTGATGTAGGTGA
This sequence comes from Acidobacteriota bacterium, assembly GCA_046727255.1. GTDB lineage: Bacteria > Acidobacteriota > Terriglobia > Terriglobales > Acidobacteriaceae > Acidiflorens. The sequence continues at coordinate 5,090 of JBKPCG010000084.1, read as the reverse complement.
CGTCGAACGCGAGGTCGCTCACGCCGTGGCTGAGAGGGCCCCGCAGATATTCTCGGATGGCATCACGACCGTGGATGGCCTCGTGGTGCGGCGGAAGGTACACGGCATCCGGAGCGTAAGCAGCCACTACTTTGTCTAAGATTCCAGCATTCCAGTACCGGGCCCAGTCGTTGCCCATTTGGCGGATGATGACAGCGGCGTTGCTGGCTTTGGCCGATTTGCGCGGCGTGCGGACGGGTTTGCGTGGCGCGCTTTTTGCGCGCTTTTTCACGGTAGTTTTCATAGGAGGTCCTCCCACAGAAGAACTCTCGCGAACGTATTTTACTGCACAGGCAACACTGGTTTGCGAGCCATGTCACCGAAGGTTGTGAAGCTCCGGTTGAGCCAAGGATCTCGCCTTTCTGAGAGCCGCGATATCTGCCTGCTGGGATCGTTTTGGCATTGATCTTGACAAGCTGCAGTTCGGGTACCTGACACTGCTCAGACCGAACACCAGACGCAACGTCCCCCGTCGTTGAGTCCGGCCGCACGCCTGGATCACCTTTGGGCAAGTCTTGCCGCACGCGTCCGGAACCTGTGGTTTGGAGTCTCACTAATCGTGTCAGGGGTGGTTCTGGTTGCGCTGACGGCAGCGGCCCAGAAGGCGCGCAAAAAAAAACCGCCTTTTCGGGCCGGCCCGAGTGTGATACGGGTGTTCGGCCTCGCATTCTCGGCCGCGACAAGTGAGCAGAAAACTCCTCCATGTAGTCTCTCAAGATTCAGCCTCCCAGTTCTCGCGGGCGAGATTTCAAGTGCTGAGTTCGAATCCGTTCGAAGGCACAGTGCATGTAGTCCATGCTTGTGCGGACCTTGCCGTGCCCGACCATGTGTTGCAGCGCGCGCAGGGGCACAGCTATTGATCGTGCCGGTAACGAAGGCATGACGGAACTTGTGTGGAGCTACAGAGCGATCCAGGATCCGCTCACTGCCTCTTGGGAAAATCTGACAGCGGCGCTGCCGGTCCTCAAACCGGCGACTGAATCCCGCCAGAGAGCCCACGCCCACCCCCGTCGGCCCTCGTTCGCCGTGAGATACACTATGGCCCATGCCAAAATGGTGCGGCGGGTCCTTGTAGCTCTTCACACAACCTAAGAGTAAGATGACTCCGTGATCATTGGTGTGTCTAAGGAGAGTTATCCGGGCGAGCGACGCGTTGCGCTCGTTCCCATAGTGATCCCGAATCTCGTCAGGGCGGGATTCGAAGTGCTGGTCGAGACCGGGGCAGGGGCGGAGGCGGGCTATCCGGATGCTCTCTACATCGAAAAAGGCGCCAAGGTCCTTCCTGATCGCGGTGCGGTCTTTGGTCGTGCGGATATCGTCGTCCAGGTTCTGTGCTACGGCTCGAATGATGTTACCGGGCTAGCGGACCTTCCGCTGCTGCGTAGTGAGCAAGTCCTTGTCGGCTTCTTGCGGCCGCTGGGGTCACTGGACGTAATCCAACAGATTGCCAAAACAGGCGTCATCTCGTTCGCTGAGGAGTTGATGCCGCGTACCACGCGAGCTCAAAGCATGGACGCGCTCTCCTCGATGGGTACGATCTGTGGCTACAAAGCCGTTCTCATCGCGGCCAGCACACTGCCAAAAATCTTCCCCATGCTAACGACCGCCGCAGGTACCATCACCCCAGCGCGCATCTTGGTGATTGGCGCTGGAGTCGCTGGGCTCCAAGCCATTGCCACCGCGCACCGCCTTGGCGCCGTCGCTTCTGCGTACGACTTGCGACCAGCAACCAAAGAACAGGTGCAGAGTCTGGGTGGCCGGTTCGTGGAACTCCCGATTGAAGCCAAAGACTCGGAGGATGCGCGCGGATATGGTACCGCGCAGGATGAGAGCTTCTACGCACGGCAGCGTGAACTTCTCAGTCGCGTGATCGCGGGGAGCGATGTGGTTATAACCACGGCTGTAGTACCGGGCAAGAAAGCCCCGGTACTGGTGACCCGCGAGATGGTAAAAGGAATGGCGCCGGGCTCTGTGATCTTTGATCTGGCCGCAGAGCGTGGAGGCAACTGCGAACTGACGCGCGCTGGCCAAACCGTGGTCGAGCACGGTGTTACGATCATCGGCCGGATCAATGTCGCCAGCCAAGTGCCTTATCATGCCAGCCAGATGTACGGGCGCAACATCACCGCATTTCTTCTGAACTTGATAAAAGATGGGAAGCTGCGGCGCGAGTCCGAAGACGAAATTATTCGCGAGACTGTGTTAACCCGTGGCGGCGAAATCGTGAATCGACGGGTTCGCGAGTTTTTCTCGTTGCCGGAGCTGGTTTCGCAGAGAGCTGCTTAGTCGGGCCTGGCGTGTGTATGGTCTGTCATCCGCTCGTCTCGCGACTAAGACCGCGCGGCAAAAACAGTGGACGCGTTCCTTTTGGTCGGAGCCATTGCGGAAGGAAGCACAAAAGAATACGCTTCTCACCCGATGTACCGCCTCTTACGCGGCCGCTTTCTTCGCCGGCACCCAGTAGATCTCCTCCTTGAGTGCTTCCTTGGGATAGCCACACCGTTTCAGAATCTCCTTGGAGTGCTCAATCATCTCCGGATGACCACAAAGATAGGCGACGCAGTTCTCGCGAGTAGTCTCCCACATATCGGCATACTTTCGTAAAACGTCCTCGACTCGGCCCGTTTCGCCCTTCCATTTCTCATCTTCCCAGGGCCGGCTGACTGTAGGCACCGACTTCAGCCAAGGAACCTGTCGCGCATACTCCTGTATCTCGTCGTGATACGCGAATTCCCACGAGCGGCTGGCTCCAGTCAGCAGGAACAGCTTGTGCTCACCCGCGAACATGCCTTCCTTCCAATCTTGGTACAACGTGCGGACGTAGCTCACAAAGGGTGCAATGCCCGTCACCGTGCAGACCAGGAGATGGTTGGTTCGGCCGCTCCTGGTGTCGAGCGTAAATCGTCCCTTGGCGACCTTGCGCATGAGCAGTTCGTCGCCTCGCTGCAGCTTATAGAGCTGAGGTGTGAGGTCGCCGGCAGGCACGAGTTCGAAGAAAAACTCCATTTCGTTTTCATAGGGCGACGACACGATCGAATAGGGTCGCTCGAACCGCTTCTGCGGTCCCTGCACACCCAAGGTGGCGTATTGCCCGGGCGCGAACTTGAATTCTCCGCCGGGATTGATACGAATCATCCAGAGGTCAGGGGCAAAATCAACCCGCTTCGTAATTCTTGGGCGATAAAACTTGTCGTCGGTAGCGCTCACAAGGACCTCACCTAAGAACGGAGGCACCTTCGAAATCTGCCAGCTTACCGGAGTCGAGCGTGAAAGCGGATGCCAACCAGCATTTCCGTTTTGAATTTCCAAACACACGGCATTGTACATCAGTCACGATGGTCCAACTTTGCTTTGCAGGACCGCAAGAGCGCCTGACCCGAAAGGAAGCTCATGGTTGGTTTGCGGCGTGTTCCGCAGAGCATGCAGGGCGTACACGGCGTCATCCAGAGCTTGACCCTCTTCGATGCTGTCTCCGGCTGCGTAAAACAACTCCCGTGCCCTTAGCGCAAGCGCTCTCTCTGCTTGCGCAATACGCTCCGGGAGTTTGGTCTTATCAACCTCAAAGAGCGCGGCCTTGTACAACTTCCTCCACGCTCTGATGTCCAGAGATTTAGAGCTGCCTGTGTTCATAATTTCCCCCTGTGTCGCTTCGCAAGCGAGTCTGAAAGTTGTCTCGAAATTGAGACCTCTTTCGAACAATGGGAGCAGCACAGTACTCCCAGTACTTCTACGCCCCTTTCGGCAATTTCCGCCGTCAACGCTCCCGTCCCGCAGCCCAAATCCAGTGACTGGGGAGTAAGGCAGGACACTTTCTCCAGTCCGGTTTGAGCGCAACATCTGAAGCTTTCGCGCCTTTTTCTCTGGAGGGCACATTCGCAGTCCCGTTTTAACGACTCCTCTTCGTCCCTACCACCTACGTTGGTCGAGCATATCTTCGGGCACGGACATTGGGTGTTGTTCGGCTCGTCATTTATCGCGGGGGCGGTGTTGCAGGCTCTATTTCCGCCTAGGAAGTACAGACTGCCGCTGATTCTTGGAGTCGCGACTGTTGCGGCCATCGTGATTCCCGTCATAGCTCATTTCGCACGTTGGCAGTGAGGGAGGCACATCCACCGAACTCCAGCAACGACCAAAACAAGTAGATCGTACCCTGGTGCAGTCTCGATCACGTCCGACTTCCGATAGCTGACGTAAAATCGCCATTACGCTCAATGACCGGCGCGATGGGCGGGCGCGCCGCCCCTGAGAGACGGATATACTCAAAGCGCCACTCTCGAAGCGCCACTCTCGGCTCTCGGAAGGGCCGCTCATGAACAGATGGTTTCACAAGTGGCGGGCTCGTCTTGGCTCAGGGTACCCGAGTGCCTCCAGTCCCTACTGGCGAACACTGCCCATGCGGCGAATGACAAAACTCCTGGCGGGGACTTTCTTCTTCGCCTCCGGTGCGGGTTTTGCCGTCGATCTCCTTCAGCTCAATCATCCGCGTTTGGGGCATGGTTTCTTCTGGCCCATTTTTGGCGGGGCAATGGCGGCGGGCGTCTCTGCCGTCAGAATCAAGAAATTTCGTCTTGCCCTTCCTCTGTGGCTGGTTATGGTAGCGCTCGCATGGCTGGCTTACAGAGCCGTGGCAGCGAGTATCACACTCCCACTCACGAGCGGACTGCAGCAGCGGGTGTTGTTCGACGCTGTCGGCATCTGGTTGGGCACTGGCTTGGGCTTCCGGCTGTTGCTGTCTTTCGTCACTACCGAGGGCTTAGACAATGTCCGAATGCAGACCGAACTCTCTTTGGCCCACGGCATTCAGGCTACCCTAGTTCCAACCCTTTCTTTTCAGAACTCAACTTTTGAGGTATACGGCAAATCCATCCCCAGCGCGGAAATGGGCGGTGACTTGATCGATCTCATCGAGAGCGACGGAAACCTGCTGGCCTATATCGCCGATATCTCCGGACACGGCCTGGCGGCAGGCCAGCTGATGGGAATGGTGAAGACTGCCATGCGGGTCTCTCTTCAATTCCGGCAACACCCCGTAGCCTTGCTCGAGAGTGCGG
>JBKPCG010000083.1:0-53265 GCA_046727255.1 Acidobacteriota bacterium | reverse complement strand
CCGATCACCAGCAACAAGTAGAATGCTGCACCCATACAATTCCCCTAGCGGGCTCGGCTCATTGTGTCAGTCGTCGATCATGGCAGCAAGGTGCTCGGCATCCAAGACAAAAACCAAAGTCATCGCGACGCAGGCATCACGCGCAACCAAAACTTCGTTGTCGGCGAATGGCGAAGGACCAGTCTCCCCGGGTCTAGCCCAGGGTCCAGCCCCGAAGGGCGGCATACGCCAGGGCGTAAGCCCTGGGTCCAGCCGACTATTGACGGAGTCCCGCAGGGACGCCACACAGGCCGCGGCGAGCTAAGACGGGCGCCCAGTCCCGTCAACAGCGTGCGGCGCTCTGCCGCTCTTTGGTGGCCGCAGTATGCAGATGGCAGATCGCGATGGCGAGCGCGTCAGCCGCGTCCGGGGATTCAGGGACCTGATCAAGGTTCAGGAGTCGCGTCACCATCTGCTGCACCTGATGCTTTTCGGCCTTGCCGTATCCCACGACCGCTGACTTGATTGAAAGCGGGGAGTATTCGGCGACTTCCAGTCCGGCGGTAGCGGCCGCCAGCATGGCCACTCCGCGGACCTGGCCCAGCTTCAAGGCGGACTTCACGTTGACCGCATAGAAAACATCTTCAATGGCAACGCGATCGGGGCGATGCTCACAGATGAGTTCCTGAAGGCCGATTGAAATTCTCGACAGTCGCATGGGCATGGGGTCGCGAGGAGAAACTTTGATGGCGCCGCAGACGATACACACGAGGCGTTCATCGTCGAGCAACTCGACCACCCCGTATCCGGTGTACTCTGTCCCGCAATCGATGCCCAGGACGCGCATGGAGGAAGTCTAGCATTCGGCGGTCAGCGCCCGGCGTCGAACCGCTTGCTCCGGCTGCTTACTCGGAAGGCTCCGCCTTCGACTCCACCGCCCGCTTTACCACGAAACGGGCTACCGGCACACAAGTCGTGTATCCGGCGGGACGCGTGATGTCTGAATCACGATCCTCGCGCTTCACGCGATAGGTGCGCATGTAGACGCATGACGATTCACGATCGTCGAGTGAGAGGATGGAACTATCACTATCCTCGGGCGTGAGGATGACGCGGTCACTATCGACTCTCGGCCACTTCGCTTGTCCGCCGCGCACCAGCCATTTCTGGATTGCTGCCTTGTCGGTGTTCAGCGCGGGAGCGTTGGATTGCTGCTGAGCAGAAGCGTTCACAACCAAGACGGACAACAGAAGCGGAAACCAGAGGCCCAGAGTCTTCATAACTGACCCTCCTTGCGGCTTTGCTGCTGATTATATCCCGGAGGTCTATTGTATTTGACGGCAAGTATCCGCAAAGGAAAGCTGTCCTTCACGCGGACTCAGCAACATCTCGGCCGTCGTGCTTTGGCAATCTCAGTCTCGCGCAGGAATTCCGCATAGGCGATCGGCGACGATGTCGCTCTCTGCCGATCCAGAAACCGGGCATATGCAGACTCATCAAAGATCTCGCGCAACGCTGCAACGAGCACGGTGAATGACCGAGTGCTGGTCCTTAAAATCGCGTCCAGCGTCTCGCCGGCGGGGGCGCCCGCGCCCCATGTTACCTGGCTCATTCCTGTTCCTCCAGCGCCAGGCGCGTCATCACGAACGGCGCTTCCTTCACCTCCGCTGCTTTGCGTCCCGATAGCACCGGCGCCCACTCCAGCGCCGACTCGATCAGGACCACCGCCACCAGCACGACCAGCACGCTGGCTGCTGCCGCATCCAGGCGGTCATTGAAAATCAGCCGCGCATCGGCCCCCGCTCCCGCGAGTTGCCGCGCATGCGCCAGAAATCCTATACGCGCGTTGGGATTCAGCACCTTGTGATACGACGCTGTAAACGTCACCGCCACCAGCCAGCACAGGGGGATCAGCGTGACCAGCACATAGCGCGCTCGCCCCATCTTCACGATGATCGTGGTCGCGACGCACAACGCCACAGTGGCAAGCAACTGGTTACAGATGCCGAACAGCGGCCACAGCGAATTGATGCCACCCAGTGGATCTTTTACGCCTTGCCACAGGAAATATCCCCAGGCTGCCACCATTAGTCCGCTTGTGAACAGGATGGATGGATACCAGCTCGTCCGGCCGAGCGGCTTCCAGATGTGTCCCAACGCATCCTGCAACATGAAGCGTCCGACGCGCGTGCCCGCGTCGAGCACGGTTAGGATAAACAGCGCTTCGAACATGATGGCAAAGTGGTACCAGAGCGCCATCACGGCCTGCCCACCGAGACTGTTCGAAAAAATATGCGCCATGCCGACTGCAAACGCCGGCGCGCCCCCAGTGCGATTGAAGAGCGTCTGCTCGCCGACGGCATGAGCCAGAGATGCCATCTCCACCGCGGTAACCGGAAATCCCCACGCGGTTATGGTGGCTGCCGCCGTTTCCGGCGCCTGTCCAACGATGCCGGCAGGACTGTTCACCGCAAAGTACACGCCCGGTTGTAGAACCGAAGCAGCGATCATCGCCATGACCGCGACCATAGACTCGGCCAGCATGCCGCCATATCCGACCATGCGGGTCTCTGGTTCGCGACGGATTAGTTTAGGAGTCGTACCACTCGAGATCAGAGAGTGAAATCCGCTGACCGCGCCACATGCGATCGTGATAAACGCGAACGGAAAGACCGTGCCCGCGAACACTGGGCCGCTGCCATCAATAAATCTCGTCAGCGGCGGCATGTGCAGGGACGGCCGCAGAACCACGATACCGATCGCCAACAGCGCAATCGTCCCCAGTTTCACGAACGTACTGAGATAGTCGCGAGGCGCGAGCAACAGCCACACCGGCAACACGGACGCAGCAAATCCGTAAATGATCAGCAACATCGCCAACGTGCCACCACTGAGCGTGAAGACCGCCGCCCATGATGCCGACTGCGAAACCCATTGCCCGCCAAAGATTGCCGCCAGCACTAGCACAAATCCCAGGACCGAAGCCTCGAGCACCTTGCCCGGCCGAATGCGCCGCAAGTAAAGCCCCATCAATACAGCAATCGGCATGGTCATGGCAATCGTGAATGTTCCCCACGGACTCGACTTCAAGGCATTCACCACCACCAGCGCAACCGCTCCGAGCAAGATGATGATGATGCTGATCACCGCCAGGTAAGAAACAAAGCCACCGAGCTTGCCGATCTCCGTCTTCGCCATCTCGGTCATGGACTTGCCATCGCGGCGCACCGAGAAGAGAAGAATGACGAAGTCCTGTATGCAGCCGCCGAGCACAGCGCCGGCGATGATCCACAAAGTCCCTGGCAGATAACCAAACTGCGCGGCCAGGACTGGACCGACCAACGGACCGGGGCCTGCGATGGCGGCGAAGTGATGTCCGAACACCACCCACTTATTCGTTGGAACGAAGTCGCGGCCGTTGTCGAGGCGCTCGGCGGGCGTAGCGCGCCGAGGATCGATTGCCAGCAGCTTGGCTGCGATAAAGCTACTGTAGAAGCGGTATCCCACGGCATAAGTCGCCACCGCCGCCACCACCAGCCACATGGCATTGATCTGCTCTCCACGATGGAGAGCGATGGTGGCTAGCGCGAACGCGCCCAGCAGGCTGATGGCTGTCCAGAGAAGTAGGCGAAGAACTTTAGGCATGAGGAAGTCGGGGCCCGGCGAGTATTGTGGACAAAATAGATCGCGCGTGCAAGCTGCGCTCGGCTTCCGTGTCCACTAAGTAGCGAGCAGCGACGGGCGAGGCAGCATGATAATCTGATACGTTCCGGCCCAATCTTGATGTAACACCGGCGGAGACAATCCGTTTGGGGACGGGCCAACCTTTAATTCCTTCAGAGGACGAGGCGATGAAAATTGGAGTGCTGACCGGCGGCGGCGATTGTCCCGGCCTGAATGCGGTGATTCGCGCGGTGGTGCGCAAGGGTGCGTTTCACTATGGCGACGAATTCGTAGGGTTTCTCGAAGGCTGGCGCGGCCTGTTGGAAGATAAGACCATGATCCTCGACCTCGCTGCCGTCGGCGGGACCTTGCCGCGTGGCGGCACGATTCTGCGGACCTCGCGCACCAACCCTGCCAAGCACCCCGACGGCCTGCAGCGCTGTGCCGAGGCTCTCAAGAACAAAGGTTGCGATGCTCTGATTGCCATCGGCGGCGACGACACTCTTTCGGTTGCGCAAAAGCTCTTCACGAATGGCGTGAAAGTTGTCGGTGTACCCAAGACCATCGACAACGATCTCGCCGGCACCGATTTCACCTTCGGCTTTGACACCGCGGTGAACGTGGCCACTGGCGCCATCGATCGCGTACACACTACCGCCGAAGCGCATAACCGTGTCATCGTTGTTGAAGTCATGGGACGTGACTCCGGCTGGATCGCCTGTTACAGCGGTATCGCCGGCGGAGCTGACGTCATCCTCATTCCTGAGGTTCCCTTCGATATTGACGAGGTTGCGGAGCTGATTCGCCTGCGCCACTCGCGTGGACGTTACTTCAGCATCGTCGTCGCTGCCGAGGGCGCCAAATTTGCCGGCCGCGAAGAGATGCATGACGGCGCATCCGTCGTTCAAGAGGGCCGCGATGAGTTCGGGCACGCTCGTCTGGGTGGCATCGGCGCCCTGCTGGCCCACGAGATTGAGAAGCGTACCGGGTTCGAAAGCCGCTCTGTGGTTTTGGGACACATCCAGCGCGGCGGCTCCCCCAGTGCCTTCGATCGAGTACTGGCCACCCGCTACGGGTTAGGCGCGATTGACATGGTCCATCGGGGTGAGTTCGGTCGGATGGCGGCCCTGCGCGGTAACAAAATCATTTCCATCCCGCTGGCGGAAGCGATCGCATCCAATCGCAAAGTAGACCAGGAGATCCTCGACGCCGCGACCGGCATTCTTGAGAGGATCGAGGAAAAGACAGCAGGAGACTAAATTCTTGCCCGGCCTGCATTCGGGCTATGGTGTGCAGGAAAATCGCGCGGAATCTCTGGCATTGCCATGCGTTTCAGGGCATACTTATCCGCAGCGGCGTCCCCAGGCCCCTACTACTTGCAAGGTGGTTCCGTGCCTACGACTCAAGACGAGACTCAACGGGAACTCTATTCCGAACGCCGCCCGCAGCAGCCGCTCTTACCTGCCGCACCTGACCCAGCCGTACAGCGCAAGCGGATGCTGATTGCGCTCGGGGTCCTTTTGGTGGCTTTGATCGCGGTGGTTCTTAAGGACTGGGATTTCTGGTTTCCACAGGCAGAAGAAACTGCGGAGACGGCCACGCCTCGAAGGAGTTCCGGTACCGCCGTTGCGGCGACGCCGGCAATCGCCTCCGCCTCCCACAAGGCTGACCGGAAATCCGCCAAACCGTCCGAGCCCGATTCCGGCGCCCCCTTTCGCGCCACTGCCGAGCGTGCAGCTCTGCCGGCTTTGCAAGTGGAAGTTGTCGCCGGCAACCGCCACACCCCTGTCCCACCGCGCAGCAGCGCGATCCACTTGGATCTGGATTCGGGCACGGCATCCTCTGCGTCGGAAACTCCCGCAGCAACCCCAGCGGCGGTGGTGAGTGCGGCCGACCGCGTGCAACTCTCGCCGCAGACGGCGCGGAGCGTCACCGTATCAGTCCCACCGGACTACCCTCTGCTGGCCCGCCAGATGAAAGTACAGGGCGCAGTTATTCTGCAAGCGCTGATTTCAAGAGAGGGAGCAATTCAGGAACTGCAGATCGTGAGCGGTCCCGCAATCCTGGCGACTGCGGCCCGCGAGGCCGTGAAGCAGTGGCGATTCAAGCCCTACTACCAGAGCGGGCAGCCGGTGGAAACACAGGCGCGCATCACGGTGAATTTCACGATCTCCACCAACTAGCCCGAGGCTGGTGGTCCATTCCAGCACGGCGTGCCGCAAACACATTTCGGCGGCAGCTCCCCGATTCGTACCCCAGGGGCAGCAACCAGGCTTTCATGTCATCGGGCCGTATGTAGTGGCCAGATTTCACCTGACGATCCGAGTGCCGGATTTCCGCCAGCACTCTCTTTTGGTAGGCGAGATGCGGATGCATTCGCAAGGAGCAAACTCATTCAATTGACGAGTTGGGCTTGGCGCGCGGAAATGCCCCAAAATTAAACAGGCGTCCGGATTCTTTCGAATCCAGGACGCCCGGGCAGCCCTCCCCCAGAACTGCTCAATCAGGACTCTAAAACTACGCGGCAAATCTGAAAATGGCACGCGGGTGCCAAGCGGTTCCACCAACGTGCTAGTAGTGGATCTTTCAGATTACAAAGGCGGAATCCGCACTCGATCTCGCCCAGATAGTAGTCACACCCGGCATCCCCAAAAGACAGCATTCAGCCTTAAGGTCGAGGGACCCCCTAGTGAGTGATCAGCATGGCTGCAGGCGCCGATCCAACCGTAAACGGCGAACCTGAGATCGCGGTCAATGCCCCGGTCGTAGAATCGTAAGAGTATCCGCTGACGTTGGTGCTGCTCTGGTTCCCCACATAGATGAACTTCCCTGCCGGCTCCGCGAGCACGAACAGCGGCTGGGTCCCTGCCGAAAAAGGGGAACCGGTGATGGTGGTCAGTTGGCCGGTACCCGCCGTAATAGTAAATGCTGAGACATTGTTGGATCCCTGGTTGGCCACATACAGGAACGCTCCCGACGGGTCTATTGCGATCGACCGCGGCGCGGTCGCCGTCCCAAGAAAATAAGGGGAGCCCGGAGTCGCAGTCAGCGCCCCAGTGGTGGGATTGATGGCGTAACCGGAAATCGTGTTGCCGCTCGCATTGGCGGCATATAAGTAGTGACTGCCCGGATCGATCGCCAATCCTGCCACTCCTAACCCCGCTGGGAATGGAGAACCCGGCACCGGATTCAGATTTCCAGTGGCACTGTCCAGAGAAAACGCCGTAATCAGCGCAGCGTCCGAATTTGATACGTAGACGAAATTGCTGGTGGGAGAGATCTTCAAATCGGTCGGACTCGAATTCGCCGCAAAACTTCCGACCAGCGTCATGGCTCCGCTGCCGGAATCAAGCGAGAATACCAATAAGTGATCGCCGAAGTTGGTGGTGATCAGAAGGTATTTGCCCGAAGCGTCGATGGCCATCGCTCGGGGACTGGCTCCAATGTCGGTAGCCGTTCCGCTTTGGGCCAGCGTACCGTCGCTCGCGACGTTGAAAATCGACACCGAGTTCGCGCCCGCAGCCGCGTTGCCCACGTACAGAAATTTCTTGACCGAATCGAGCGCGAGACCGGTGGGAGAAGTTCCGAGCACTGAAGGCGTTTGTGCACCGAGGCTGAGCACTCCTGAGGAATCATTCAGGTGCAACAATGCGACGGATCCCTTCGTCGGAAACGTGACATAGGCATTGTGGCTGGCCGACGACGAATGTGAGGAATTGCCGCATGAAACAGAAAGCTCGGCTAGGACAAGAGTGATGACAACCAGCATCCAGCAAGCGCGACTTCTCCCCGCGAGCGCGGCGCGCGCCGCCCGTCGAAAGCTCATGTGAGAACCTGCTCCTCGAGACCCAAGGTACGAACGAAAGTTATGTTCATACCATCGTGCACGAGAAGGCAGGAACTCCGCAACTCCGGCCAGGCTATGCCAGCCTGGTTGCGCGCCGCATTTCTCGTTCTACTGGCTATCCACTGAGCCTTCCAACTTCAACTCCCGCATGTAGAGGAACAAGGGCAGTCCAAAAGAAAACCCAACAGCGAGCGTCCCCGCCACCGGAAGCCACCATCTGCGGATGTCGAGCCGAGGACTCTCCACTCTTATAAACCTGATCAGAACAACTGCGGAGACGATCACATCCATCGCAAAGAAGGCGCTGATTCGATTGACGAACAGTTCCTGCACGAAGAGCGTTGCATTTAGTCCATGCTCCACCACCCACGGAACAAATTTCCAGTACGGAAGAAATGCTCCCAGGATCGATAGCGCTAGGTAGGCCGTCTTGGGTTTCATGGGCAGCGTGATGTCCCTCAGGGGACGCTGCGTTCACGCTATAATTGCGCCCCACAGATGCCGCTCACCTCCGGAACGAAACTAGGACCTTATGAAATCCAATCCCCGCTCGGCGCAGGCGGCATGGGCGAGGTTTACCGCGCTCGCGACACGCGACTGGAGCGCGATGTTGCCGTTAAAGTGCTTCCCGCCAATCTTTCTTCCGACCCCAATCTTCGTCAACGGCTGGAGCGCGAAGGGAAGGCAGTCTCCCGGCTCTCGCATCCGCACATCTGCACACTGCACGACATCGGCCATCAGGATGGCGCGGACTTCCTCGTCATGGAACTGGTGGACGGAGAAACGCTGGAGCAACGTCTTCTGAAGGGGCCTTTGCCGCCGGATCAGACGCTACGCATTGCAGCGCAGATTGCCGCCGCGCTCGCCAGCGCCCATCGACTGGGAATCACCCATCGCGATTTAAAGCCGTCCAATGTGATGCTCACGAAAGTGGGCGCCAAGCTGATGGATTTCGGTTTGGCCAAGCAGTCCGGCCCCGCTCCTCTTGCCACCGCACTTACCGAGATGACGATGGACCAGGCCAAGCTGACCAGTGCAGGCATGCTGGTGGGAACCTTCCAGTACATGGCCCCGGAGCAATTAGAAGGAAAAGACGCGGACGCGCGCACGGACTTATTCGCGCTGGGGGAATTGATCTACGAGATGGCAACCGGCAAGCCCTCATTTGCCGGGAAAAGCCGCGCCAGTCTGATCGCGGCCATTCTTACGACGGAGCCCCAGCCGATGGCGGCTTTGCAACCCATGACGCCTCCGGGGCTGGAGCGCGTGGTTAAGAAATGCCTGGCAAAGGATCCCGACGAACGCTGGCAGAGCGCTAGCGACCTGGCAAGCGAACTGACGTGGATCACGGAAGGCGGTTCACAAGCGGGTGTCCCCGCGACGGTGGTGAGCAAGCGAAAGGTCCGCGAGCGAATTGCATGGGTGGTGGCGGCGCTCGCGCTCAGCGGTGCGGCGATACTGGGAGCGATCCATTTCCGGGAAAGCTCAAAGCCAGCCCGTGTGGTGCGGTCACTGATTGCGGCCGAGGAAGGCACCTTCCCCATCCTGACCGGGGACTTTGGCGGCCCGCCGGTGCTGTCACCGGACGGAAACTTTCTGGCCTTTGCGGCAGCCCGAGAGCAGGGAGCAGTGTTTCTGTGGGTAAGGCCGTTGAATGACCTGCAGGCCCGGGCGTTGGCGGGAACGGAGGGCGCGACCTTTCCCTTCTGGTCGGCCGATAGCCGTTCGCTGGGATTCTTCGCGGGAGGCAAGCTCAAGAGCGTGCTGGCCGAAGGAGGCACGCCCTCGGAGGTGTGTGATTCTCCTATCGGCCGCGGAGGGAGCTGGAATGCGGATGGAACCATAGTTTTCTCTCCTGATTTCCAGAGCCCTATCGTGCAAGTTCCAGCTTCCGGAGGGACGCCCAAACCAGTGACGGTGATGGACGCCACGAAGCACGACAGCCATCGCTGGCCGCATTTTCTTCCCGACGGCAAGCACTTTCTGTATCTGGCGGTTGTCCATGCCACCGGCCGCGATCCCAACGACGGAATCTACTTTGCGTCTCTGGACGGAAAGGAAAACCGGCTGGTGATGCGGGGATTCACGAACGTTGCCTATGCGGCGGGGCGGCTGCTGTTTATGCGTGACAGCTCGTTGATGGCCCAACCGTTCGATCCCAAAACGGGCGTGCTGGAGGGGGAGGCAGAGAGGCTGGCGGAAGACGTGCTTGTGGACGGAACGGTCTGGCGGGCGCAATTTGATGCTTCCAGCAGCGGACTCCTGGCCTACGCTTCCGGTGGCCTGATGCCGTGGCAAGCGATGTGGTTCGACCGCTCAGGAAAACAGCTGGGGGCGGCAAGCGAGAAAGTCTTTAACCTCCTTTCCCTGCGGCTTTCTCCAGATGGAACTCGGCTGGCGACCGAGGCCGGTGAAAACAATAGCGAAGTGTGGATCTACGATCAACAGCGGAAGGTGAATACTCGCCTTACTTTCGGTCCTGGAGCGAGTTCTTCGCCGGTCTGGTCGCCCGACGGGAAGTGGATTGCCTACGTAGGAGTCCGCGGCAAGAACAGCCTCTATCGTAAGCCCGCCAATGGCACAGGCCAGGAAGAATTGATGTTGGAGGGCGACGCCACCAACCGGAACCCTTATGACTGGTCACCGGATGGCAAAACCATTTTGTTTGGCGTCGGTGATGGGAACGCCAAAGGCCAGCTCTGGGGGCTTCCTCTGACTGGAGATCGCAAGCCCACGCAGGTGACACCAGGCACGTTTGTGGTTGTCAGCGCCAAGTTCTCGCCCGATGGTCACTGGCTGGCCTATAGCTCGAGCGAATCGGGCAGGCAGGAAGTGTACGTGATGCCATTTGGCGGCGGAGCCGGTAAGTGGCAGATTTCCAGCATGGGCGGAGTGCAGCCAGTATGGCGGCGTGACGGAAAAGAACTATTCTTCTGGTCTGCAGAAAACACTCTGATGGCGGTTCCCATCACGCTCAAGCCGGATGGAGTGGAAGTGGGTGGGGCACGGCAACTCTTTCGTTTTAACAATCCGGTAGGAATCGTAGGAATCGTCAGCCCTTACGACGTCACCGCTGACGGCCAGCGCATCGTTTTGATCACCACCCCACAGCAGAAGCCGAGACCCATCACTCTGGTGACTAACTGGACGGCGGAGTTGAAACACCCATGACTCTGGCGTCCGGCACAAAACTCGGGCCGTATGAAATTCAGTCCGCCCTCGGCGCCGGCGGAATGGGCGAAGTCTATCGCGCCCGCGACACGCGGCTGGAACGCGATGTAGCTGTTAAAGTGCTTCCCGACAATCTCTCTTCCGATCCAAGTCTGCGGCTACGGTTGGAACGCGAAGCGAAAGCAGTCTCCAAACTCTCCCACCCGCACATCTGCACGCTCCACGATGTCGGACACCAGGACGGCGTGGACTTCATCGTCATGGAACTCGTCGAGGGTGAAACGCTGGAGCGGCGTTTGAGGAAGGGGCCTTTGGCTGCAGACCAGACCGTTCGCATCGCAGCGCAGATTGCCGATGCGCTCGCCAGGGCTCACAAGTTGGGGTTCGTGCACCGCGACCTGAAGCCCGCGAACGTCATGCTTACGAAAACTGGCGCCAAACTAATGGACTTCGGACTAGCGAGGCACTCCGGACCTGCTCCTCTGGCAACAGCGCTGACCGAAATGACAATGGAGCAGGCCAAGCTGACCAGCGAAGGCATGCTGGTCGGAACCTTCCAATACATGGCGCCCGAGCAGTTGGAAGGCAAAGAAGCCGACGCTCGCGCAGATATTTTCGCCCTAGGGGAGTTGATCTACGAAATGGCAACGGGCAAGCCGGCATTTAGTGGAAAGAGCCGGGCGAGCCTGATCGCGGCCATCCTCACCACCGAACCACCGCCGATGGAGTCTTGGCAGCCGATGACCCCAGTCTCGCTCAGTCGAATCGTCAAGAAATGCCTGGCCAAGGATCCCGACGAACGTTGGCAGAGTGCCAGCGACCTGGCCGCAGAATTGAAGTGGATTGCAGAAGGTGGATCGCAGGCGAGCGAAACCATGCGCGTTCCAGTCGGGCGCACGAAATGGGCGCACGCGAGCTGGATACTGGCCTCTATATTTTTCTTGCTGGCGCTGGCAGGAGGCGTGGCCTGGTGGACGGCCAGCCACCGGCGGCTACCTGCGATGTATTTCCACGCATCGGTTCCGTTCTCTGCAAACGACGTGGCCTTGTCCCCGGACGGGCGCACGCTGGCGATGGTCGCGTACTCTGCGCCGGCGAACGACTACATGCTGTGGACGTACGAAGTCGGAAGCCAACGGACGACTTTGTTGGACGGAACGCAAGCGGCGGCTTACCCCTTCTGGTCACCAGACGGAAAATCGATCGGGTTCTTCGCGGACGGCAAACTCAGAAAAGTGGATGTATCGGGAGGACAAGTCCAGGTGCTGTGCGATGCACCCAACGGTCGCGGCGGTGCGTGGAACCCCGATGGAACGATCATATTCGCACGCGACGCCTTGGGAGCGTTGTCCCGAGTTTCGTCTTCAGGAGGCACTCCTACAGAATTGACGAAACTGGACACGTCCCGCTCTGAAGCCGGCCACCGCTGGCCGGTGTTTCTGCCGGATGGAAAACACTTCATTTACCTGGCAGCCAATTTCAGCGGAAGGCCAGGCATCAATGCGATTTTTCTGGGGTCGCTGGATTCCCCGGAAAAACGGTTCCTCGTGGGCACGAGCGCCAATGCGTTCTATTCGGAGCCAGGCTACCTGCTTTATATGCGTGACAAGACACTGGTTGCGCAATCTTTCGACCTGCGGCACTTTGCTCTGAGCGGAGAACCACATACCTTGAGCAACGAGGTACTGTATTTCCCGCAAGTGTACCGCGCTGCTTTCAGTGTCTCTGGCCCGGAGATGCTGGTCACCCAGACCGGCAAGGGCGTTTACTTGGCGCAATTGAAATGGTTTGACCGAAATGGAAAACAGGTCGGCACGATTGGCAAACCAGCGTGGTACAACAACGTGCAACTATCGCCCGACGGACGCAGGGTCGCTGCGGACCAGACCGACCAGGACGGACGAAATGTTGACGTTTGGGTCCAAGATCCGGCTCGTGATGCCACAACCCGGCTGACCTTCGATCCGGCGTTGGACATGACGCCGGTCTGGAGTCCCAATGGCAAACAGATCGTGTTCAGCTCAAACCGCAGCCTCAACTTCGGTCTCTATATCAAGAACGCTGACGGTTCCGGTTCAGAGGAAGAGATCGCTGACTCGGGCGGTGACCCGTTCAATGCCATGTCCTGGTCGCACGAGGGCAAGTACATTTTGGCTCGAAAGAACAACGAATTGTGGTCTCTCACGTGGCCGGAACGTCTATTGAAGCCGCTGATTCGGGGGTGGGTGGTGAGGAGCGCACAATTTTCTCCCGATGGCCGATGGGTGGCGTACTCCTCGAATGAGTCGGGCAGCATGGAAGTCTATGTTGGTCCCTTTCCCAGTGGAAACGGGAAATGGCAGGTATCAAGCGGAGGTGGGCAGGAGCCTCGGTGGCGAAAGGACGGCAAAGAGTTGTTCTATCTATCGCGGGATTCCAAAATGATGGCGGTGCCTGTTTCGACGGGCGCCAGCTTTGAGTCTGGCTCCCCGGCAGCCCTGTTTCAGACCCACCGGCGACAGCCGATGTCATCGCAGGATATCTTCTCCTACGACGTCAGTGCCGATGGTCAGAGATTCCTGATCGCAACGAAAGTGGACGAAGGCAATGCATCGCCGCTCTCCGTCCTTCTCAACTGGGCCTCAGCGATGGAGAAATAGCCCGCGTTTCTCTCCTGAGGCAGCGCTCTCAGTTTCTGGCAGCTGACGCCTTCAACCGCAGCAGCGGATCCCCAAACAAGAGATACGTGCGTCGGACGTCCTTCGCCTTGATGGAGGCCTTCGCCTGCACCAGGGCGTCGCCGAGCGCGGCGCCGCCATTCTGGAAGAGCGCCTGCACCAGGCTGCGGTCCAACTGCGCCTGAGGTTGAGCATCCGTCAGCGCCGAGGACGAGACGATCGCAACCGCTCCGCCTTGGCCATTGAGAAGCAGCGTCTCAGAAAGACTCTGGGTGTAAACGTCGTGGAAGAAGCCGTTCAGGCAATCGAACGTGAGGTAGACGGGCAGCCGGGGAGCATTAGCGAGGGCGGCTGCGGACGTATCGTCCAGCAACGTGTCGCCTGACCAGACTTCGACCGAACCGTGTCCAAGATAGTTGACCAGTAACTGGCCGGCGTCCAGCGCGTCCCTGACCTCGGCGCGCGCCGTGCCAGGATCGAGATTCGTGACGAGAATCTGCGTGGCCTGAATCGATGGCGGCAGCATCGCCGCGATCCTCTGTGTGTCCTCGGTGAAGTTGGCGGTGTCGTTGCGGTCGGCCACGAGCAGCGCCTGTCTGGTCCAGGCACCGGAGTCATTCCCGGTGTCGTAACCCACAATTTTGGCCACCACAGTACGCGCGTCATCGGCGGTGCGCACCGGCAGCCGGCCGGTGGCCAGCGCGGGCAGGCCCGTGTTGTCGAAATCAGAGAACCAGTCATCGGACGCAGTCATCACTTGCGCAGTTGGAATGATCCGGGTGGGGACAAAATCAAAGTCCCCAAACCCGAGGAAGTTCCGCGGATCCACCGAGGCATCGCCGGCCAGCAGCAGGTACTTCGGCTTGGTCGTCCAGTTCGTGGTGGCCGTCTGCAGGAACTCGCGAATTGCCCGCGGATCGTGTTCACCAAAGCTGAATTCATCGTAAATGTCGTCCGTCAGAACAACGGTGACAGTCCGTCCCTGCTGGCGGCGGAGATCGGCGAGCGGAGCGATTGCATCGGCGAATGTCGGATGCGCGATCACCAGCACTTGGCTTCCTGCCTGCGGACTGTGCCACTGCGACGGCTGATTGGCCATTAACTGCGACGCCTTGGAAATCTGGCTTGCCCCCAGCGCGAGCAGCGTGTGGCGTCCAGCGGGCGAGAAAGGCACCTGGACTTGCGCCGCATACGAACCATCACCACCCGAAATAATGCGCGTCGCAATTTCGACCGGCTGCGAGGGAGTCGTAATGTCGAAGACCCGAACCGACGTTTCGTGGAAGTCCCCGACCTGTACCGGAGCCCCGGCGCGCGCTGATAACCTGACCTGATCTCCGTCCGCAGCGAAGCTCTGTGGATACGTGATCGTGATGTGATCCACCAGGCTGATATCGGCGTCGCCGTCCTGGGCCGTGAGCGTTACTGTGTTCGTATCCAGCACTACCGCTGGCGGCAAATCGACCCGCAACCTCCCCTTGGCCTGGCCGGTGAAAGAAATATCGCCAACGCTCAGTCCGTTCAATGCCACGGTCACATCGTGCGGCACACCATCGCCCACGCCCTGCAGCACAACCTCCATGCGAGGAACTGAATTGGCGGTCGCCGACACGTGCGGAGTATTGACAACCTGATCGATCGGAGTACCCGAGACCAGCGCACCGAAGAAGTTGTCGTCGTTGGGATTGATGAGCGCGGCGAAATAAGTCGTCTGCTGACGCAGTTCCACAGTCTGAGTAAATCGCTGCGGATAATTCGTGCCGTTCGGCAATTCGTTAAATGTGTCGATCCGCAAACCAGGCTGGTCGCCGGCAATGAGCCAGTAGACACGCGTGCCGGTGAAGGGCGTATCCATGCCCGTGCCATAAAACTCGATGGCCGCGTTGGTGCCGAAGCCGCCGCGACCCGCCTTGGCGCACGTGAGCAAGATCGGTTGCTCGATCGCTTCGACGAAGAGTCGCAGGTCGCGAGGGTCCACATTGGGATCGAGTCCGGCTGCCACCAAGTCGGGCTGACTCACGCGGTACCAGCCTTCGTGCTCTACCATGATCTTGACCGCGGGATGGGCAGCAAGGTCGAATTGCTGATCGTTCTGAGCAAACGTTCCCGCCACCGCGCGTTGCACGTTTTCTACGACGTGACTCCCGGATGGAACGGCAGCCGCAGGGGAGGCGAACTCGCTCATCGTCGGGGACGAAACAGTCCGGACGCCAGATGCGGTCAAACTCGCTGAGACGGGCCCATGCAACGTGCGCTCACCGCTCAGATCGAGATCCTCGAGCCAATACGCGCTTGCGGGAGTAGCGGCGCGGTCAATCCAGGCATAGCTCTTGCCTGCATGCTTTTCGAGGTAACCGCGCATCATCAACGCCGATCCCGCCACCAGCGTGGGATTCAGGCGGACGCGCTCTCCGTTCTGTTCCCGATAAACGTTGAAGCCGAGATTGTTGAGTTCCCCGCCCGTCGTCCAGCGCAGGACGACACCTTGAGTGCTCGCCTCCGCGGTGAGCGATTGCAAATGAATCCGCGTCGGAGCTGTGACCAGCGTGGTCACGGTTGCGACGTTATTGGCCGGTGTGGCGTCCGTTTGGTCCCCGGTCACCAGCGCCGAGTTCGTGACAATGGTGGAAGTTTGCGGAGTTACTACGATGTTGATCGTGGCGGTCGCTGCATTGGCAATCGTCCCAAGCTGGCAAGTAACAGTGTTAGCGGCCTGCGAACATGTTCCGGCGGTCGTGACTACGGAAACAAACTTGAGAACTGCTGGCAGCACATCCAACACGGTCACGTTGGTGGCGCTGGCCGGCCCGTTGTTGGTCACGATGAGTGTGTACGTGAGCAAATTGCCTTGTGCGACCGGGCTGGGAGCTGCGGTTTTGGTGATGGCTACGTCGGCATTGGCGCCGGTGCCGACCGTGACGGTTGCCGTTGCGCTGTTATTGGCCAAGTTCGGATCGCTGGTCGCCGCACTTACGGATGCCGTGTCTCCGATGACAGTCCCGGACGGCGTGTTGGCATTCACCTGAACCACCAGCGAGAACGGTGCGCTGGCCGCCGCTGCCAGGCTGCCGAGCGTACAGGTGAACGATCCTGTATAGCCGACGGACAGAACCGGGCAGGCCCATGATCCGGGCGTCAACGACTGGAATGTCGTATTCGCAGGAATAGTTTCCGTGAAGCTCAGGGTGTTTGCGGTACCCGGACCGTTGTTGGTGACGGTTTGCGTGTAGGTAACGTTCGATCCGGCCGTGACGGAAGGCGCCGACGGCGTGTTCGTCATAGTCAAGTCGGATTGTCCCGCAGTAGCTACGGTAGTTGTGGTGATCACCGTATTGTTCGCATTGTTGGTGTCAGTCGCAGAAGTGACGGTGACCGTATCCGTGATCGTGGTTCCGGAAGGCGTGCCGGGATTGACTTGCACGATCAGTTGAAAGTTCGTGACTCCCGGCGCCAGACTGGCGATTGTGCAAGTGAGCGTTCCCGTGCCGCCAACCACCAGACTGTTGCATGCCCAGCCAAACGGGGGAAGAAACGCTCGGAAGTTAGTGTTGGCCGGGATGGCTTCGGTAAACGTAACGTTCGCGGCGTTGCTCGGTCCGGGGTTCGTCAGAGCCTGCGCGTAGGTAATGTTGTTTCCTGCCAGAACTGGATCAGGGCTGTCGGCGCTTGTAATCGAGAGATCTGCACTGGTCCCGACCGCAATGCTCGAGCTCGCGCTGTTGTTCCCCGGGTTCGGATCCACCGTGATTGAACCGACCGTCGCCGTGTCGCTGATGAGAGTTCCCACCGGAGTATTGCTGTTCACCTTGACTGTAAGGACGAAAGTCGCGCTGACGCCGCTGTTCAAGGTCGCGATGGTGCAAGTGATGGCGCCGGTTCCGCCGACCGCAGGCGTTACGCACGCCCAGCCGACGGGAACGGGCAAAGACACAAAAGTGGTGTTGGCGGGCGTCGCTCCCGAGAATGTGACCGTAATCGCATTGGCGGCCCCTCCGTTGGTCGCAATCTGCGTGTAGGTGATGTTGTTACCCGCGGTGACCGGATCCGGCGTCCCTGCGTTGGTGACTCTCATGTCCGCTTGTACGGCGCCACCCACCGCGATATTGACTGTCGCCGAATTGTTTCCCGCCACCGTGTCTCGCGTTGTGGTGGTGACGGTAGCGGTGTCCGAGATGATGGTGCCGTTGGGGGTTCCGGGGTTCACTCTGACCACCACCTGGAAGTTGGCAGTCGTCGCTGGAGGCAATGTCGCAATCGTACATGTGATGTTTCCGGTGGCCCCGACGGCCGGCAGAACGCACCCCCATCCAACCGGTGTCACTGCCGAGAAAAACGTAGTGTTCGCGGGAACAGCCTGGGCGAAACTCACAGTTGCAGCGTTGCTTGGTCCACGGTTGGTGACGGTCTGCGCGTAGGTGATGTTACTGCCCGCGACTACCGGCGAGGGCGCGCCGGAGTTGGTAACCAGTAAGTCGACCGCCGCTCTCACCAGCGTGTCGACGGTGGTTGAGTTGTTGGCCGCGCTCGGATCGCTGATCGCCGAAGTCACCGACGAGTTCGCTGTGATGGTTGTGGCATCGGCGGTTGCGGCGTTCACGTTCACGGTTACGTTGATGTTTGCGGCCGAGCCCGCCGTCAGGCTCGGATTCGTGCATGTCACCGTACCAGTTGCGCCCACGGCCGGCGTAATGCAGGTCCAGCCAGCGGGAGCAATCACCGCCTGAAACGTAGTGTTAGCTGGCGTGGCCTCCGTGAACGTCACCGTCGTCGCCGCAGCCGGTCCGTTATTCGCGATAGTTTGCGTGTAGGTCAAATTGCCGCCCGCCAGCACATGTCCGGATGGCGAAGTGGAGGTGCTCAGCACCAGATCGGCCTGGGTTGCGATCGCCACCAAGTCCAGCGCTACGGCGCTGTTGTTGCCCGCATTGACGTCGTTGGCTGCTCCCACGGTGACCGTGTCCGTGATCACCGTGCCTCCGGCGACACCGGCGTTCACGCGAACCTGTAATTGGAAGTTGCCAATACTTCCGGCCTCCACATTTGGGTTGGTGCAAGTAACAGTTCCGGTAGCTCCAACGGCAGGAGTTACACAAGTCCAACCCGCTGGAGATACGAGAGACTGGAAGGTGGTATTCACCGGCACAACGTCGGAGTAGGTCGCGGTCGTTGCCGCGGCTGATCCTGTGTTCGTGACGGCCTGGGCGTACGTGATATTGCTGCCCGGCGTCACTGGGTTCGGCGAAGCCGCGTTGCTGACAGAAAGGTCCGCCCCTGCCGTCACACCAACAACGGTATTCACGGTCGCGCTGTTGTTGGCGGCGTTTGGATCGGCAATTGCCGAACTGACTCTGGCTGTGTCGCTGATGACCGTTCCGTTCGGGGTTCCCGGATTGACTCGCATGACGACCGTGAAAATCGCCGCGGTTGCTGCCGGCATGTCCGCAATCGAGCACACCAGGGTGCCTGTGGGCCCAGGGACACTACACGCCCATCCCGCCGGTGGAGTTGTTGCCACCAGCGTGGTGTTGGCAGGAATTGTTTCGGCGAGACTTACACTGGTGGCATCACTCGGTCCGTTGTTGGTGACCGTTTGCGTGTACGAGATGTTGGCGCTCGCCGCCACTGGGTTCGGCGCTCCGGCATTCGCCATCACGAGATCGGAGCTCGAACTTACGAGCGCGACGTCAGTGAAGCTGTCATTGGCGAAGTTAACCTCGCCCCCGCCGGAAACGGTTGCGGTATTGGCCAGCGTCCCAGGAGCGTTCTGGCTGACGGTCGCATTGATGGTGATGGCAGGATGGGCACTGCCCGCCGGGAGAGCGTCAGACCGAACACAGCTGACCGTCTGCTGGGCGACGGCGCAGGCCCATCCCGTACCACCGGCGCTGGATGGGACAACGCCCAAGGGCAAGGTATCGTTCATTGTCACCAAGCCGCTGCTTGCGCCGAAGGTACCTACATTACTGACGACAACCTGGTAGGTCACAGCGGTGCCGCGCACGAAGCTGCCGGCGTGGCTTTTGATGATGGTCATGTCCGCAACACAACCCGCGCCGGACTGCGTACCCGCCCCCTGCGAGATTTGCGCGTTCGTGACTGCGACGCCCGCGGTGCCAGCAGTCGCGCCATAGGGCACTCCAGGGTTCAGCGTGATGCCGTTGGCGCCGCCGGTCACACTGATCGATGCAGCACCGGTCAGGTAAACGACGCCGCCTCCCCCACCTCCGCCAGGGCCATGGCGATCAGCAAGCCCGAAAGGCTGCGCGGACCATGCATTTCCGCCGGTTCCTCCGCGTGCCTGGACAGTAAGCCCGCCTTCGCCGCCGCCCGCCGAGAGCACAGCCACCGTGCCGCCCGCTCCGCCCCCACCACCCGCATCATTAAGCGTTCCGGCATAGGCCGTCGCGCCGTTTGCCGTCAGAGTCGCCGTTCCGGTAAGGCTTCCGGCACGAATGAAGATGATGCCGCCACCGGCAGCTCCGCTGCTTGCCTGGTTGTCCAGGTCGGAGTTGTTGCGAGAGCCGCCACCGCCACCGCCGCCCAGGCCAATCCGGTCGAGGGTCGAAGGAAAGGGAGCGCCGCCCAGCCCTCCGATACCCAAAGTGCTGTTCCAGCTATCACCGCCCGACCCGCCAGTTCCGCCATTACCGCCACCGCCGCCGCCCGCGTTCTGATCGTTTGCCGCAGGATTGCCGTCGGTGCCACCGCCGCCCGCATCCGCTGGCGCGCCGCGGGCCATGCCGCCATTGGGATATCCGTCATTGCCGGTGCTGAAGAATGTGTTGGCGACTTCGAGCCAAAGTGGCGTGCCAGCCACTCCTTCGCCTTTTCCACCATCCGCGCCCGCAGTGACCGCGCCGGTATAGGCCGCAGGCGACGTGTGCACATAATCGGTATTCGCTCCTGCGGCCCCATTCAACTGGAGGCCTGCAGCGCCGCGAAAACCCAGGCCATTCACACTGACAGTCGCGGCATTCAGCGTCAGCGCACCCGCGATGTCGAGAGCGAGCACGCCGCCGCTAGAACCGTCCCACGCCAGGGCGGTTAAGGTGTTGCTCAGAGTGGCCGTCGCGTATTGGGGAACTCGTATCACCTGGTACGTGCTCTTGCCCTTCACGCCGGTGGCCGCAGCAATCGTGTAGCTGTAAATCAGACCGCCGTTAACGCCGCTGCCCGCGATGGGAATTGCGCCCCCGCTGATCGGCCCGGTGGCTTTGACGAACTCGTAGTTGCCCGAATTGTTGATGGCCGTAAATCCAGAGCCGGTCGCGCCGTTCCCGTAGTTTGCATTGTTGCTGCTGTTGATGCTGGCATCTTGCATCTGCATCACAAGCAGCAAATCTCCAGCGGCGATGGTTGCCGCGGCACCACGCGCCGCTCCTACCGGAATCGTTGTGTTCGCAGTTCCGGCCGTCACGCTCGCAGTCGCCGGATAGTACGTGTTCACCACGCCGCTCAACGTTCCACCGTTGCCGAGAACACCCGGGTTGGCGCAAGTGTTGCTCTGTACCACACCGACAGCCGTATAGGAATTGTTCCCAGTGTTGAGATCAGGCTGAGTCGCGGTGACGGTTGCGCCATTCGCATAGGAGCCTGAAGCCGCCGCGCTCGCCACGACGGTGACTGTCGCGCTCGCGCCTCCGACCAGACTTCCGAGTGCGCAGTTGATCGGGCCAGTGCCTGCACAACTGCCCTGGCCGGGCGTGGCCGAGACAAACCCCAGTCCGGCCGCGAGCGTGTCCGTCAGAGCCACTCCGGTTGCGGTTGTCGGTCCGTTGTTCGTGACGGTAATGGTGTAAGTAAGATTGTTGCCGAGAGGAACGGCGCCGCCCGGATTCACGGTGACGCCCAAATCCGCCTGCAACGGCAAGATTGACGCACCCGCCACCGACCAGTTCGTTGCGGCACTAAAGGTTTCCGACATGGGCACGCTGGCCGCGCCGACGTTGGTGCTGCCAGCGCCGCGGACGTTGCCAGCTTGGTTAGCCGTATTGACCGTCCACCGCTGGGTCTGCGACGGACCAGCTGTCACAGTGATGCTGCGATCGATCGATACCGCATCAAAGACGATCTGGTTCGTACCGCTCGGAATGTCGAGTTGGCCAAACGTTCCGGCCGCTCCGTCATTGGAAACCATTGCGCTCAGCGGCCGAGTCTGGTCCACTCCGGAGAAAGTCATCGCCCCGGCTACGATCCCCGTACGAGCCGCCGCTGGAAGATTTACCGTCACGGAGATGACAACATTTGCTCCCGCGGCGGGTGCGGTCAGCGACCAGATTTCCACGCGGCGCGTGTTCCCTGCATCATTGTGAAAGCCAACTCTTGTCAGCGGCACACCACCGTACGTGATCCCTGTCACGGCAGCAGTTGCGTTGTTGACGATGTTGATCGATACCCCAACCAGCAGCAGGCGATTGGCGGTGGCCGTGGTAGTGTGCGTGAAAGTAAACGTGTTAGCGCCGGCGGTGGTCGCGGAGACACTTCCGGAGGTCACGGCGTCGAATACAACCTGCGCGCTCAGGAGTGTGCTACCGGCCGTAAGCAAGAACAGGGCCGTCAGCGTAGCCAGGATTCTCCGCCACCGCGCACCCCGCCGGATCATCCCCTGAGCGACAAAATGAACCCGCGCTCTCAGGTGAGCCCTGCTACCGAATACCACACGCCCGAGGATCTGCTCCGCTCGAATGGGCGGATCGCTCTCCTGTCCCGCATCTCCGCGAGTCAAGAAGCAATCGCGCGCCAGGTCCGCAAAGATCAGGCGATGGGCGCGCAGCCCATGTGCAGTCTTCGCCACCACAATATCGCCCACCCGGAGCCTCGCTGCTGCGACGCTTTCCACGCGCAGAGTCTCGCCGTCTCGTATGAGAGGTAGCATGCTGCGGCCGCGCGCCTGAAACCGGACTTCATGGCCGCTCGCAAGCAGTCCCCGGCTCAACTGCTCGAACTGCGCCGAATCGCCCCGATGTTCAGTCGCGGAACTCAAGGATTCTCTCCACCGCACTATGGTCAGCAACGAATTGGAAGCGATAGCAGGGCAGCGATTCCACCATCTCTTCAAGCAGCGCCAGTACCGGATCCACGAACCGGGGCTGATAAAACGGAGTGAAACTGCGCGCCAGCAACTCGCCTACAGCCGCGCTCCGGGAAAGTGGCTCGATTCGATTTCCGGCTCCATGCTCAAGCAGGAAAATACGCCGTAGAGACGCCCGGCCGGGAGAAGCGAAAGCTGCCTCACCGTGCCAGGGCGTCCCGTGCATAAGAAACGTGTCGGTCGGACACTCTTGTCCGACACCCTTCACTGCGTCCGTGAATGCACGCCGCACAATGATCCGGTCGTCACTCAGCACCTCGACCGGCGCATACCGTTTCCAGAGACGAGTGGTCGTGCTCTTGCCGGCCCCGGAGTGTCCGGCAAAAAGAAAGGACTCGCCGTCGCCGCGAACCAGGCCACACGCGTGCAGTTCCACGCCGCGCCCCAGACTCAGGTGGTGGGTAATCAACAGTTCATCCAGCGGATACTCCAGGGCGCGACTCGCATCCTCGTCTGTCAAGCATTCCCGGTTCAGAGTTACCCGCGCCTGCCGAAAATCCTCATCCACCAGCAAACGCTTGTACGGTCGGCTGCCGAGCCGTTTGGTGGTGAAATCGAAGAGAAAGCCGCTCCCGATCTTATGCACGCTCCACAAGCAACCGGAGTGGAACAGCTCCTGCCCTCGACCGGGCTCGATCGTGGAACTCCATTCGACTTGCACTTCAATGTCCTGCGTTCCGCCGTCAGTCGCAAAGGGCTGCAATTGCGGCCCGAGGTCCACGGATTGCGGAGTGTTTCCCCGGACTTCGACGATGATCCCGGCGACCGCAAAGCAATGGCTGTACACGCCCATGAAGCCTGGGCCGAGCGCATCGGCGACACACCGTGAACTGGCGGCGGAATTCATACTCAAGATCCAATCGTGCTGCAATGCAGAGTGGCGCAACTGGATGCTACCGGCCCCGCCGAGCCGCCGATCTTGCAGTTCCCCAGAACCGCCTCTTCTGGACGGAGATTGATCGCCATCACCTTGGGTGGTTCATAAGGCTTCTTTGCTGCGGGCTCTTGATTCTGTTCGCTCATATGTTTCTCATGGACCTCAATGTCCCGCCCCGCAACCGCCACAAGCGGTTCGCGCACCGGCCTGATTGAGAACTGGGAAAAGCGAGGCCGGTTCCGTCCAATCTTCGACATCGATTTCAGCGGATCGTATTCTCTCCGCGGAGTGGCGGAGACGCTCCTCTTCAGAGCCACCGCTACAGAACTCACACTCGCCATGGGCGGGAACTTCCAGGCCCAAACTCAACGCTCGCAGATGCGCGGCTTCACACAGAAACGCGACAGGACTCTCCTTGTCCCCGTTCTCAAGTTCGCCGTTCGCCGGACACATACCGCACAGCGACTGAATCCGGCACTGCACGCACTTCGTTGGACGGGTACGTTTTCGCGTTCGCACTGCCAACAGAAATTTCTCCCAGCCCTCGCGCACACTGCCCTGCCGAATGTCGTAGGTCTCCTGCTGCGAAATCACGCAGATACTCATGCGCCCATACGGATCCACCGCGAACGACTTCATCCCGCCGCCGCAGAAGTACACCGTGTCCAATTCCGCGAGCGCCGGCGCCTTGGACAAATCACGTTCCGCAAGAGTCCGGTATTCGGCCGCCGCTTTGGTCGAGTGCATATCCAGAGCCACGACGTCCTCCGGCGAGAGCCGCACCGCCAGCGGGCTCTGCGAGCAGTCGATGCGCGGATTGATCTGGGCATCGAACTTGAACTCGATTCCCAAATCTTCTTCGGCAAAGCGTTTCATGGCGAACACTTCGTGCTTGTTGATGGTGGTGGGCACGGTCTTGAGCTTGAGTGGCAAACCCCGTTCGCGCAGCAAGTCAATGCCACGCAGGCAGCGCTCATACGAACCTGGAATCCCTGTAAGGGCCTCGTAGGTCTTCTTCGACCGTCCGTAGAGCGTGATCTCGATCGCGAAGGGCGGAAATTCCAGCAGGTAATCGGCAATGCGCTCGTTGATCAGGATTCCATTCGTGAAAAGCGTGATGAGGAATCCCTTTTGCTTGGCGTAGGTGTAGATTTCGAGAAAGTCTTTTCGGGCAAAGATTTCGCCTCCCGAATAGAGCAGCCAGAAGGCGCCGACCTCGACCAGTTGATCGAGCAGTTGGAAATGCTCTTCCTTGCTCAACTCACGGTTGCGAGCCGCAACGTCCCCCATGGGAAGGTTGTTGTAACAATGTTTGCACTCAAGCGGACAACGCCGTGTGACCTCAATCGACACTTCGAGAGGCGCGCGCTCACCGAAATAGCGCTGGTGGAGCGATTGACTGAATGCTCCGTAAGATTGGGTATTCATTGCTGCCCCATGCTAGGGCAAACAGATGGCGGCATTACTCCCCCTCGAGAGTCTCCACCGGCAACAGGATTCGGCTCTATACGGCCGTTAGCAATCCCGCGGCCTTCATTTCGCGCACAAACGCGTCCGCATCCCATCGAGCGTCGTCCCACCCGACTTCGAATGACTGGCAGAGGAGGGAGGTTAGATCTTCCAGTGACTTGGGATACTCCAACGCGGCCCACAAAACCGAACCCGTTTCGTTAAAGCTGTATATCGAGGCCAGATCGCCGACCCTCCCACGGATGGGGACGACCAATGTCTCGCCTGAGATCTGACGCGAAACGACGGCGGTCGAGCGGCGATATACGTTCAGCCCGGGTTCAGACCGAAGGGCCTGCGGTTGTACGCACATGGATTGTTAAGACTTGTTAACGTTACTTTCCCAGAATGGGACGGCTTCTGCCAAGTGAAATCACTTCGGGTGTCTTGTCAGTAACTAGCTGTAAAACAAGGAAGGTACGACGCCCGACAAACTTTCGCGCACCGCGCGCGGACCTCTGGGAACAAACTCATTCTGCATTCTGTTCTAGAATCGAGTAACACATCGTGTTCGATATCCACTGCCACATCCTGCCCGAGGTCGACGATGGCCCCAAATCCTGGGACATTGCCATCGAAATGTGCCGCATGGCAGTTGCCGACGGGATCACACATGCCGTAGCCACTCCGCATGCCAATAACCGTTATTCCTATGATCGGAATTATCTGAAAGACCTTCTCGCTCAGCTCCAGGCGCGGGTTGGGACTTCGCCACAGCTAAGTTTGGGATGCGATTTTCATCTCTCCTACGAGAACCTAGAGCGCGTGCTCGAGCAGCCGCACCTCTACACCATTGGCGAAACCAACTATCTGCTGGTGGAACTTAGCAACTACGGCGTCCCGATTCAAATCGCGGACTGCTTTACGCGTCTTGGCGATCGCGGCCTGACTCCGATCCTGACTCATCCAGAGAGAAACCCCATCCTCCAGCAGACGCCGCAACGCGTTCTTGAATGGGTCGAGCAGGGCTGCCTGGTGCAGGTAACGGCCTCGGCGCTGACGGGTTTCTGGGGGGAGCGGCCCGAGATTGTCGCACACTGGCTGCTCGATCGCTCTGCGGTCCACTTTCTCGCGACCGACGCGCACGACCACAAGCGCCGCGTGCCGATCCTTTCCCAAGGGCGTGACCTCGCCGCCCAGATTGCCGGATCTGAGTACGCCCAAGCCCTGGTTGAAAGCAATCCCGCCGCGGTTGTAGGGGGACAACCGATTCCGTATTGTCCCCGGCCGGTGTTGGACTAGACCGTAGTCTGGTGTTAGTTCTGAGGCACACCACTGTCTGCCGGCGTGCGCGTCGCGGGCGCTTGTGAAGGATCCGCCGCAGGCGGCTTGCTTGCCTTGCGATTGACCGCGACCGGCGCCGAAGTCATCGCGCTTTCGGGATTCAGCAGGTGATCATGATTGGGGCCCAAGCCTAGCTTGATCAACGCTCGAGAATCCGGAACGGTTTTGGATTGCCATCCCTGGTCGGCCTGATAGCGTCGCAGTGCAGCCTGCGTCGCATCGTCCCATTTTCCTGAAGGCTTCCCCTCCATGTAGTGCTCACGGATCAGGGCTTCCTGGATCTGTTGGGTGCGCTCCGCATCAATTGCCTTCTGGCCGCGTTTCTTCGAACGTCGGGCCTTGGTCTTTGCCCGCTTGCCCTTGTGAGTCGGTGACTTTGCACTCGTGGTATTGGCAATCGTCGTGGACTCCTTCGCAGGCGTTGGGGCTGCGACAGCCGGTACCGCGAGGCAAAACAAGCCGGACAGAACCACCACTACCCAATTCCGAATTGTAGAAGTACCACGCATTCCGAGTTCCAGCCCAAAAAACAACCGGCGAGACCGGCTGCACTTATGTTCCCTGAAAGCGGGGATAAGTGCCAGTCTCGCCGGTGTGTCCCGCGTTACGGAAGTGTGCCAGCCAGGAATATGGTTCCATCCTGCGCCCGTGAGCCGCGCGGACGCACCAGGAACACCACATCCTGCCCACTCTTCAGCGACGACTCAATTTTCGTGAAGTCGTCAGGACCGTTCACGGGCTGCTTGTTGACTTCCAGGATCACATCGCCGCGGTTCAGACCTACGTCGTCGGAGAACGAGCCCTGCTTCACGTCCTGCACAACTACCCCTTTGCCGGCGGGAATGTTCAGACGGTCCGCCAGGTCCGGTGTGATGGCGCGAACCGTAAGCCCGGTCTTGCTCGGTTTGGGTTCTTCTGCGCCCTGGCCTTCCTCTTCGTCACCCAGACGGGAAGCGAAGAGCTTCGACCGGTCTGCTATGGTGACGGTCGTCTCCTGCTTTTTGCCGTTCCGGACAAAGGCGACTTTGGCTTTTGTGCCTGGCTTGCGGCCAGCGATATCCGCCACCAGTTCGTCGCCGGACTTGAGTTCCTTACCATCCACAGATGTAATGGTGTCGCCGATCTTCAGGCCTGCCGTCTCGGCTGGACTTCCCGCCACCACATTGGACACGGTCACACCGGAACCGTAAATGCGGGCGATCGCCGGATTCGGTTGTGCGGCAAACTCGATGCCGATCGAACCGCGCGAAACCCGGTGGTCGGGTCCAATCAGCTGGTTGTAGACCTGCGCCACGGTATTCGACGGCATGGCAAATCCCACGCCTGCGTAGGAACTGGTTTCGGTGAGAATCGCAGTGTTGATGCCGATGACTTCGCCGGCCATGTTCACGAGCGGGCCACCGGAATTACCCGGGTTGATGGCAGCGTCCGTCTGAATAAACGATTGGAACTGACGGTTGGGAACGATGTTGCGCCCTTTCGCTGAAACGATGCCGGCGGTTACAGTCTCCTGCAAGCCGAAGGGGCTTCCAATGGCCAACACCCAATCCCCGACCTCCATGCCGTCCGAGTTCCCAAGCTTCGCGGCCGGCAAGGGACGATCCGCTTCGATCTTGATAACTGCGAGGTCAGTCTCCTGATCCATGCCGATCACCTTGGCCTCATGGCCAGGAGTAGCGGGCGACTCGTCCTGCAACTTCACGCGAATGCGGTCCGCTTTCTCGACCACGTGCCGATTGGTCAAGATATACCCCTTGGAGTCGACAATCACGCCTGACCCGAGCGAACGCTGACGAATGTTGCCGCCATCTCCGCCCTGACCGCCAAAAAAACG
This sequence comes from Acidobacteriota bacterium, assembly GCA_046727255.1. Taxonomy (GTDB): domain Bacteria; phylum Acidobacteriota; class Terriglobia; order Terriglobales; family Acidobacteriaceae; genus Acidiflorens. The sequence continues at coordinate 25,353 of JBKPCG010000083.1, read as the reverse complement.
GTCAAAGAAGTCCTGAAAGCCGTTGTCATCGTCGCCGCCCTGGTCTCCCTGACCACCTTGCGGGGGACGGGCACGCCGGCGTTGCGGGCTTTTGATGGTGGACTCGGTGTTGATATTCACCACGCTCGGCTCGAGTTGTTTGGAAATTTGTGAAAACTGATTGGAAAGCTTCTGCGGAGAGGGAATCGTCAGCGGCGTCGCATCGGACGACTTCTGCCCTTCCTTGCCTTTCACTCCAGACGAAACAATCGTTCCCACCAGGATGCCGACGGTCAGCGTCGCCAGAATTGTAAAGGTGTACGCCCAGCGCTTGGCCTTGAAGCGTACCCAAAAGGCGCTTGCGCGCGAGTCCATTTCTTTCCTCCTGTAAATAAGTGCCTTAATGAATTATACCTTCGCGCAGACTGTGCTCTGGGAAAGGGTAACCTTCTATTAGACGCATGAAACCCGTCCCGCGTTAATACCTCAAGGGTCGCAATGCTGGATTATTCCTGGCGGGTATCCACATTGGCTTGGGCACCGCTGGAGTTCCCCTAGATCCTCACCGTGATGAGCGCTAGGAACAGACCCGTGTAACTCGCGACGATCAGCAGCACCAGCAGCGCTCCAAAACTCAGGGCATTCAGGATGCCAAACGGCCGCTGCACTGCGCTAATCGCCAGCTTCCACAAGCCGAAGCTGCTGGCCAATCCCAGCACCGGCAAAAGAACGAGAGCGATCGGCCGTGCGTGAACGACTTTTGGGACTACGACCAGGAACATGACGGCAGGAAGAAAGCCCAAGGCGGGGACAATCGCCAGCGGCGCACCAATATAGAACGCTCGTTCCCGCTCCTTCCAAGTCATCGCAATCAACTTCTACGAAAAAACTTCCATCGACACTAAGAAAGAAACTTGTGTAGAGACGCGGCGTGCCGCGTCTCCGCCGGCAGCGGCCGCACCCGGTGCCATGGGACACGCGGCGTGCCGCGCCTCTACGATGGATTCTTTCAGACTTCTACTTCTGACTCGCCTCGTATACGGAGCGGCCACCGACTACTGTTCGAAGGACCTCCGTCCCGAGGATTTTTGCCAGCGGCACGGAAGTGACGTCCCGGTCAAGCACTACCAGATCAGCCAGCATGCCGGGCTCCAGCTTGCCCTTTCGCTTCTCCGCGAACTCCGCAAAGGCCGAGCCCGTGGTGTAGGCCGTGATGGCCTGTTCAATACTTATTTTCTGTTCGGGATAGTAGCTCTTTTTCTCGTTTTCGCTCTGTCGGGTCACAGCGGCATAGAGCCCCCGAAACGGCGTCACCGGCTCCACTGGATAATCAGTTCCAAATGCAAGCACTACTCCATGCTTCAGGAACTCGGCCCAGGCATAGGAATGGGCGGCCCGCTTCGGTCCGAGACGCGACTCCGCCCAGTTCATATCCGTCAGCAGATGGCTAGGTTGCATCGAGGCGATCACCTTCAACTCCTTGAACCGGAGAATCTGCGGTGGCGTCGTCACCTGCGCGTGCTCGATACGGAAACGATAGTCGCTCCCGCCACCTGCGCCCTTTACCTTGTCTTCCTTGGCCGCTTTCTCCGCCTCGGCGAAGGCATCGAGCGCCAGCTGCACTCCTTTGTCTCCAATCGCGTGAAATCCGAGCTGATATCCGGCGAGCACCCGTTCCTTCGCCATCGGATTCAATTTGTCAGCTTCATATTGCGGCAGACCAGAGTTTTTTGGATCGTCGCTGTATGGCTCCAGCAAAGCCGCGGTCTTCGATCCCAACGAGCCGTCCATGAATCCTTTCAGCATACCGGTATGCAGCATGTCGTCCGAAGCGGGATGAGAACTCCGTTTGCGATTCAGACTCTCGATGGAATCATCGAACGGCAGCCACTCTGAAATCCGCGCGGTCAGCTTGCCTTCTTTTTCCAGTTCCTCGTAGATCTTAAAATCTTCCCAACTGGAGTTGTCCTGCGCGGAAGTGACACCGTGACTGGCCAGGTCGGCAAGCGCCAGTTCGATCGCTTGCCGGCGCTGTTCGTGGGTTGGCTTCGGAATCACAGCCCTGACGGCTTCGCGCGCCGTCTCCCGCAGAATCCCATTGGGAGTTCCTACTTCGTCGCGATCAATCTTTCCGCCCGCTGGCTCGCGGCTTGCCACCGTGATGCTGGCCAATTGCAGGGCACGCGTATTGGCCACGCCGATGTGCCCATCCACGCGGTCCATATACAGGGGGTGGCCGGAGCTGACTTCATCCAGGTCCCAGCGCGTCGGAACCGCCTTCACCGGCCAGAGCGTCTCATCCCAACCCGCGCCTACAATCCATTCTCCCGGTCGAGCCGTTTCGACTTTGGCGCGGATGCGCTCGCGGAATTCATCCAGCGTTTTGGCGCCCACCAGATTGACACTGAGCTTCTCCTGCCCCGCGTGAGCCAGATGCATGTGAGCGTCATTAAAGCCGGGCATCACGAAATGTCCACCCAGGTCGATGATCTTGGTGTCCGGACCTTTGGTCTTCAGAACTTCATCGCGCGTTCCGACCGCGAGAATGCGATCCCCGCGGACGGCGATTGCCTCAGCGCGTTTTCCCGCGACCATAGAAGTCGGCTCCACGATTCCGGTATAAACATTCCCGTGCGTGAAAATGACGTCGGCCCTGGGCTTCTCGGGCGCGTTCTGCCCCGAAACGCTCGCCGTCATGATGAGAATCAGGATCAGTCCAGTTCGCATTATTCTCCACTTCCGGCCAGTGCCAGCATTGTAAGCAGAATGCGCTTCAGGCCGAGGTCCCTTCCGTTGCAGTCGAACCATTCTTGCAACGTGTGCGCACCCCCGCCCGACCCGCCGCCTCCGATGGCGATGGCTTCGCGCCCGAGCGAGAGTGGAATGTTCGCGTCGGTGGACGCCCGCTGCACCTGCGCCGCATTGCCCAGATGTGCGTCCACCGCGCGGATTACCTTCAGTACTCGCGCGTCCGGCGTCAGTTCGCCGGCCGGCCGATTCCCGATCTCAACCACCTCGCTCTGGACCGCCTGCGGCTTGCGCGCGGTTTGCGAGGCGGCCGCCTGATTCTCGGTTGCGACGGCTCGCGCCAGCGCGGTGCGCAGTGCCCGCTCCAGTCGGTCGATTTCCGCCATGGAAGTGGAACGCAGATCCACCCGCATGCTGGCCGACTCCGGGATCGAATTCACCGATGTTCCCCCGCGAATTACGCCCACATTAAACGTAGTCTTAGGCGAACCAGGCACAGGCGTCAGGCTGAAGACGTCGATGGTCCGGGATAGCACGATGATTGGGTTGGGTGCTCCGAAGTCGCTCCACGAGTGTCCACCAGGACCGCGCACGATCACTTCGAAGCGCCGGCTGCCGAGGGCTTCCGCGACTACCGTGTCCGAGCCTGCCCCATCCACGACGATGCTGTACGCAATCGAATTCTTCCAGCGCGGCGTCGCGAACACATGCCGCATGCCGCGCAGGTCGCCCTCGCCCTCTTCCCCCACATTCCCAATGAACACAAAAGGCAGCGCATGCGGGATGCGCGTGGTCTGCAAAGCTTCGGCGACTGCCAGCATGGCCGCAATGCCCGCGCCATTGTCGGAAACTCCCGGCCCATACAACCGGCTTCCCTGCTGCCGGATGTTCAGCGGCGTGCTGGCCGGAAACACGGTATCAATATGAGCGCTGAGCGCGACGTAACGGTTGCCGTACCCCGGATGCACAGCAAAGACGTTGCCGACTTTGTCTGTCTCCACGTCGTTGAGGCCAATCTCACGGAACCGATCAGCCAGCCACGCGGCGCGATTCGCCTCACCCAACGGGGGAGCAGCGATGCGCGCCACCTCCATTTGATATTCGGCAAAACGGGGTTCCTGCGATCGAAACCACTCGCCGGCGGAGCGCACCTCGGCCAATGCGGCGATGCGTGCCACTTCCTTTTGCACGGTAGGGTAAACGTCGGAAGCGGCCACTTGGGGAGTCAATGTCGTCCTCGGCGCCTATCTTACAACGTCAAAGATTCTGATAAACTGACGAAGGTTCACCTTCCAAGCCGCGTCCGGCCCATCCTGTCCCAGGAGGAATCGCCGTGAAAACTGCCCTGAAGATCATCGGTATTGTGGTCGCCGTGCTGCTGGTGGCCGCCATCGCGCTCCCCTTTCTGGTGAACGTCAATCGTTTCCGCCCGCAGATTGAGTCCAGGCTCAGCGAGGCCCTCGGACGCCCCGTGACAGTGGGCAATTTGAGTCTAAGTCTGTTTTCCGGAGGAGTGCGCGCAGACCAGCTTTCGATCGCGGATGATCCCAAGTTTAGCAACGCCCCGTTTATCAAAGCGAAATCGCTCAAAGTCGGTGTCGAGTTAATGCCTCTGATTTTCAACAAGCAGCTCAACGTAACCGAGATCGTCATCGACGAACCGGAAATCGTGCTCCTGCGTAACCAGGCGGGCGCGTGGAACTTCTCTTCGCTCGGCAACTCCGAGAAGAAGACTCCGGAAAAGTCGACGAGCACGAGCAACCTGAACGTGGCCAAGCTGGAACTGACGGATGGCAAGATTTCCTTTGGAGCAATTCCCGCCAAGCGTAAGCCGATTGTGTATGACAAGGTCGACATCTCGATGCGAAATTTCAGCATCGGCAGCGCATTTCCGGTAACGGCATCGATGCGCCTCCCGGGTGGCGGAAGTGTGAAACTCGATGGAAAGCTGGGCCCGATCAACACGCAAGACGTCTCGCTCTCGCCCCTACAAGCGAAGTTGAACATTAACAAGCTCGATCTCTCCCAGTCAGCGATGGTCGATCCCGGAGCGGGCATCAGCGGTTTGGCGGACTTCGACGGATCGGTCGCGTCCGACGGCCGCATCGCCAAGACTAGCGGAACGTTGAAGGCTAGCAATCTGAAGTTAACGCCCAAGGGCGCGCCCTCGGGACGCCCGATCGAGGTGAAGTACACAGTCGAGCACAATCTTCTCGCGCAGTCAGGACGCCTCTCGCAAGGTGACGTCGCGATGGGAAAGGCACTCGCCAAACTGACCGGCACGTACGAAACGCGCGGTGACACAACATCCATCCGCACCAAACTCGTAGGCGAGAATATGCCAGTGGATGAATTGCAGGCCGTGCTGCCGGCCGTTGGAGTTGTCCTTCCTCCCGGCTCCCAACTCAAAGGCGGTACGCTGTCGCTGAATGTTGATTCCGCCGGCCCAATCGACAAACTAGTGAGCACCGGCGACGTAAAATTGAACAACTCGCAACTCGCCGGGTTCAACCTGGCCTCGAAGATGTCGGCCATCTCGGCCCTATCCGGCCAAAAGACGGGCAACGACACCAGCATTCAAAACCTCAGTTCGGATGTGCGGGTCGCGCCGGATGGAACGCGGCTAGAAAAAATCAGCCTGATCATTCCTGCTCTAGGAACAGTGGCAGGCACGGGCACGGTCAGTCCCAGCGGCGCCCTCAACTTCAACATGACCGCCAATCTCGGCGGCGGAGCCGTAACTGGTCTCACACAGATTGCGGGCCTTGGAGGCAAGGGAACGGGCAGTATTCCCTTTCTCATCCAGGGGACCACCTCGAACCCGGTTTTCATGCCGGATGTGAGGGGAATGGTAGGCGGCCAACTCAAAGGCCTGATGCAGGGAAATCAGTCGGGCGATCAAAACAATCCGCTGGGCGCGATAACGGGACTCTTCGGGAAAAAGAAAAAGCCGCCGCAGTAGACGCAGCGTTCACGGTCGCTCAGAACTATCCGGCCAGTCGTGAAATCAGCGAATACCACTCATCTGATGCTCCAAGGCTCGGGATTCGAGCCCGTGCATAGTTTCTAGAATCGTTCCGATCACGTGCTCATCACCGATGCTGGTATTGATCATCAGGTGATACAGACTGCGCGACGGCCAGTCGGCATTGAAGTAGTGCTTAACGAACGCTATGCGCTCTTTGTCCACGGTCTGTAACAGGTCTTCGGCTTCTTCTTGACTCTTGCCCATCGCCAGCAGCCTGCGCATCTTCTCGTCATGCGGAGCATAAGTGAAAACGCTGAAGGTATCTGCACGTCCCCGCATGAAATAAGGAGCTCCACGGCCGACGACCACGGCGTTACCTTCGTCGGCTATCCCCCGCATGATCTCTTCCACAACGGCGATCATGCGATCGGTATCGAACGCATTCGAACTATCTAACGGAAGACTGCGTTCGTAGCTGCCGCGCCAGAAAGTCTTTGCGAGTCTGTAAAGTCGGCTGTCCACTCGCTCTTCGCAGAGCGACACTTCTGATTCATCGACGTTGGCTCGTCGCGCAATCTCAGAGGTAAGATTCTGGTCCCAGAGTTTCCATCCCAGGTTGCGGGCTAACTCCGAGCCGATTCTCCCGCAACCACAACCGAATTCCCTTTCCAGGGTAACGATGCGAAACATCGCGACCTCCCTCAATGAGCCGTCATCGGTCCGCCCGGCCGCGCTCTCTTCATCAGAAAGACCACGGGGATAAGACAAGCGATGACCACTCCCAGCAGCCAGAAGCAATCGACGTAGGCCAGCATCGTGGCCTGCCGGATCACATTCGCCTGTACGCTAGCATAAGCTTTTTGCGACGCCGTGGCAGCGTCTAAACCTGCTCGCATGAATGGGGCCATGAGCCCTTGGAGCATGCGCTGAAGGGGCTCACTTCCCGCGCTCAGATTCTCCGATAGACGCGCCTGGTGAAACTGCGTCCGGCGGGCGAGAAGCGTGGTGACAAACGAAATCCCGACACTGCCGCCGATGTTCCGCGCGAGATTCATCAGACCGGACGCGGCATTATTCTTCCCGGGCGGCAAGAAGGAATAGGCGGCCGTGTTGATGGGAACGAACAGGCACGCTAGTCCCAGTCCCTGAAAGATGCGAGCCAGCGTGACGGTGCGGAAGTCAACCGCCAGATCAAAACTCGTCATGTGAAACAGCGAAAGTGAGAGGACGGTCAGTCCGGTCGCCATCAACCAGCGGGCGTCGTACCGCGAGAGCAGAAACCCGACCAGCGGCAACATCAGAAGGATGGCAAAGCCGCCGGGGGAGAGAGCCTTTCCCGCTTGCTCGGCTGTATACCCCAGAAGGGTTTGCATGAACAGCGGCAGCAGCAGCGTGCTCCCGAGCAGCGCGAAGCCCAGCATGAACATCAGAAAATTAGCGGTGGCAAACGTGCGCTCCTTGTAAAGATGCAGTTCGACGATCGGATCCTTATGCCGCCACTCCCATATGACGGCGAAAATGAGCGCCGCCGCCGAGATCACGCTCAGCACCACGATGAACTGCGATTCAAACCAGTCGTCACGCTGTCCCTTGTCGAGGACGATCTGAAGCGCACCCAGCCCGACCGCGATCAACCCCAGGCCCATGTAGTCAATGCGAGTTTCGCTCCACCTGCGGCGCCGGAATTCGGGCGGGTCCTGAATCAGACGCGACGTCAACAGCAGGGAAAGAATTCCAACCGGGATGTTGACGAAGAAAATCCAACGCCAGCTGAAATTGTCGGTGATCCAGCCTCCCAGCGTCGGACCAATCGCCGGAGCCACCACCACGGCCGCGCCATACACCGCAAAGGCCATCCCGCGTTTCGCGGGAGAGAACGTGTCGGCAAGAATCGCCTGTTCACTGGGCTGGAGACCGCCTCCTCCCGCACCCTGCATGACCCTGAAAATAATGAGCATGGGCAGGTTGGGAGCGAATCCACAGAGCGCAGAACTGATCGTAAACAGCGCGACACAGCCCATGTAGAAACGCTTGCGACCGAGAATCGAAGAGAGCCATCCACTGAGCGGCAGCACAATGGCGTTCGAAACCAGATATGACGTCAGCACCCATGTGCTTTCATCCTGCCCCGCCGAGAGACTGCCGGCAATATGCGGTAACGCTACGTTGGCAATGCTCGTGTCGAGCACTTCCATGAACGTCGCCAGCGTCACCGCTATGGCGATGATCCAGGGATTAACGGCGGGGGGATTAACTGCCGGGCGCGCGGCTGCGCCCTCATTCATGGTGATGGAAGCAGCGCCCATCAGCGAATCCAGACTTTAGGGGTTACCGACATCCCAGGACGCAACTCGTGTCCCTTGGTCTCGCCGGGCTCGAACACAATCTTCACCGGAATTCTCTGCACCACTTTGACGTAATTGCCGGTAGCATTCTCAGGAGGCAGCAGACTGAAGCGCGCGCCGCTCGCGCCCGCGATGGAATCGACGTGCCCCTTGTAGGTCTTTCCATTGGCATCCACTTTGATCGAACTGCGCTGGCCCGGCTTCATTTCCCGGAGCTGCGTTTCCTTGAAGTTCGCAGTGACCCAAAGATCCTCGAGCGGAATGATCTTCATCATCTCGGCACCGACTTGAACATTCTGGCCCACCTCGACCGTTCGGTTGGTGACGATTCCCGTAACCGGCGCGAGGATCTTCGTGTATTCGAGATTCAGTTCCGCCTGACGGAGGTCAGCTCTCTTTCGGTCGGCGCTCGCTTGCGCGGAGAGGGCTCGCGCGCGGGTTGCGCGCATGGTTTGCGGAGCAGTTTGAGCGGTGCGCAGATCGGCTTCCGCCTGCGCCTTTTTACTCTGCGCCTGTTCGATCTGAGCCGCGGCAGCCGCAGCGGCAGAACGCGCTGCTTCCACATTGGCAGCGCCCGACTTGGCCGCCGCCACCGCCACGTCATATTGCTGCTGCGAAATTTCCTGCTTGTCGATCAACTGCTTGTAGCGGGTCAGATCGCTCTGGGCCTTCGCGTTGTTCGCTTCCGCCTCCGCCACTTGGGCTTTGGCCGCGTCAAACTGCTGGCGCGCGGCGGCGATTCCGGAGTGGGTGTTGGAAACACTCGCCTGCGCGGACGAGACCTGGCTCGCAGTGCTCACGTCCGTCACCGGCACATTGATCCCGGCCGCTGCCGCCTGCGCTTGAGCGTCCGCATAGTCGGCGCGCGCGCGTTCGACCGCGACTTCGTAATCGACGGGGTCGATCTCCACCAGGAGGGTTCCCTTCTCCACGTATTGGTTGTCTTCTACGTTGAGCTTGACGACGTGTCCGCTGACCCGCGCGCTTACGGAGTTGATGTGTCCGTCGATCTGGGCGTCGTCGGTCGACTCGTAGCTGGAGAAATATCGCCAGAGAAAGAATCCGCCGACGATCAAAACCAACGCTGCGAAGACCAATCCCCACTTGGCGCGCGGACTCCGCAGCAGCGCGACTCGGCGCCGATAGCTGGCCTCACCGTCCTGGGAAGGTTGCTGCGCTGGAGGACGCTCCGGCTTGCCTTCGGCAACGGCAGTGTTCTTCTCTTCCATACGCTACTTCTCCATATGCTACTTCCCTCTCAAATATTCCAGGGCGCCCTCTTCGGCGCGTCCAATCGCCCGGGCGAAGGAAACCTTGGCCAGGTTGTGCAAGTACAGACTGGAAATGAGTTCCTCGTGCGCGGTCGCGGTCGCCTCCTGCGCCTGAACCACTTCGAGGTTGTCCGTAACGCCCGCGAAGAAACGATCGCGTGATTGCCTGAGAGCGTCTTCCGCCAGATTCACCGAGCTCTGCGCCACTTCGATCTGCTCCGCTGACGATTGGAGATCGAGTAGCGCCGTGCGGACATCCTGATCAATCTGGCCGCGCAAGTCTGCGAGTTGCGCCTGCACCTGGCGAAGGCTGGCGTCGGCTTTGAGTACGTCGCTGTGGACGCGGCCGCCCTGAAAGACTGGAATATTCAACGTGCCGGCTACTCGAAAAGTGGGCAGCACACTGCCAGGTGTCTTGCCAATTTCGCCGTAGTCGGCAGCCACTCCGAGCGTCGGAAAGTAACCTGCGATGGCGGCGCTATGTTCCAATTGAGCGGCGAAAAGACGCTCCTGCGCAGCCTTATAGTCGGAACGCAAGGAATAGGCCCGCTGCAAACTACTGTCCAGATCAGGGATAGGAAATGGCTCATACGGACTCTTGTCAGCCAGGTCGAACTCTTGCCCGGGGGCCAGCCCAACAACTCTCGCCAGCGACAACTTCTGCTTGGCAAACTCATTGCTGGCGGCAATGAGTTGCTGTCGCCGAGTCTGAAACTGCACTTGCGCTCGCAGGGAGTCGATCGCCGGAATCACTCCAGCCTGCAGTTGCGCTCCCGCCTTTTTGTAGAGTGCTTCCGCTGTCTCCACCTGCGCACGCGCGGTCTCGACCCGGGCGGCCTCCGCGATGGCCTTGAGATAGACGTTGCCGGTGGCCAGCACGACCAGTTCGCGCGCATCTTTGAGATTCAGTTGGGCAACTGTTTCGCTGTGCGTCGCCGCCCGGTACTGCTGAATCGCTTTCCAGTCGAGCAACTTCTGGTTAACCGAAGCGCGAGCATCGAAGTAGGAAAAAGGTCCAATCACGCGCGGAAACTGGCCACCTCGCAACCCGAGGGCTTCGAGACTCTCTTTCTCCGCGACTTCCTGCACGGTTGCATTCACGTTCGGAAGCAGTTCGCTGAGTTGTTTCCACTTTTCGCCACGAGCAGCGGTGGTGTTGTACTCGGACAAAAGCGCCGCCAGGTTGTGGCGCAATGCCCGCTCAATGGCCTCACGGAACGTGAGAGGAAGGACTCCGGGAGTTGGCTTGGTCTCGGCCACACTTCCAAAGACAGGATTCTGAGATGCGGATGGAGGCTGCGCGGCGCCGGAACTCGAGGTTTGCGCGCCCGAGTGGAAGTCGTGCAAAAACACAATAGTGGTACTCAAAAGAAGAGTGCGTAGAGCTCGCAGCGGACCCGGAGAATAGCTTGGAAAGATCATCGAACCGGCTTGCTCGGCAGCGGTCGGCATTATCGCTTTGGACTGCTAAACATCGCAAAGAGTTGCAAATTGTTGAGCCCGCTTGGAGAACCTCCGCGAGATTAGCTATCGGCTTTAAATAGCAGGGGAAGGTCGTTGGCCCGCTTCCACGATGCTGTCCAGGGATCCAAAGCCGATCCCCAGTTGCGAACAGAGAGCATACTGCCGGTCAAATCTGTTCTTGGTCCTCAGTTCTTTCATCGCGCGCAATCCTATGCGGCCGTAGCTGGCCCAGCGGAATACCGGCAGAGGATAGTCGGTGCCGAACATCAGGCGGTTGTGCAGTTCCGGATGGCGCCGTAAGCGGAACAACATACCCAGCCGGTTGGGCAGGCTGAGAGCCGAGATGTCTGAGTAAAAATTGGTGTAGCTGTGTGCCAGATCGAGAAACGTCTTGTAGAACTTTTCATAGAAAATCAGGCCGTGACTGCATCCATGCGCCGCGATGACCGTCACGCCCTCATCCAGCGCCCCGCGCAATTTGTTGGGGTCGCCGGAAGACTGGTCCGTGCCAATCAAACTGAATTCATAGCCAACATGGCTCAGCAGTGGAATCCGAAGCCGGGCCAACTCACGGTAGAAAGGAATGTAAACCCGGTGGCCCGGATCAAACTGCTGCGCATTGGGCAACCACTTGACCAGCTTGGCGCCGCCCTCGGCGCAGCGCTGAAGTTCCTCCACCGCGTCGGCCCGTTGCGGATTCACCGAGACGCCTGCCCAGAAATCCTCCGGATGCGACTTGGCCAGCTTAAGAACATAATCGTTCGTAATCAAAAACTCGGTAGCCCGCGGATCGAATTTGCCCTGCGCGTCGTAAACGCCGTCCATTCCGAGAAGCACCGCCCGACCGACATAACGTGAGCTGCGCAATTCTGCCAGCAGATTGGCGACGTACTTTGCATTCGATTTCTCGGCTTCTTTCAGATCGAGTCCCTGCTGCCAGATCAGGAACCTGAACAGTGGACTCTTCAGCATCTTGGGAGAGACATAGCACTCATTCCCTCCACAGGGCAGCGCTGCCAGATGAACGTGGCAATCGGTCACTCTTGTGTGCGCGCGCGGCGATGGAGAAATGTCGGACATGGCGACGAAATACAGGTCGCCCGGAGGCACATCCTTCCGGCCCCCGAGTTTACCTCACAACCACTCGAGACGGCGCGTCCTGTCGGAAATCCAGAAATTTGAAAGGCACTCAATAGCCCACCGCTAACCACTTCCGGTGACCTTGGTCACTTGCGTAACCTCCACTCGCGGTCTCATCTTAGAGAAGCGAGCGCTTCCTCCTTGTGCGCTCAAAATTAGTGAGGTAAGCCGTCCGCATGAAGGATCTCGCAAAAGACTCGCCCGTCAAGGGATCGGATTGGACTCGTCTGCTCACTGATCCCGATCTGGTGAGCCACCTCGGAAAACTGCTGCAAACCTACCGCGAAGTGTCCCCTGAGAAGCGGGAACTGGCGCTGCTCAAGGCCATGCGCGAAATCAAGGATTCCGCTGTTAACGCCCGCGCGGCCGCGGCAACCGCCAACGGATCTCCGGTTCCGGCTGCTATAAAGCCTGCCGCATTTCCGCATCCGCAGCCGATCAAAGAAACGCCTCCTTTCGAACCCGATTTGTTTACACCACAGACCACTCAAGACCGCCGCCGTTTTGCGCGCCTCAAGTGCTTCGTCGCTATCGAGCTTCACATCGAAGGACAGGATGGGCCGGTCTGGGGCAATCTTTCGAACGTGAGCCGGGGCGGATGCTTCGTCGAGACCGCGACCCCTATTCCCCCAGGCAGAAACGTCGGAATCGGCTTATGGGTGGCTAATGGCACGATCTGGGTAAAAGGCGTCATCCTGACGGGCGTCATCACGCGCAGCGCCCCGTCGTTCGGAGTACGCGTAAAATTCTCCGAGGCGGAGCTGATGGAGAAAGAACACCTGCGGGAATTCCTCAAGTTCATCGAGAGCACCACGCGCCAGGGACAAAGCGGAAACGCCTATGTCGCGCAATTGAAGCGGTAACCGCCCTCGTTCCAGCGCCCTCTGCCGGCAACTTTTCCCGTATTCTGGGTTCATCTCTTGTGGGGACGGGAATGCTCTCTCGCGGCCGCACTCTCGCAATTGCAGCCAGTCTGCTGATGATTGCAGGCTTGGCAACCCAACTCGCCCCCGCGAGGAAAAAAGACAAACCTGCCGGAGCAATGGACGAACATAAACGCGCTGTCCACGCGCTTAACCGGCTGACGTTCGGCCCGCGGCCCGGCGACCTACAACGCGTCGAGCAGATGGGCGTCGAGAAGTGGGTCGATCTGCAGCTTCATCCCGAAAGAATCGACGACTCCGCCCTTGAAACGCGGCTGGTCCCTTTCCGCACCCTGCGCATGGACACGCGCGAACTGGTCGAGAATTTTCCGCCCAATCAAGTGATCCGGCAGGTCGCAAACGGCAAAACCGATCTGCCCAGCGATCCAACCAAGCGTGCGGTATACGAAGCTCAGGTCCGGCGATACGAGGAAAGGCAAGAAAGAAAGGAAGACGCGAGCAAGAACCCGTCGACCGCCGATCCTGCAATCGCGTCTGCCGATAGCGAGAAAGGCATGGCCGACGACGCAGACCGCGAAGGTCGCCAGGAAGACCGGCGAGTCGCCAATCTCAAGGTCGAGGAACTCCTTGATCTGCCTCCGACTGAGCGGCTGAAAGAAATCTTGCAGATGTCTCCCGAGAACCAGCGTGTCCTCACTTCGGCGATGAAAGGCCTGAAAGCAGACGCGTTGATGGAAGGCATGAGCCCGCGACAAAAAGAAACGCTGATGTCGCTCCGGAACGCCGAACGAGTGGTGATCGGCGAACTGATGCAGGCCAAGCTGTTGCGAGCGATCTACAGCGAACGCCAACTCGATGAAGTAATGACCGACTTCTGGTTCAACCATTTCAACGTATTCATCAACAAGGGCGTTGACCGCTTTCTGCTGACCAGCTACGAGCGCGATGTGATCCGTCCGCATGCGCTGGGAAAATTCGAAGACCTTCTGGTGGCCACCGCCCAGAGTCCGGCGATGATGTTTTATCTCGACAACTGGCTGAGCGTGGGAGCAGACTCAGATGTTGGATTGGGGATCGCGCCTCGAGGTCACCAGAAGGGACGCGATCGGCAAGCGCAAAATCGACCGGTCAAAGGGAAGGCAAAGGTCGCCAGCGGCCTGAACGAAAACTATGGCCGAGAACTGATGGAGCTTCACACGCTGAGCGTAAACGGCGGATATTCTCAGAAAGACGTCACCGAGGTTGCCAAAGTCTTTACCGGGTGGACCATCGAGAAGCCGAAGAACGGCAGTGGATTCCGCTTTGAACCACGCATGCATGAGCCCGGCGATAAGACTGTCCTCGGACACAAGATCAAAGAAAACGGCGAAAAAGAAGGCCTGGAAGTTCTGCACATACTGGCGCGCCATCCGAAGACGGCGCGCTTCATCTCGCAAAAGCTAGCCATGCGCTTCGTATCCGACGATCCCCCGCCAGCGCTAGTGGATCGCATGACGCAGACCTTCCTCAAGAAGCATGGCGACATCCGCGAGGTTATTCGGACGATGCTGAGTTCATCCGAATTCTGGGCGCCCGAGGCTTACCGCGCAAAGGTTAAAACGCCGCTCGAGTTCGTGCTATCGGCGGTGCGCGCGAGTGGCGCGCAGGTCGACGACGCTCGCGCCCTGCTCGGCACGCTCAATACCATGGGCATGCCGCCCTACGGCATGCAGCCTCCAACCGGCTATTCGATGAAGGCGGACGCGTGGGTAAACTCATCGGCCCTGCTAGGCCGAATGAATTTCGCTTTGGGCCTGGCAGCCGGAAAAGTACGCGGAGTTTCGGTGGACTCGGGACAGCTCGCGTCGGGCGCGGGGAACGCACAGCAAGCACTAACGGCACTCGAGAATTCGCTGCTCGCGGGCGACGTCTCGAAGCAGACCCATGAGACGATCAGCAAGCAACTGGACGATCCACAGATCAGCCAGCGACGGTTGGACGATGCCGGGCGTCCGCCCAACGGGGCGGCGATCACTGGATTAATTTTAGGATCGCCAGAGTTTCAGAGGAGATAGCTGCGGGCTTCGAGCTACGAGCTTCGAGCAACTGTTGGTGTTCGCTCGAAGCTGGTAGCCCGAAGCCCACAGCCAAGATCGTGATATGTCGATTACCCGCAGAGTTTTCCTCCGCAACAGCGCCCTGGCCGCGGTCGGCACGGCGTCACTGCCGAGTTTTCTGACGCGAGCCGCCTACGGCGCCGCCGATCCGGGCTCGCGGCCGAAGCGCCTGATCGTCCTCTTCCAACGCGGCGCGGCGGACGGGCTGAACATCGTCGTGCCGCACGGCGAGGCTGCGTACTACGCCGCGCGTCCGACCATCAACATTCCGAAGAAATCTGTACTCGACCTCGACGGATTCTTTGGCCTTCATCCCTCGATGTCTGCATTCCAGCCGCTCTGGAAACAGGGCCGCCTCGCCATCGTGCACGCCGCCGGGTCCCCCGACCCAACGCGTTCGCATTTTGACGCACAGGACTACATGGAGTCCGGCACGCCCGGCGTAAAAGTAACGGAAGATGGCTGGCTGAATCGAGCTCTGCATGAACTGCCGGCGGACAAAGCTGCCTTTCGCGCGATCGCGCTCGGACCTTCCCTACCCCGCACTCTCGCCGGCAAAGAGACAGCAGTTGCCGTCAACAACCTCAATGACTTCTCCGTAGGCGGACGCAACTCGAAAGCGGCGCCGATGTCCAACACATTCGAAGCGATGTACGCAAATTCCGTTGACACCGTGATGCACGGCACCGGGCAGGAGACTTTCGACGCGGTCAAGATGCTGAAAGCCGCCGACCCCGCAAGGTACGCGCCGTCCGCGGGTGCGAATTATCCCCGGGGACGTTTCGGCGAAAGCCTGAAGCAACTCGCCCAACTCATCAAAGCGAACCTGGGCGTGCAAGTCGCCTTCGCCGACATCGGCGGCTGGGACCATCACGTCAACGAAGGCAGCACCCAGGGGCAAATCGCAAATGTCGTAAGCGAATTTTCGCAATCAATCGGCGCTCTCTGGATCGATCTAGGTGACCTCGCCGAAGACACCGTGATCGTGACCATGTCCGAATTCGGCCGTACCGCCCGTGAAAACGGCAATCGCGGCACCGACCACGGCCACGCCAACGTGATATTTGTCCTCGGCGGCCCAGTCAAGGGTGGGAAAGTCTATGGCCGATGGCCGGGACTTGATCCGTCGCAGCTCTACGAAGGACGAGATCTGGCTGTCACCACGGACTTCCGGATGGTGTTGGGAGAAGTTGTGTCGCAATATTTGGGGAACAAGGATTTGAAGACGGTGTTTCCAGGATTTGAGGGCCAGCCGGGACAATTTCTGAAGTTGCTCGGTTAAGGGCGAGGCCTACACCTCAATCAGCACATCACCGTTCTCGATCTTCACCGGATACACAGCCACCTTCGCCCCCGGCGCTTGTGCCTCGCCCGTCTTCGGATCCCACGCCCAACCGTGCCACGGGCAGATCACCTTCCCGTCTTCGATCACCCCTTCTCCCAGCGGGCCACCACGATGCAGGCAGACGTTGTCCATGGCGGTGATTTCGC
Source organism: Acidobacteriota bacterium (assembly GCA_046727255.1). Taxonomy (GTDB): domain Bacteria; phylum Acidobacteriota; class Terriglobia; order Terriglobales; family Acidobacteriaceae; genus Acidiflorens. The sequence continues at coordinate 8,967 of JBKPCG010000083.1, read as the reverse complement.
CGTTCACGTTGGCGACGCAGATCATCCTGTCACCGCAGAGGAATTCCTTGGCTTCGTTGGTGGCGGGCAGTTCGGCCTGAAATGCGAGTTTGACAAATGGCATGGCGTGTCGGGAAGCGCAGAAAAAAGCAGGTCCTTCGCTCCGCTCAGGATGACAACAGTATAAGAGATGAAAAGAGTGCAGAGAGAAGATTGGTTTAGCTGACGGCTGAGTGCTGACCGCTGACAGCTATTTCGGCTGCATCGTCTGCGCCACCATCACCTGCCGCTTGAAGTCTTCCATCATGCTTTCTTTCAGCCGCACTTCAGTGGGCTTCTTGGCGAGCGTCATGGTGTCGATCTTGTCCTGCAGCCGGAGCAGCGCGTAGAACAGGTTCTCGGGACGCGGCGGGCAGCCGACCACGTAGACGTCCACTGGGACGATGCGGTCCACGCCCTGGAGGACGGCATAGGTATTGAACGGCCCGCCGACTGAGGAGCACGCTCCCATCGAGATCACCCACTTCGGTTCCGGCATTTGATCGTAGATTCGTTTCACTACCGGCGCCATTTTCAGCGTCACTGTGCCGGCCACAATCATTAAGTCGGACTGCCGCGGGCTGGGGCGGAAAACTTCAGAGCCGAAGCGCGCGATGTCAAAACGGGCGGTCGAAGACGCAATCATCTCGATCGCACAGCAGGCCAGTCCAAACGTCATCGGCCAGAGCGCAGACTTGCGCGCCCAGTTAAAGACGTAGTCCACCGAGGTGATCATGAAGTTCTTTTCGAACTTGTTCTGCAGCCAGCTCATGAGCCCCTCTTGCAGTTAGGATACGCCTTCATCATACGCCCGGGGCGTAATGCTGGTCACGGCTTTGGCCGCGAGCTTCGAGCGGCGGGCTCCGAGCACGCCGAGTATTCTGGTGAGTCGGAGTGGTTGGTTGCTCGAAGCACGTAGCTCGAAGCCCGCAGCTCTCTACTCACCAATTCCCTTCTGTTCCGTCTAACCCCGACGGAGGACTCTATGCAGAAATCGAGACACGCAACTTGGCTGGGCGCAGCATTAGGCGCCGCATCGGTCCTGCTTCTGTTCGCGGCCGCTGGACATGCATCCGACGATCAGGGCAAACTGGCCGAGGAGTTTCACCAGGTCTATCCGCTTTCCCCGGAAGGCCGCATTGATCTCCAAAACATCAACGGCCCAGTGCATATCACGAGCTGGGACCGCCATGAGGTCAAGGTAGATGCCGTCAAGCGCGCCTGGAGCAAAGAGCGCCTGGACGAAGCGAAAATCGACATCAGTTCGCACCCCGATTCTCTCTCCATCCGAACCGAATATCCCGGCCACGACAACACCTTCTGGAATGACCGCCATGACAATCCCGCGACCGTGGAGTACACCCTGGTGGTCCCCCGCCGCGCCCGCCTCGACGAGATCAAACTCGTCAACGGATCGCTCGATATCCAGGACGTCGCCGGAGAAGTTCGGGCCTCATGTGTGAACGGTCGTCTGCAAGCCCGCAATCTCGGAGGCCGCACCGATCTCGACACCGTCAACGGCGAACTGGACGCGAGCATGAGCCGCCTGCCATCGTCACCGCTCGAACTCTCAGCCGTGAACGGCACTTTGCGCCTCACTCTCCCTTCGGACGTGCGAGCGGAGGTAGAAGCCAGCACGGTTTCAGGCAGCATCTCCAATGATTTTGGGTTGCCAGTGAACCATCACCAGTATGTTGGCCATAGCCTCCGCGGCGAGCTGGGCGGAGGTGGAACCCGCGTGAAGCTCTCCAATGTGAATGGTCGGATCGAAATCATGCACGCCAACGACAATCGTCCCATGAGCCCGGCGAAAAACCTGGAACGCGAGCGCAGTCGCGATGACGACGACGATGACGACGCGGAAATCTAGCGCGGCCGCCGCAGAGTAGTAGCACAAGTATCTTTAGTGAACTGTCATTCGGAGCGAAGCGAAGGATCTGCTTTCGCTCGCAGTGGCCCGCCGGTCGAGCGCTAGTAGATTGTGTACCCCGGCGCCGGATTGCGTAGATCAGGTTTTGAAGCCATCAACAGCAAGGCTCCCACTCGCTTAAACGCTTTCAGATCATCGAGCGAATGGAACGAGGTCGTCTGATAATTACCCGGAGTAGGTGTGTCGTCCGGAATCTGCCGATACTCCACGTTTTCGAAAGCATGCGCCTTCAGCAACTCGACATACTCCGCCGCCGAGCGCACATGGACCGGCACTTTCAGCTTGGGCACCCACTGCAATGAATACGGATTGTCTTTATAAAGATTGATGAGGATGAAGAGCCGCGCGCGCGGTGCCATCACCCGGAACAGTTCGGCCAACGCACGTTCCTGATCGGGATAGTAGTAGAACGACTCGACCGACAGCACCTTATCAAAGAAGTTTTCCTCCCACGGAATCTGCGCCGCGGAACCGACCACAAACATTACGTTCTCGAAATCTTTAGAAGCAGCCCGCGCCTGGCGAACCATCTCGTCAGAGATGTCCACTCCGACTACCTGTCCAAAACCTTGCGGACCTTCGCTCACCATGCGCGCCAGCAGACGCGTGGCCCATCCCGACCCGCAGCCCATGTCGAGCACCCGCTCGCCAGAACGCAGATCCATCAGCCGCATGGTCTTCTCGGTGATGTCGAGATGATGGCGTTCCATCTTCTCGCCTTCACCTGCGTCGGCCCAGCGGTTGAATTCCTGCTGCAGGCGCTCGTCGTTGGATGGGGATTTGTCAGCAGTCATGATTCCTCAGCTGCGGCTGTGAGCTGCGAGCCACGAGCTTCGAGGAAGCAGATCTGGTTCCCTCCCGGCTCATAGCTCGCGGCTCGTAACTCATTGGGTAACTCTCTGGAGCTCTTCAAAGAACGCTGGATACGACACGCCCGCCGCATCCGCGCCGTGGATGGTTGTCTCACCTTCGGCGCGCAGCGCTGCGATCGCGAAGGCCATGGCGATGCGGTGATCACCAAACGAGTCGAGTTCCGCGCCGTGCAGCCGCTGCCGCCCGGGTATGCGGAGCCCGTCGCGGAGCTCTTCCACCTCCGCGCCCATCTCGCGCAGATTCGTCGCAACCGCCGCGATCCGGTCGGATTCCTTTACACGCAATTCCTTCGCGTCGCGCACTTCCAGTCCATCTTCCGTGTAAGGCGCCGTCGCCGCCAGCACTGGGATCTCGTCGATCAAGGCTGCCGTGTCCGCGCCGGAGACAACGGCTCCCCTCCACGTCCCTCCCCGCGCTTCGATGGCGCCGATGAGTTCGCCGTGGTGTTCTTCCAATTGCGCGACCGAGATTTTCAATCCCATCAGGATCAGGATATCGAGCAGCCGCGCGCGGGTGGGATTCATAAGGATTCCCGGGAATGTGACCTGAGAATCAGGAAACAGCGCAGCGGCGCATAAGAAAAAGGCCGCGCTCGAGAGATCCCCCGGCACGCGTGCTTCGATGGCGCTGAGCTTCTGTCCGCCTCGGATGCGAGCAATGTTGCCGGTTCGTCCTACCTCAGCGCCGAATGCGCGCAGCGCGAGTTCACCGTGATCGCGGGTACGAATCGGTTCCTCGACAATGGTCTCGCCCTCGGCCAGCAGTCCGGCAAACAAAACGCAAGACTTCACCTGGGCACTGGCCACTTCGGGCTGGTAGTGGATTGCTTTCAGCGAACCGCCACGAATTCTCAGCGGAGGCCGGCCGCCATCGCGCGCACCGATCCTGGCACCCATCTGCGAAAGGGGCGTCATGATGCGCGCCATCGGCCGGCGCGAAAGTGATTCATCACCAAACATCTCGCTCTCGAAATGCTGGCCAGCAAGAATGCCGCTCAGCATCCGCATGGTCGAACCGGAGTTGCCGCAGTCGAGCCGCTCGGCAGGCGCAGAAAGACGTGGGCCGCGACCCTGCACTTCGATCGCGCCATCGTCCGAGCGCTTCCACTCGCGTCCAAGGGCTTGCACGCAGCCGAGAGTGCTGAAGCAATCGCGCGCTGCAGAAAAATTATGGAAGCGGCTGGTGCCCTCCGCGATCGCCGCCAGCATCGCGTAGCGGTGCGAGATGGATTTGTCCCCAGGGATGCGAACCAAGCCTCTCACGCTGTGCGCGGGACGGACTATGACCGTAGGGACGGTGGCCATGAACTTCAAATATAACGGAGAAATTTGATCCGAGGTTTGAACTACTGCGCCCGCACGCGCCCAGCGGCTTCTTGCAGGATTTCCTGCGGAACCTCCCGCACGGTCACGTGAAACTCGAACATCGGAGTTTCCGAACCGCGTCCCCAGCGCGCTACTTCCCAGTGCGCGCGGATGAACTTCACTTCGGGCCGCGCCGTCAGATCGAGCAGCAATGGCACCTCTTCACGGTAGAACTTCTGCGGAAACGCAACGATCGGCTTGAGATCCCAGGCCGCGCCGTCGGTTGATCCGTGGACGCTGACGTCGAGCGACTCCTGCTCGATGATATTCGTAATCGCAAGAGTCAGAAGAAATACGCGGCTCTCCGCTGGTTTCACCTCAACCATGGGACCATCTCCCTTGGCGGTGACCATCGTCTTCTCGCGAACCAGGAAAGCATCCGTCATGTCGGCTGGATTCTACCAGAGAGAAGCGCCCTTTCAGCTTTCAGCTGACTGTACCGGCGGCGTCCAAGAACTGGCGCAGCAGAGGACCGACGGCCTCCGGCTGCTCCCACGGCGCGAAGTGGCCGGCCTTGGGGATGATCTTCAGCTGGCTGCCGGCAATGTTCTGACGCATGAGTTCCCCGTCGGCGGGAGTGGCAAGGATGTCTTCGTCTCCAATCACAATCAGCGCAGGCACATTGATCGTTTTCAGATCGGCAACCGAATCGGGGCGCTCCGCCATCCCCCGCTGCACCAGCCTGACGTCCTCCGGCGACATTTTGCGCATCATGCGGCGAGCCCCATCCAACAAGTCGGGGCGAGTGCTCAAGGTCGTGCGGCCCATGAGTTTCGGGATCATGCTCTCGATGAACGGATCGGTTCCCTGCTCCAGCACATCCGCTGCAACCTTCAGCCGGTTCGCGCGCGCCTCTGCGGTGTCTGCCTGAGGCTTGGTATCGCATAGAGCCAGTGCGTTCGCTCGCCCGCGAAATTGACGCCAGAACTCGAACAGAATGTAGCCGCCGATCGATACCCCCACAAACGCGGCCTTGACCACGCTCGCAGCGTCCAGCACCCGGGCAAGGTCGCGGGCGTGCTTCTTCATCGAAGCCGGGCCTTGGCCGATTTCAGAATCGCCATGCCCGCGCAGGTCGGGAAGGATCAGCCGATAACGCGAGCTGAGCGTTGGCACGATGGGGTTCCAGAATTCATGATGAACGGGAAAAGGATGGAGCAGAACAACGGGCGGACCACTGCCCACGATTTCATACACGATCTCGGCATCGTCGGAACGCAGACGTTGCATAGCGGAGGGGTCGGATCGCAAGCGTTTGTCCGCTACGAATTCGTAACCGGTTGGCCAGCCGCCGCGACGGGTATTGCCGCAGGCTCTTCCGGAACGACGATCCAGGCCAAAACGTAAACCACGACACCGGGGAAGATACCGGCCAAGATCGTTACCAGCACCCACACTAATCGCACGAGGGTTACGTCCAGATCCAGATAGTGGCCCATTCCCGCGCACACTCCGGCGATCTTCCGATCGGCGCGCGACCGCATTAGCTTCTTCGGTGCGGGGGGTTGTCCCAGCACTGTTCCGCAATAGGCGCAAAAACGGGCGTCTTCGGCGATGGCCTTGCCACAGGCGTTACAGTACATAAGCGGTCTCCTGACTTCCTTAAGATACGACGATTGCGGTCAGAAAGTTGCAGGTGTAAAGCGGCCACCCGGCGGGAGCGCTATTCCCGATAAGCTTCCTTCATCCGCCGACGAGCTTTCTCGGCCTCGCTGTTCCCGGAGTTCGTCGCCACCACAGCCTCGTACTTCTTCATGGCCAGGTCGCGCTTCTGCATCTGGTCATACATTTCCCCCGCATACAGATTGCCCTTTTGCAGCAACTCAGGGTCGGGCGATTGCAGATCCCCGACCGATTCATAAGCGACGGCAGCAGCGGAGTAATTCTTCTCGCTGCGCAGCAGGTCTCCCAGTCCGAGCGCCGCAATTTCGTAATGAAGATTACCGTACTTGCCCTCGCGTCCGTTCTCCCAGACGCGGCGATACTGCTCCTCGGCCTCTTGGTTCTTCCCGAGGGCCCGTAGCAAGTTGCCTTCTTCCAGTGAGAGGAGATAGTTTCGCGGAAAGCGAGGAGTCAGTAAGCGCGCCATTTCGAGCGCTTCGGCATACCGGTGTTCGCGACGCAGAAACAGCATCAGGAGAACGCCCGCATCCACGCTGGTCTCTCCATTTGCGTGCGCAGCGTCGGAGAGCTGCCGGATGCCCTTCTCCTTGTCGCCGCTCAGTCCGACCAGCGCCACCGCCACTTTCACCGCCAGCGGCAGGCTGCCCATGATGTAGTTGTGCGTCCCAACCACCAGCTTGGCATCCTGATACTGAGGAGACAACGCGAGCACCCGCTCATGGTCGTGCCGCGCTCCCACCGCACTGCGCAGAGAAGAAAACCAGGCCCGCTCAATCAGGCCGGTGTAGGCGGCGAACTGCGCACGGGTGGCGCCTCGGGCGTAGAGCATATCCACATTATTCGGGTTCCGTGCGAGTTCAGCCTCTTCGAGCTTTTGGGCTCGCTGAACCAGGTGCTTGATCCGCGCCGCCTGAGCGGGATCCGGTGGCCGATGCACCTGCCCCACGAAGCTGTCATTGGAGTACTCGCCGGTATTCATCGCGCCAATACGATACAGCTCGCGCACCAGCACCGCCGAGAGCAGGTGATTGACCGCGTAGGGATCGTTAGGATGCCGGACCAGCACCTTTTCGAACTCCTGGACGGCCGCATCGTAGTCCAGATTGTAGAGGTGCCCGAACGCAACCTGGTTTTGCGGGTCGGCGGGCCGGAAAACAGTTTGGCTAGCAGAATCGGCGCCCGCGCAAAGCCCCCCCAGAGTCAGCACGATTACGGTAAGCAGAACGGGACGAGAGCAGGAGAGAACCACGGCTCTTTAGTTTACCCCGATTCGCGAATTACAGGGAATCAAGTAGGGGACTGAGGGAGTCGCCTGTATCCCGCACAATGGGAATTTCGTAGTTGATCGCGTAATTCTTGCCGGGCATTTCCCGTCGATCGCCGGATAACTAGAATGTTTACAATGCTTTGCTTTGGTTATTGGCTTGCCAAATGTGTTTTGGGGGAAGAGGGGTCCTATGGCAGAAGCAGCACAACACGAGTTCTGGCGTCCGCCCATGATGGCGGCGACCGATCCGGCCGGGCTCACAGATACAGATCTGGTTGAAGCCTGCGATCGATGCGGGACTGAGTTCATCGTTGGCTCACGTTTTTGTCACTCCTGCGGCTCCGGGCGGGTGGGCGTTGTCCCAACTTCCCGGTTGCGGGAGAAAATCACCTTAGCTCACTTCACTGGCTTGGCAGAACGACTCGAACTCTCGACCGCAGCCTTCATCGCTTTTGTGGCTGGGATCGCGTGCGTGTTAGCGGCTGCGGCGGTGGGCGTCGTCTTCAGTACCCAAAGGGTGATTGACTGGCAGGCAGTTCAACTGTGGCGAATCGAGTGGCTGCTAGGCGCAGTGGCTGCGTTCGTGGCCGGTTGTCTGCTGAAGAAAGCGCTGTAAGTATTTCCCTGCTCGCGCTCGCGACGTCAGTTTCGCGAGTGTGCCGTCTCCACCTCGGCAGTGGCAGCGCTGGCTCGGCGCTGGCGATTCATTCGGTAAAGATGATTTACGGGCCCGACCCCGCTCCCCAGCGGGTGAGCGTTCGCGATGGCCGCAGCGACGTAAGCCTTCGCAAGAAGAACCGCTTCGGGCAATCCCCGACCGTGAGCCAGATGGGAGGCCAGCGCGGTCGAAAAGGCACAGCCGGTGCCATGGGTCGAACTCGATCTCAGTCGCTCCGCCTTGAAGACTTCCCGCTCGACTCCCCGGCTCGTCGTGAAACTCAACAGGTCGGTCGCCTTCCCAAGATCCCCACCCGTAATCACGATGTTCGCCGCTCCGAGCGAGTGCAGTTTGGCTGCAGCCACCCGCATCTGATCCAGATTCTTGACCGGGAGGCGAGTCAGCACGCTGGCTTCGTCCAAATTCGGCGTAATCGTTTCGGCCAGCGGAATCAGTCTCTCGATCAGGAGCTGTAATCCAGCCCGGTTCAACAAGGCGGCACCCGAACTGGACTTGATTATCGGGTCAAGCACCACGTGCGGCAGTTTCACCCGGCCCAGAAAGTCCGCGACCACGCCCACAACCTCGGCCGTTCCCAGCATGCCGATATGAACAGCTGCCACCTCAAGATCTGAAATGAGTTCCTGGAGAGTCTCCGAGATAGTCTCGGGGTTGACCGGCTCCACTCGCCGCACCCCCTGCGTTGATTGCACGGTGAGGGCGGTAATGCAGGAGACGCCGTAGCATTCGTGGGCGGCGATGGTTTTGATATCGGCAGTGATCCCGGCCCCTGACGAGGGGTCAAATCCAGCGATGGTAAGGACAATCGGCGGCGTCGCTGCCATGACGCTCACTCTAAACCGAATTGCCAGTCGTGGGAACTCCACTTCTGGTTCAGGCGCCGCCGGGCGGTCGACAGCCCGCGGTAACCCCGGTAAAAACCAGAGTGCGCCATTTTTTGCGGATCAGCACCCATTGTAAATAACTAATTTTAAATAACTTACTAGAAATAACTGGCTAAGTATTTCATTCCAATGGCAGTTGACGAATTCCAAGTCATGTCCGAAAGCACGTATATACTAAATAGTTAATGGACTCTGGTGTTAAGTTTCAAGCAGATAGGGGACAAGAGCCAATTTTTTCATGAGGTTAAGTCATTGATTAATTACCACTTAGTTAAGGATTAACCATGATTTTCCGGTTGACACAGCCCTCTGCACCCCGCTAGCATCTG
>JBKPCG010000082.1:0-44646 GCA_046727255.1 Acidobacteriota bacterium | reverse complement strand
CCGGCGGCAAGCGGTGGTGGAGCCGGTGTTCGGAATTCTGAAGGAGCAACGGGGCATGCGGAGATTCCGGCGGCGCGGACTGGCGGCCGTGACCACCGAGTGCATGATGGCGGCGATCGCCTACAACCTCACCCGCATCGCCCGTGGCTGAGTCGGATATAACAATGCCGAAAGAAAACTCCGCAACCCGTCAGTCTTGCCTGCGAAGCTTGCTATGACACGGACTCCGGAGGGACGACCCACTTCTCGCGGTGAAGCAAACGCTCGCATCGGCTACTCCAAGTCCCGCCAGTTGGTCCCTACGCCGATCTCCACTAATAAGGGGACTTCCAGCTCATGCACCTTTTCCATCTGCTCGCGAACCAACTGCTTCATCCCCTCCACTTCGCCCTCGGGAACTTCAAACACTAACTCGTCATGAACCTGAAGCGTCATGCGCGATTGAAGACGGCGTTTCTGAATCTCATTGTCAATCCGGATCATGGCCAGCTTGATTAAGTCCGCCGCCGTTCCCTGCAGCGGAGTATTTACGGCCGTGCGCTCGGCGAACCCGCGCTGGTTGCTGTTTTTGCTGTTGATGTCGGGAATCGGGCGAATGCGTTCGAATAGCGTCCTTACTTTCCCGTCACGCCGCGCCTGTTCGAGCGTCGCATCAATGAATGCCCGCACGCCCGAGTATTTTTCGAAGTACGCGTCAATAAATTTTCTTGCTTCGCTCGGCTCGATCCCCAAATTCTGCGACAAACCGAACGCCGAGAGTCCATACACGATCCCGAAGTTCACAACTTTCGCCGCGCGGCGGTGTTCAGGCGTAACCATCAGCGGCGGCACTCCGAATACCTGCGCAGCCGTCAGCGTATGGATGTCATCCCCGCGCCGGAACGCTTCGACCAGTAATTTGTCTTTCGAGAAATGCGCCAGCAGCCGAAGTTCAATCTGCGAGTAGTCGGCCGCGAGCAGGACGTGTCCGGGCTCAGCCGTAAACGCCGCGCGAATCTCCCGCCCCAGTTCCGTGCGGATCGGAATGTTCTGAAGATTCGGATTCGTCGAAGACAGCCGCCCCGTTGCTGTCCCGGTCTGCCCGAACGTCGTATGCAGGCGCCCGCTACTGTTGCGGATCAAAACCGGTAGCGCGTCCACGTATGTAGATTTCAGCTTGGTCAACTGCCGGTAATCGAGCACCAGCCGCGGGACTTCGTGCTCCTCCGCCAGTCCCTCGAGCACATCCACTGCCGTCGAAATCTTCTTGCCCTTGCCATATTTCACGGGCATCGGCAGGCCCAGCTTGTTGAATAGAACATCGCCGAGCTGCTTGGGTGAGTTGATATTGAACTGGAGACCGCAACGCTGATAAATATCCTGCGCCTTGGCCTCGATCTCACCCTCCAGTTTCGTCGACATTCGCGCGAGCGCCGCTGTGTCAATCTTCACTCCCGCTTCTTCCATGCGCGCCAGAACCGGCACCAGCGGCACATCAATGTCGTCATAAACGGAAGTCAGGCTTTCCTCTTCGACCTCTTTGCGCAGCGCGGCTGCGAGCCGGCCCGTCAAGTCGGCTGCCTCCGCCAGGTTGCCGCTCATCTTCAGATTGAATCTCCGCAGCGCAACCTCGGGAAGCGCATGCGACGAATAAGTAGGATTGAGCAGGTAGGAATACAGCATCGGATCGTGCTGAATTCCAGCCAGCGCGATCCCCTGCGCAGAAAAATGATGAAGAGCTGACTTCAGATCGTGGATCGTCTTTGCCGTCGCTTCCCCTTCCAGCAGGTTCTTCACTCGCTCCACCAGCAATTTGTCTGCAAGTGTAGCGATTGCTCCCGAACCTGCTGCAACTGAAAAAGCGATCCTCTCCAGCGGGACCACGGCCGCACGTGCATCGGCGGCTTGCAATGGCAAAAGTCCGGATTGCTCGGGTTCCGGCTCAGCTTCCTCCTCTTCCTCGGCAGTGTCAGTGTGCTCAGTCGGGATCGCAATCGCGAGAGGAGTGCCGCTAGCGAGTTCTCTGAGATAGTCATCAAGTTCGCTGGCAGTCATGATTTCCCGGTAATCGCCCTCTTTTGCTTCGACAACCGGGAGCAGTTCTTTCAGCAATGACGTGAACTCCAGCTCGAAAAACAGAGCGCGCAATGCTTCCACATCCGGCTCGCCGACTCTCATTGTGGGAACATCCAGTTCGACGGCAACGTTCGTGTCAATCGTCACTAGCTGCTTGCTCGTCAGAATATTCTCGCGATTGTTCTGGAGCGATTCGCGATACGACTTCTTCTCCACTTCCGCCGCCCGTTCGAGCGCCTGCTCGACGCTGCCGAACCGCCGGATGATTTCGACCGATCCCTTGTCTCCAATTCCGGGCGCACCGGGAATGTTGTCCACCGAGTCGCCGCGCAGCGCCATTACATCCACCACTCGCGACGGCGGCACACCCAGAATTTCCTCGACCTTGGCCGCATCGCAGATCAAATTGTCCTTCGGAGGATTCAGGACGCATATCTTGTCATCCACCAGTTGCAGCATGTCCTTGTCGCTGGACACGACAAAGACTTCGTACGAATCCGCCGCCGCCTTCCGCGCCAGCGTCCCAATCACATCGTCGGCCTCATATTTCGCGAGCTGCAGAATCGGGATCCGGTATCCCTCCAGTGCCCGTCGAATGTACGGCACCTGTTGCACCAGATCCGGCGGCATCTCTTTGCGGTTAGCCTTGTATCCCCCGTACTGCGCTTCCTTGAATGTCTGTGTCTTGATATCAAACTTGCGGATGCTAGTGATGGCTTGGGCCTGCTCATTTCGGATCGTCGGCTCGCCGACGTCGAACACCGCCGCCAGATACTTCGGCGAAAAGTCATCGCGCAACTTGCGCAGCATGTTGACGAAGACAAAGGTCGCGGCCGTCGGAACGCCGGTTTTCGTAGACATGGGCCGCTGCCGTGCCATCGCATGATAGGCGCGGAAGATGAACGACATGGCGTCGATCAGGAAGACGCGGCCCTTGGAATCGGCTCGCGCCAATTGTGTCTCAGGCGGACTGGTCCGAGGCGAACTGGATTCGACGAGTGCGGTCGACGTGGATTGTTTCTTCGGTGGCAATGCCCAAGTTTATCAGGGTGTATGGCTCCCGTTTTGCGCCTTCGGCGAATCGAAGCAGGGGCGGAGCCTTAGATCCAAGAGTGAGCACTAGAACGCGTGGCCCTGAAGGATTGTTTGCCTAAAGGGCCACGGGTAGAGGAGTATTCGTTGCAACGTTGAGCGCCTACAAAACTACGACAACCAGCGCAAGCCGAACGTCCGGATGCAACACGTTAATCAAGAAGTATTGCCCATCGATGTAGTCGATGTAGCAATCGTCGGAGTAGGACCAATCCGCCGGCCACACATCGACAAACTCGAACCAGTAGCCGCTATATTGAAACCGCGGACGACCCTCCACGACAACGGGCTGCGATACGCGGAAGTGATGCTCCCGGCCGAAGCTCGCGCGGAACTTCTCCTCCGGAATGCGTTGGGATGCATGCTTGCCGTTGTGTTGATCCCCCGGAACTGACGCGCGATTCTGTTCGTTCTTCTCCTTTCCCGTCGCGTTCTGGGCATTCCTAGTTTCATCGTTCTGCTGGTTTTTCTGTCCTTGAGCGGGTTTTTCGCGATCTTGCCCTTGTTTGTTCCGCTCTTGCTGCGTACGCTTCTCTTCCTGCGCGGGCATGGGTTCCTGCTGTGGCTTTGCCGTTCCCGGTGTGGCTTCGTCCTCTTGCGCGGGTTTTGCGCTCCCGTTCTTATCCTCTTGCCCATAAGCAACAACAGTAGAGTTCAGAACCAGGAGCAGACATCCTGCAAGAACTGTTCTGGCTATTTTCATGGCACCTCCATCGTTTCAGCGCTGGCTGCGAATCTCAGCGAGCACAGCGGGATTAACATCTCTCGAATATCCGATATAAAGATGGCGGTAATACGACTGGAGATGTAAGGCAACCTATGCAGATGGTGTGGTTTTTCCGGAAACGGAATTTAAGGAAGGGTGGTCGAGGCAAAAGAACGCGAAATTTACAGCTAAACCTGTAATGGCCCCGGTGCGAAAACATCAGACGCGGCATATTATGTGTCTTTCCTGGCTCCGCCTTTCTCAGCACCAGAGGCAGTGATTCCTCCATGCTTCCTTTCAAGCTCGTCTACAGCGACGACTACTATCTCCCAATCGGAGCGCACGTCTTCCCTGCCGAAAAGTACCGCCGCGTTCGCGACCGGCTACTGGAACTCGGCGTCGCCGGGACGGAGGACTTCGTCGCGCCCTCCCTCGCGAGCGATCAGGACGTGCTGCTCGTCCACACTCCTCAGTATGTCCACAAGTTGAAGACCGGCACGCTCAGCCCACGGGAAGAAATGGAACTGGAAATACCGTTCTCGCCGGAACTGGTGCGCGCCTTTTGGCTGGCAGCGGGCGGATCGATTCTCGCCGCCGAGCATGCGCTCAAAGACGGCGTCGCCATCAACATTGGCGGCGGATTTCATCATGCCTTTGCCGACCACGGAGAAGGCTTCTGCATGATCCACGATGTGGCCGTGGCCGTCCGCCGGATGCAGCACGACGGCAAAATTCGCACCGCCATGACCGTCGATTGCGACGTCCACCACGGCAACGGCACAGCAGCCATTTTCGCCGGAGTCCGCATTCCAAGCGACCCGCTGCCGTCTTCCACTCTCGCAACTCTCAATCCCGCGCGCCCTGCCAAAATTCGCAACGCGCACGCGGGAGACGTCTTCACCATCTCGCTCCATCAGGAAAATAACTATCCGGCGGTCAAGCCGCCATCTTCTATCGACGTAGACCTCCCCGACGGCATCGGCGACGACGAATATCTCGGCTGGCTCGACAACGCGCTAAGTTCCGGCCTACGCCAGTTCGATCCCGATCTGATCTGCTACATCGCCGGTGCCGACCCCTATCGTGAAGACCAGTTGGGCGGCTTGGCACTTACGATTGAAGGATTGAAGAAGCGCGACGAACTCGTATTTCGGGTCGCCAACGCTCGCGGCATTCCTGTGATGGTCACTTTCGCCGGCGGCTATGCGCGTAGGGTGGAGGACACAGTGTCGATCCATTGCAACACTGTCGTCGCCGCAAAAGAAGTGCTGGGCCTCGGGAGGACGAGCCCTTCGCGCTCCGAAATGGGCCAATAGCTTGATAAGATGTGCGACTTCGAAGGAGAACAAGAGTATGCAACGTGTAACCGTGCTCAATCCGAACAAGGACGGCGCTAATTTCGATTTCGAGTACTACACAAAAAAGCACGTTCCTTGGGTAGCTGGTTTGGTTGGAAACAGCATTGAGGTTCGCCGAGGGCTATCTTCTGTAACAGGTGCGCCTGCCCCAGTCGTTTGCCTGGCGACGATCCACGTCAATTCCATTGACGAATTTCAGGCCACGTTTGCCAAACACGGCGCCGAAATCCTGGCAGACATTCCGAACTATACCAACATTGAACCCTTCGTCCAGTTTGACGAGATCCTTGAATAACAGACGCCCCTGAAACATCGAACAACTCCCGAGCGACCACATCCCGGCTGCTAAAATAGTTCTTTGCCTTTATGTTCGAGAATCTCCAGGAAAAACTCCAACGCGCCTTCAAGAGCTTGCGCGGGCAAGCCGTCCTCACGGAAGAAAATATCGATGAGGCGCTGAAGGAGATTCGTCTGGCGCTGCTTGAAGCCGACGTAAACTTCAAGGTCGTCAAGGATCTTATAGACCGCATCCGAGCGAAAGCCGTCGGAACGCAGGTAATGACCGCGCTTTCTCCGGGGGAACAGGTCATCAAGATCCTCCGCGACGAACTGGTCGAAACTCTCGGCAAAGATACAGCCAAGCTGAAATTCGCTTCGCAGCCGCCGACTGTCGTCCTGATGGCCGGTCTGCAAGGTTCGGGCAAGACCACCACCTCCGGCAAGCTCGCCAATTGGCTGAAGAACGGTGGACACCGCCCCCTGCTCGTCTCGGTGGACGTTTATCGTCCCGCCGCGCGCGAGCAGCTGAAAGTTGTCGCGGCGGCGATCAAGGCCAATCTCTATGAGGGCCAGGTCGGAGAAGCGAATACTGCGACCGTTGAGCGTCTCGCCAAAGAAGCGCGCAAGGAAGCGATTATCTCGGGCTGCGACGTTCTGATCGTCGACACCGCCGGCCGTCTCCACATCGACGACCAGCTCATGGACGAGATGCAGTCGCTCAAGCGGATGCTCAATCCGCAGGAGATCCTGTTCGTTGCCGACTCCATGACCGGCCAGGACGCGGTGAAATCCGCGGATGAGTTCCATAAAAAGCTCACGCTCACCGGCGTCATTCTCACCAAAATGGATGGCGACGCCCGCGGCGGCGCGGCTCTCTCCATTCGCCAGGTCACCGGGCAACCCATCAAGTTCATCGGCGTTGGAGAAAAATACGACGCGCTCGAAGCTTTCCATCCCGACCGCATCGTCTCGCGCATTCTCGGCATGGGCGACATCCTGTCGCTGATCGAAAAGGCCGAGTCACAGATCGATAAGAAGAAAGCTCAGGACCTCGCCACCAAAGCCCTCTCCGGCGACGGCTTCTCGCTCGAAGACTTCCGCGACCAGTTGCGGCAAGTGAAGAAGATGGGCTCCCTGAAAAGCATTATCGGGATGTTGCCCTCAGTCGGCGCTTTCTCCGGCATGCAAAAAGCCGCTGACAACGTCGACGAAAAACAGATCAACCGCGTCGAAGCCATCATCAACTCGATGACCGCCCACGAACGCGATCACCATGAAGTCATCAACGGCAGCCGCCGCAAACGCATCGCCCGCGGCTCCGGAACCAGCGTGCAGGAAGTCAACAACCTGCTCCGCCAGTACGCCCAGATGAAAAAGATGTTCAAACAGATGGGTAAGCCCAGCTTCGCGCGCAGACTGGCAGGGATGAAGCTGCCGGGCATGTAGGAGCCATTGGTCGCTAGTCGTGAATCGTTCGCAGTACCGGGAACCACGTAGGGACAGCCGCCCTCGGCTGTCCCCGAGCAAAGCTCGGCAGTCACCACACCGAACATGAAATGGCGCTCATTAGCGGAGACGGAGTCGCAGACAGACCAGCGGCCGCTGCGGGGGATATTCGCCGGGCGCAAGGAACTGATCGCCAAGTACGTACCTGCTGATGTTCAGGCAGTTCATGAGGGCACGGTTGCGACTTTGAAGCAACAACGCCTCGCGGCAAAAGCTCTCGCTGTCGGTGCGCACGCTCCGTCGTTCGAACTCCCCGACCACAATAGCAAGCTCGTTTCCTCGGCCGCATTGTTGGACAAGGGACGTCTCGTGGTCTGCTTCATCCGCGGACGCTGGTGCCCGTTCTGCGTCGGCCAGATGGAAGCGATGAGCGGCATCGCTGAGCAGGTCGAGACCGCTGGAGCCTCGCTCCTCGCCATCTCCCCGCAGACCGAGAAGCAGGCCTACTTCATGCACGACCAGCACAAACTCGCCTTCCCGCTACTGGTGGATGCACACAACGATATCGCCCGCCAGTTCGGGCTGGTGTACCGCGTCCCGGAAGAGCAACAGGGTATCCACCGCCGCACGTTCGTCAACCTCCCCTTCGTCAACGGAGACGACCGTTGGGAACTGCCGATCCCAGCGACGTATGTGATCGATCGGGATGGCACGATCCTCTTCGCCTCCGCGAACGAAGACTACACGGAGCGGCCAGAACCACTGGAGATCTTGGCTCAGTTGACATGAAGTTCCCCCACCATTTTCACGCGGCCTTCTCCAGCGTGCCATCTCCAGCCTCGCGGATGTGTTCCGGCCTTACCCCCATGCCGACTGCGCGCGCCATCAAGCGTCGCACTCCGGGAATGCGTACCGCCATCCTGAGTTGCCATGGCGGTTTCGCCGGACCCGGATTACGGAACAATCGATCGAATGCTTTATGCGCAGTCGCCTGGACGCGTTGCGTAACCCGCGTCGGGAACTCGCGCCGCCGTTGCACTTGCGCAAGAAGATCGTCCGTCACTCGCCGCTCGCGCAAGGCGTCGGATAGCAGGTTCGCGGTTGCGACTGCGTCCTGGATCGCCAGATTGATTCCCACTCCTCCCGCCGGCGACATCGCATGGGCAGCGTCTCCGATGCACAACAGCCCTGGCAGATGCCATTGCCGCAGACGGTTCAGTTGGACTGAGAGAAGTTTGACCTGATCCCAGTCCTTCAGTTCGTCAACCCGATCGCCGAGAAATGGAGCGATCTGCGTTAGCGTTCTGCGAAAGGCGTGCAGTCCGTCTCTCTTTATTTCATCAAACGAGCCCTTCCGAATCAGCAGTCCCGCCTGAAAGTACTCGTTGCGATTGATCAGGACGAGCGCCCGTCCATAACTGAAATTGCCCAGCAGTTGCTCGGGATCGTTTCCGCGACGGCTGATATGAAACCAGAGCACATCAATTGGAACTCCGAACTCGATTAACTCCAATTGCGACGCTTTCCTTATTACCGAGTGCCGGCCATCGCAGCCCACGACCAAGTCGAAACGAATCTCCGCAGGGCCATTTGGAGTTTGCGCCTCAACTCCAACGATGCGGTCGCCATCACGCACCAAGCCAACCGCTTCGTGTTGCATACGGAGATCAAAATTCGAGAACTTCCTGGCTCGGCTCGACAGGAAATCGAGAAAGTCCCATTGCGGCATCAGAGCGACAAACTTGCAGTGCGTCGGCACGTGTCGAAAGTCCGCCACCGTGAAGGCGTAGGTTCCGAAAACACCACCGACTCTGGTCAGCTCCTGGTGTGGCACTCGCAAAAAGTCTTGCAACAACCCGAGTTCGTACATGACCTCAAGAGTTGAAGGATGCACGGTGTCGCCACGGAAGTCCCGGAAAAAGTCCTGATGTTTCTCTAGCACTGTAACCGCCACGCCCTTGCGAGCGAGCAGGTAGCCCAGCATGATGCCCGCCGGACCGCCTCCCACAATGCAGCAAGTGGTTTCCAACGTGGCTTTGCCCATACTAAGAACATTCTCTTTCGCGCGTCGCATAGGATACAACCGCGGAAAGCATTCTGCCCATTCCCCTGTCATCACCTGGTGCTTGTCTCGCCAGGTCGTGCAGGTGCTGGCGATACCCCGCGGAGATCGTATCCCCGAAGCATTGAGGTAATCGAACCTCCCTTCCTTGACACCCCCATTTTCGGCCTTTATTCTTAACTATTGCTCCCTGCGAGACTTACGTCTCTGTGCGCACTTCCGCGGGCCTTCGCGGTATGGAGTGGGGGCGGCGGAGGTTCCGATGTTCATCGAAATCAAAGATTTGGAAACTCAGCCCATCGATTTCCGGGAAGAGTTCAGCCCGGGTGCGATTGACCTCGGACCCGACCTGCAGCAGCGTTCGCCCTTGCACACCGAAGGGCATGCGGATCTGGTCGAGGAGCACCACGGCAAGCACAAGGTCGTCCAGGACATCCGGCTGAAAGGCACGCTGGACACGATCCTGGAAGCACCCTGCGCCCGTTGCATCGAACCGGTAGAGTACAAAGTGACGCGCGACTTCGACTTGCTGTACCGGCCCCTCGGCACAGACGCGGGACGTGACGAGCTTTCCGTCACCGACGCCGAAGCCGAAATTGGCTACTACCAGGGTGAAGGCTTGCTGCTCGAAGACGCTCTACGTGAGCAAGTGCTGCTCGCCGTACCACTCAAGATGCTTTGCCGCGATGAGTGCAAAGGTTTGTGCCCGTATTGCGGCAAGAATTTGAATGAGAGCGCGTGCTCTTGTGCAGCGCCGGTCCAGGATCCACGTTGGTCGGCCCTGAAAGAGATCCGCGATAAACTGGAACAATAATTAAGTTCTCAGTTCTCAGTGACAATTCTTACTGAGAACAGGGTTAACTGAGAACTGGGAACTGAGAACTTTAAAAAATGCCAAATCCGAAACGACGACACTCACAGAAACGCACCTCGACTCGCCGCGCCCATGACGCGCTCTCCAAGCACTCCCTTTCCGAGTGTCCCAACTGTCACGAGCAAAAACTGCCGCACCGCGTCTGCGCGAAATGCGGATATTACAAGGGCCGTGAAATTCTCGAGGTCAAAGAGAAGTCCTAGTTTCTTCCCTCCATGCCTAGCGTAATCGCTCTGGATGCGATGGGGTCCGACAAGGCACCCAAGCCTGAGATCGAAGGCGCTCTGCAGGCGGCGCGTCATCACGGCGCGCGCGTGCTCCTGGTCGGACCCGAGTCGCTCCTCAAAGCCGAACTGGGGCGTTATCCCGGCGCCCGCCACCTGCCCATCGACGTGGTCCATGCCAGCGAAGTCATCACCATGAACGACAAGGTCGAAGCCATCCGCGGCAAGCGCGATTCATCCATTCGCGTGGGCCTGCGCCTGGTACGCAACGGCCGGGCCGATGGATTCGTAACCGCCGGCAATACCGGCGCCGCCATGGCCACCGCCAGAATGGTGCTCGGCTCGCTGCTCGGAGTCGACCGTCCCGCGCTCGCGGCCGCCTTTCCCACGGTCCTGAACACCACTGCGGTTTTGCTTGACGTGGGCGCCAATGTGGACTGCGAGCCCATCAATCTCGAACAGTTTGCAGTCATGGGAGATATCTACTGCCGCGCGATCTTCGGCATGAAACGTCCGCGCGTGGGATTGCTCTCCATCGGTGAAGAAGAATCCAAAGGCAACGAACTGACCCGTGAAGCCTTCAAACTTCTGAAGCGGCTGCCCTTGAATTTCGTCGGCAACGTGGAGGGTCGCGATCTTTATCTCGGCCAGGTTGATGTAATCGTCGCCGACGGATTCGTCGGCAATGTCGCACTGAAAACTTCCGAAGGCGTAGCCAGACTGGTACGCGCCGTCCTGAAAGAAACGCTGAAGAGCACGATCACGCGTCAGGTCGGCGCGCTGCTGTCACGCAATGCATTCTCCGATTTCAAGAAACGCCTCGACCACACCGAATACGGCGGAGCCCCGCTGCTCGGGGTGAAAGGCGTCTGCATCATTACCCACGGATCGTCGAACACCAACGCGATCAAGAACGCGATCCGCGTAGCGGCAGAATTTGCGGAAGGCCAGGTAAACGAAACCATCGCCCGCGAGCTGACTGGCCTGCACGCGGGCACTACCGTCCCAACTCGTTAATGTTCTCACTATGAGCCACTCATCCCCCATCACCCTTCTCTTTCCCGGACAAGGTTCGCAAGCTGTCGGCATGGGCAAAGACCTGGCCGCCAATCACGCGGTTGCCCGCCAGACCTTCGAAGAAGCCGACGACGCTCTAGGCTACAGACTCTCGCAGCTCTGTTTCGAAGGCCCGGAAGAAAAACTGAAGCTCACCGAGATTACCCAGCCTGCGATTCTGACTGTGTCCATCTCGGCATTCCGCGTTTTCCGCGAAAAAGGTCCCAAACCAAACTATGTTGCCGGACACAGTCTCGGCGAATACTCCGCCCACGTAGCCGCCGGCACCCTGCAATTTGCCGATGCCGTTCGCAGCGTCCGCAATCGCGGCAAATACATGCAGGAAGCCGTGCCCGTCGGCGTTGGTGCAATGGCTGCCATTCTCGGCATGAGCCTCGACAAAGTCACTGAAATCTGTCGCGATGCCGCCCAGGGCGAAATCTGTCAGCCCGCCAACATCAATTCACCCGAGCAGATCGTAGTCTCCGGACACGTCGCCGCCGTAGAACGCGCGATCAAATTAGCCGGCGAACGCGGCGCCAAGAAAGCCGTCAGTCTGCCAGTGAGCGCACCGTTCCATTGCGCCCTGATGCAGCCCGCCCAAGACCGCCTGGCAACCGATCTCCAGGCGCTGAATTTTCAGAAGCCCGCCTTCCCCGTAGTCTGCAATGTGGACGCGACTCTGATTACCGAAGCAGAGTCCGCCCGCGCCACCCTGATTCGGCAAGTAACCGGCTCGGTAAAGTGGGATCCCTCCATCCGCAGGCTGATCGAAAAAGGCGTCACCCTGTTTGTGGAAGTTGGTCCGGGAAAAGTTCTCTGCGGACTAATGCGGCAGATTGACCGGTCGAAAGCCTGCCTGACAGTAGGCGATGAAGCTTCACTCCAGAAGACGTTGTCGCAGTTCTCCGAAACATCCCCTTAACAAATTGAGAGCCCAGCCGCCACGCGCTAGTACGGGTAGACAGTCAGTGTCTTATCCGATTTCTCCAAAAACATGCGGGCGCGATCGGCGCGTTCGTTAACAATGACCTCTACCACCACTCCGCCCTTGGTAGAAGCCGAGCCATAGATCCGATGCGACTTCACCAGTCCCCACTCGCCGCCCGGCCCCCAGTCGCGATAAAAATCGGCATACGTGTACTGGGAATACTTTTGTACGTGCTGTTGCCAGTTCGGATCGTGGAAGTAGATGCCGTATGCCCCCTCGTAGTCCTGCTTTTGGAGTGCTTTGAAAAACCGGTCCACCACATGCTCCTCAGGCCAGTTGCGGTACATCCAGCCGAGCACTGCCACAATCAGGACGGCCGCTACGATTAGAGCGATCTTAATCTTGCGCCGCTTCTCTTTCGCGGGATCGTACTGCTGCGCGTCCAGCAATGTCATTTTCCAAGCATAACGGATTCCGGAGCCCCTGAAAAACTTCCCACCCTCCCCACCTGTAAAGCCCGCACTCTGCCCTGTGATGGAACCAAGGTATGAGCAAAATCCGGGCGCTGATCGTGGACGACTCCTCGGTGATGCGCAAGATCGTCGAGCGTTGCCTGCGACAGGCCGGCATCGAACTCGAGGAAGTCTTCGAGGCCAGCAACGGAGCTGAAGCGTTGGGAACGCTCCGCAACCACTCCCTAGATCTTGTCCTGTGCGATATCAACATGCCCGTCATGGACGGATTGGAATTCGTCCGTCAGGCGTCAACGATGGAGAGCGCCAAAGGGGTTCCGATTATCATGATCACCACCGAAGGCAGCGAATCTTACGTCGTACAAGCTCTCTCCGCTGGCGCCCGTGGATACATACGCAAACTGTTCACTCCTGATCAAGTGAAAGAGCAGGTTTTGCCAGTTCTGGAAAAGAAGCCATGAGTGCGGACGCGTCCGTCTTGGCTCTTTCTCGCCAGCATCAATGGTTGCCGATTCTCGAACTCGCGGCGCAGGAAGTGTTCGAGATCATGCTCGGCACCCAGCTGACTCTCTAATGGTTTGTTATACTCGCCGAAAGCTTTGTTCTCCTTCTTTTCGCCGACAGTTGCCGGGTGCTCCCGTTCCGCCCCCAAGGACCTACCTGATTTGCTGTATTGAGCCCCTCCCATTTTTGCGGTGGAATTCCTCTTGTGCCGGCCCACCCCCAAGGATTTGCGCTTATGGATTGCAGAGCCACCGTCCCTCTCAGAACCGAACTTCTAACCGTGCTCGACGAACAGATCGAGATGCTGACGAGGAAGACCTTCTCCAGCTTTACGAGCGAAGAGATGGGCGCCTTCAAGAATCGTGAGCAACGGATTCGCGAACTACAAGAGGAGCTGGAGCTCGTTTCCGCCCGAACCGCGCAATTCTCCGACACCGGAGTGTTCTCCGCCGTTTACCACTAAGCTTCCGAGCAAGAGTTCGAAACAACTTACGCCCATCGCCGTCGCCCGCTCCCCAACGTCCGTCACTCAATTACAACAGGCTTGCCCGGGTGTGCCATCCCCGGTGGGCCATGCCCTTAGCTCTTACGTGCCATTTCGCAGGTTGATGCCATCGCTCTACTCTGCCTTCGACGGGATTGCGCGATTCGCCAATGAGGGGTGTGTACTTCGCGAACGTTTCAGGGTTGCGCTTCCCGTCACCAGCCATGTCTGCGCAAGATACTCAACTCGTCATGCGCTGTCCCTACTGTGCATTAGGATGGGACTTCCGGCCGCTGACTCCACACCAGGACGGCCGATTCGTCTGCGAGAAGTGCGGACACACCGCGCGCCCTGGAGAGATCGCCTACCTGTGCACCTGCCGCAAGTGTCTCCGATTGACCGAGGCTGCGGTCCGACTGGAGAGTCGCTACCTTCGGTAACCTCACTTGTCGACTAATGTTGACTGAAACGACCGACTCGCCCGTGCTTAAAGACAGATGCGAGAGAAGAGTTTCAGCCCCGCTTCACAAGAAGCGACTTTAGCTGCGCCGTGGTGCGCTACACTATCCCTTATGCCAAACCTTCACGTCGTAGCCATTCTCAAGCGCCAACTCAAGGAAGCCAAGGCCACAGTTCAGCGGCTGCACCACGCCGTCGACGCACTAGAGAGACTGGGCCGCAGTGGACGCCGGCGCGCCGGCAAGATCTCCGCCGCCGGCCGCAAGCGAATTGCCGCGGCTCAAAAGGCTCGCTGGAAGAAATTCCGCTTGGTGAAAAGGTAACCACTATTTTGACCGGCTTCCGATCCCGCATGGTAGACATGCATCGCCGAGTGTTCAAAAGGGCCCGGCCAAAGTAACTGTTGGCCGAATGTACGTTCGTAATTTGATCGCCAGTGACCGCCGTAGTCCAATCAATATGCCCGCCACTTCTCTTAGCGGTCCTGGCCAAGCACGCCGCTGACCGCGCACTGGTTTTGCAGTCTTGCAATACGAGGGTTCATGGCCCGGTTAAGAAAAACAATTCTTTGTATTGACGACCAATGGAACGGACTCATGGACCGCAAGACGTTCCTCGAAAGCAACGGCTATCAAGTTTTGGAAGCCACAGGCGGTGACGAGGGTCTGAAATTGTTCCGTACGCATTCCGTGGATGCGGTGGTTCTCGATTACCAGATGCCGGGGATGAATGGCGACGTGGTTGCCGCCAGGATGAAACGGATGAACTCGCACATCCCGATCGTGCTGTTGTCAGCCTACGGGCCACTGCCGGAAAAAAAACTGCGATCGGTCGACACCTTTCTGACGAAATCCCAGGAACTAAAGGTTCTTCTGCCTGCTCTTCAGAACCTTCTTACGAGCCGTCCCAAACCATTCTTCCATCGTTGGTTCGATACTTGGAGAGGCCGCGCTCAGGCAGCCAGGCATTGATCTCTTGCAAACAGCTTAGCCCCGCGACTCGGCGCCAGATACAATCTCGAACACAACGTACAGAGTTTGCTGTATTCCCAATCCCCAGCAGTGTGTGGCACGTTACTTTTTGGCCCGGCCTGACGATGGCGCTTCTTCCCCGAGAGGAACATCTGGTCACGAGGGCGGGCCCCTTTTTCAGCCGTCGTCAGCTCTCGGGAACTTCAATGAACACACCTATCGAATCCCAATCCTATTTACCAGTACAGGGGCCATCGCTGTTAGAACTTGTCGGACTTGTCGCATTCATCGCGATCTTGGTCAGCGGTCTGCTTGGTCTGTTGCATTACGCCCTCTAGGTAAGGGGTGATTCAATTTGTTACTTCTGGTTCAAGAAGTGTTCCTGTAGAGCGCGAAACTACCCGCTGCGTGATTCGCGCGAACTGCCGCTCCGCCTGGATGTTTCTTCCCTGGGCGTATAACTCCGGCGCTCAAGCACGATGCGATAGTTAGCGACGCGAGCGCGGAGGCGTTCAACGTGCTCGTTCAATGCGGCCCGTAGTTCGCCGAGTATCCTGGTGAGTTCCAGATCGTTCTTGGCGGCCAGAAGTTGTTCGGACAGCCTCCGGATTTTATCTTCTATTCGACGAAACATCGCGCGTCTGGATCAGGACGACGCAGGGGCGCAAACATAAGCCAAAACGGACATTCGGTCGGCGCAATACGGTGCATCCGGTAGCCACCGGGGCGGCGTTATCTACAGGATTTCCCTTCTGTTCGATACACGACTTACTGTATGGCTCGATTTGTGAGACCCTTGGTCACATATGTCACACGTACCGACCGCAGCGGATTGGCGCGATTTAGCGCGCCAAATCCAGAATGAAACAGATCCAACTAAGATGATCGAGCTGGCTCAGGAATTGGTAGCCAAGCTCGACGCAGAACAATTGCGAAACGGCGTCCGCTTTCCGGTGGAACCGAAATAGCTCGCGGCCTCCCTTCGAGCTCAATTCGGCGGGCATGAACGCAATTGGGCTTGAATGATTTGCGTCAGCTGCTCGATGAGTGCGTCGAGTCTTTTCGGATTGGTCTCAGCCAGCAAGCGCGTACCTATTTCGCGCAGCGCTTGCAACTGCTGCTCCGTCCTCGGATCTCCCCATACGATGCTCATCATGCCCTGACATTAAAACTAATGGACTCGCCTTTTCGCCTTCTCCTCCAGGATTCTCAGAATCTCCGACATACCCATGCCGGAATCGAGCATCTGGATGAGATCACCACCGCTCAGTCCGACCCCTGCCGCAAATGTGACAAGTTCAGCGATTGCCCGTTCCATTCGGGGACGATCTAGCATAAACGGAGCGCAATTCCCGTTTTGCTGACCGAATGTGTCGACCTTTGGCATGGTCTTTTTTCGGGCCGCTACCCATACGTACGGCGGACTGCCGGCGGCGCGTTCGCAACCGCGATGAAGGGGCTATTCCCACCCTACTCCTCGAGCAACGAGAGTAAATCGGGTGAACACTGTACGATAGCGCACAATTCTGCGTTCCGTGTCGAACGTGTTTTTTCTCCAGCAAAATGAAACACGGCGTCATCAGAATCGATTTGCATGGGCGCCAACGGTTAGAGTTCATACTGCGGAGGGCAAGTTTGTGATCAAGTTTGTTTACTGCATCACCAAGAAGGCGGGTTTAACGGACGAGGAATTCTTTCATTACTGGCTGGATGTTCACGGCCAGATCGGCGCCCGCATACCAGGGCTCCGCAGGTTGGTGCAGAGCCATCGCCTCACCGTAACCGGTCCCAATGATCATCCGGATTACGACGGCGTGGCGGAACTATGGTTCGACGACATGCAGTCCTTGCTGGCGGCCCGTCGGTCCCCGGAATGGGCATCATCAACTCAGGACGAAGCAAACTTCATCGATCACACTAAAGTCGCCTATTTGATCACCAGGGAGCACGTCGTCTTTGACGCGGCCCAGCCAGACAAGCACTAAACAATTATTGATGGATTGCGTCTCTTTGCCAGCCCTGAGGGGCTCGTCGCGGTCAGTGCGCTATCGAACGGAAATACGCGCATCATCGCACCGACAGTTTTAGAGTACATAAAAGAGAATTATCGCGCCCTCTCCCCGAGGAATTCACATGACAACCGCAGGCGCTCCCGACTCGCTGGACTGGAAACAACTCTATCAACTTGCCCTCGTAGAACTCGATCCCGCCAAGCTTCCACAACGCATCGCCGACGCGCGCGTAGCAGTGCTTGACCGAATCGAAGACACTCTGAAAAATCCCGGCATCGGAGAACAACAAATGTTGAACGATGCTCTCAATGGTCTGCGGGTGCTTCGACAGGAGTACGATCGCCGTCTGCAACGATACGGTGAGCTGCGCAGTGCTCAGGCGAATAGGTCCGTCGAGGACAAGGCTTTGGTCCAGCGAAAATCGGCCTGACGCCCCACGCAGATATCGTTGCCTGGATGTTCGTACGACAGACCGATTGCCTAAGCGTGCCTTTTTCGGGCGGCGCGCTTAGGAGGTAATAAGCACATTTCTCGCGATTAGAACTTCAACCCCTTAAGGTACTCGCGGAACTGCCCGCCCAGATCGTCGCGCTTCAAAGCAAATTCGACAGTCGCCTTCAGGAACCCCAGCTTGTCGCCCGTGTCGTGGCGGCGTCCTTCATACACATACGCGTACATTCTTTCCCGCTTCAGCAGTCCACGCAGTCCGTCGGTAAGCTGCAGCTCGCCGCCAGCACCCGGAGTGATCTCCGACAGCGTTTCAAAGACCGTGGGCGTCAGGATATATCGCCCGATCACCGCAAGATTCGACGGCGCATCCTCGCGCTTCGGCTTTTCTACCAGGTCAAGAACCTCGAAGAGCCTTCCTTCCGAGCCCGCAACTTCTTTCGCCTTCAGCACCCCGTACGACGAAATCGCCGGTCCCTCGATGACCTGAGTCGCGATCACCGAACACTGCTTCTCATCGAACACGTCCATCAGTTGCTTAAGGCAGGGGACCTTCGAATCGATCACGTCATCGGCAAGCAGGACCGCGAAAGGTTCGTTCCCCACCAGTTCGCGCGCGGTGAGCACGGCGTGCCCCAGGCCCAGCGCTTCTTTTTGCCGAACGTACGCCACGTGGATCATGTCCGAAATCTGCTGCACGATCTTGAGCAGGTCGGTCTTGCCTTTTTCCTCGAGCATTTTTTCCAGCTCGTAACTGACGTCAAAGTGATCCTCGATCGCGCTCTTGCCGCGCCCCGTGATGATGATGATTTGGTCGCATTCCGCAGCCAGCGCCTCTTCCACGCCGTATTGAATGATCGGCTTATCGACCAGCGGCAGCATCTCTTTGGGCTGCGCCTTGGTGGCGGGAAGAAAACGTGTTCCTAATCCAGCGGCGGGGAAGATCGCTTTGCGGACTTTCATGTTCATTAGGCCGACTTTTTCGTCGCGAGGATGCGTTCGATCTGTTGCAAATGATTCACGTCGTGGCCGGCGAGCATAGTCACAATGTGCTCGACGCTCTCCTGCCCGCGCTCTGAGTGCATGCCATAGTGCTTCCACTGTTCCGGAGAGAGCGACTTGTAGAGCGCGAGATTGGCTTCGCGTGCAGCTCGCAATTGCGCGATGCTGGCGCGCGGATTGCGTTTCGCATAGTGTCCCGCCTCGACCCAGGCATCCTGGTCGAAAGCCTGGATGGGTGTACCGGGCGCACCGAGAATCGAACGCACTCTCCATCCGACGACGATTTCCACATCCGCTAGATGCGCCAGAATTTCAGCGACGGACCACTTGTCGGGCGCGGGCCGTTTGCGCAGTTTCATTGCCGATGCCGGTGCCACCAGGCGTGCGAGTCTCTTGGACGTAGCGGCCTGCACCTTCAGCGGCCCCTGGCCCGCGACGTTGCTTAGCATGCGCGCAGTGTACTGTTGCGGCGTTTCCTTCATAGCGTCATTTCCCTCCCCCGGATTAGACGACAAGAATTGTAATTGAGTGAGCGAACTCTAAGAAGGTTGCCGCCTACGTCGCCGCAGCCGGAGCTTCTCGCGCGACTAGTTCTTCCAACAAATCCCGCAAAGTTTGCAGAATCGCTTCGGCGCTCGTGACCTTGATGGAAAACTTCAGGGTTCCGTCCGGAGTGAACTGCGAGCCGCGCTGTGAAGCCACAAAGCGAGCCAGCTTGCCCGGATCAATCGCCGCATTCTGGCGAAACTTGATGTTCACCAGGTCGCGCTTGCGCTCGATGATCGTCGCCCCGGCCTCCATTGCTGCCAACTTTAGCGTGGCGTATTCCAGAAGGTTCCTCACCGCCCCAGGCGGCTTGCCGTAACGGTCGGTCAGTTCGATTCGCACATCCCGCAGCTGCGACTCCATCTCCACGCCGGCAACCCGCTTGTACATTCGCAGGCGCTGATTCTCCTCTGCGATGTAATCGGGAGGAATACGGATGTTCAGACCGAGGTTGAGTTGGATTCCCGCTTCATCCGGTCCCGCCTCGCCCTTCATTTCGCGAACCGCCCGTTCCAGCATCTGGGTGTAGAGCTCAAAGCCTATGGCTTCGATGTGTCCGCTCTGTTCCCCGCCGAGCAGATTTCCCGCGCCGCGCAATTCCAGATCGAGCGCGGCAATCTTGAATCCCGCTCCGAGATCGGAAAACTCTTTCAGCGCCGCTAAACGGCGCCGCGCAACCGGCGTCAACTCGATCTCCGACGGAAGAAGCAGATAGGCGTATGCCCGGCGGCTCGAGCGGCCAACCCGGCCGCGCAACTGATAGAGCTCCGAGAGACCCAGGCGGTCGGCGCGATTGATCAGGATCGTGTTGCACAACGGAATATCCAGTCCGTTCTCGATGATCGTGGTCGAAACCAGAATGTCGGCCTCGTGATGCATGAACTTCATCATCACTTTCTCCAACTCGCCTTCTCCCATCTGCCCATGGCCCACCGCGATGCGGGCGCGAGGAACCAGTTCCTGAATTTTGGCCGCGATCTCCCAGATTGTTTCCACCCGATTGTGAACGAAATAGACCTGCCCTTCGCGGTCGAGTTCCTGTTCAATCGCCGACTGGATCAGCTTGTAGTCCCAGTTCGCAACCACCGTCTGGATTGCCATCCGGTCTTTGGGCGGCGTTTCGATCACGCTCATGTCGCGCAACCCAACCAGCGACATGTGCAATGTCCTAGGAATCGGAGTCGCCGACATGGTC
Source organism: Acidobacteriota bacterium (assembly GCA_046727255.1). Taxonomy (GTDB): domain Bacteria; phylum Acidobacteriota; class Terriglobia; order Terriglobales; family Acidobacteriaceae; genus Acidiflorens. Next base: position 24,470 of record JBKPCG010000082.1, on the reverse strand, counting down.
AGTACGTCGACCTGGGTTCGCATCTGCTTGATACGTTCCTTGTGACGCACTCCAAAGCGCTGTTCTTCGTCCACCACCAGCAACCCCAGATCGGCAAACTTCACGTCTTTCGAGAGCAGCCTGTGAGTGCCGATCAAAATGTCAACTTTCCCGGCTTCGACGCGCTGCAGGATCTCTTTGATCTGCTTCGCTGAGCGGAAGCGGCTGATCATCTCCACCGTCACCGGAAACGTATTGAATCGCTGCCTGAATGTTTCATAGTGCTGAAATGCGAGCACCGTAGTGGGCGCGAGAACGGCGACCTGCTTGTTATCGCTGATGGCCTTGAACGCCGCCCGCATGGCCACTTCTGTCTTGCCGTAGCCAACGTCGCCGCACAGGAGCCGGTCCATCGGAAGCTGCGACTCCATGTCGCGCTTCACATCGATGATCGCCTCCGCCTGATCTTCTGTTTCGTTGTACTCGAAGGCGTCTTCAAACTCTTTCATCCACTCCGTGTCCGTCGGGAACGCATGCCCCTGCGCCGACTGGCGCTGCGCATAGAGCTTCAGCAATTCGTCCGTCATGTCCTTCATCGCCTTCCGGACACGCGCCTTAGTCTTAGCCCACTGAGCGGTTCCAAGATGATTCAGGACAGGCTTCGCGCCTTCCGACGACCGATATTTCTGGACGAGATCAAGGCGCGTCAAAGGAACGTATAGCCGCGCTGCTTCCGCATATTCCAGCAACATGAACTCCGTCGTGCCGTCGCCCTGATTGATTTCCTTCAACCCCTGGTATTGCCCGATGCCGTGCTCCACGTGGACAACGTAATCTCCGACCTGCAGATCGCGAAAGTCCGACAGAAACGCGGACACCTTCGATTTCTGCCGCTGCGGCCGCGACGCAACCAGGTCCGACTCGTCAAACAGATCGCGCGCGCCAAACACCGCAAGGTGTGCCTCCGGCAGTACGAATCCTTCCGGCAGGTAAGCTTTCAACAGCGTCGCGGTAAGCACTTCGCCCGAGAAGTAAGAGGTCTCATCCGCGTAGCTTTCACCGCCCCGCGTACGGCTCCCAAGGCGGTACGAAGCGTTGTACTCGGTAAACATGTCGGCGAGACGTTCGACCTCCCCGGTATTCGGAGCCGCGAGGATTACTTGCGTGCCGGTGCCCACCAGTTTCTGAACTTCTTCGATCAGAGCGGGCACCGCGCCGTGAAAACGAGTGGCCGGCTGCGAAAGAAACGCAGCTTCGGGCAATTCATTGCGCGCAATGCTGAGATATTCGAAATCGGCCCCTGCGATAGCAGAGGTCCTTTCCGCCCACGCCTGCGGTGCAAGATACAGATCGGTGGGACGTACCAAATCGCCCACCCCGCTCCGTTCGTGCGCTTCCTCGATTCGTCCCCAGTTCCGGTCGAGCTCTTGCCGAAGAATTTCTGGCTCATCCAACAACACGCGCGCATCCGGTAGCAAATCAAAGATCGTACGGTCTGCGCCAGCCACCGGTGCATAAAACTCCCAACCAGGAAACACACCTGCTCCCGAGTCGCGCACGGCCTGCTCCACAATTTCCTGCGTGCCCGAAATGCGTTTGCCCGAAAGCCGCGCATTGATCGAGCCCAGCAGCTCCTCCGTCACGGGAGTTTCCGTCAGCGGCAACAGCACAACCTCATCCACGGGATTCGACGAACGTTGGCTCGCCGGATCGAACTTCCGCATGGACTCGATCTCATCGCCGAAGAATTCCACGCGCACCGGCCGGTCGGCTTCAGGAGAATAGACATCAAGGATGCCGCCGCGGACAGCGTACTGCCCCGGCATCTCAACCACGTCGGCCGATGTATACCCGACCGTGTTCATGTGTTGAAGCAGTCGCTCCAGATCGAAACTCTCGCCTCGCCGCAGAACGCGCGCCAGATCGGCATAATAGTCAGCCGGGCGCAACCGAATCGTCGTCGCCCCCACCGGCGCAATCACGATTGAAGCGCGTCCCGTGGCAATCTTCCACAAAGCGGTCGCCCGCTCTTCCTGAATTTCTGGATGCGGAGACAGATTCTGAAAAGGCAGCACGTCACGCGCGGGCAGGCTCACGACAGAATCGGGATCGGCCGCTCCCGTCAACTCAGCAAACGCCCGCAAAACAGGTAGCAGCTCTTCCGCTGCCCGATTGTCGGCGACGACCAGCAGAAACGGCCGCTCTACCGCTCGGCGTAGCAAGACTGTGATGAGAGTTTTGGCAGTCGAGGATAATCCGGTGACACGAATCCGCCCCGCGCGCTCCCGGAGATGGGAGGCCGCACGCGTGAACCCAAGAAGTTGTTCCACATCCGCAAAAAGTTCGCGGACGAACGGCAGCAGCATTACTCTTTGATTCTATCAATTTCTGGCGGATCGCAGCCGCGCGGCGGCGGAATCTGCCGTGAGGCTCCTCGCCAGAAAGTTGTCAGAAATTGGCTCACCGGTTCAAATCTCGTCCGTCTGAAACCAAGGACCTGAGAGTCCGAAGGAGTTCCTATGTCCAAAGTTAGCTGCTTTGTCCTCTTATCGATTCTGCTGGTAATTAGCGTAGCCGCCCAATCGGGACCGAGTTCGCAGCCGACCGTCTGGGCTACGAAGCCTGACGCAGCCGCCTTCGAAAAGATTGTGAACGACAGACTGGCCGCAGGCCAGAAGTCGATCGACCAGATTGTCGCGGTCAAGGGCCCCAGAACGATCGAGAACACGCGATACGGCAGGTCAATATTGGGAATTATCTGGCCAACATGATGTTTCAGGTTCATCCCGATGCGGCTTTTCGCGATAAAGCGTCCACAATCACGCAGAAGGCCACCGCCGTCTTGACTGCGTTATCGCTGAATCGCGATGTGTACAAGGCGCTCGCGGCTCTGGACCTTTCCAAGCCTGACGCAACCACACGCTACTATGTGCAGCGCCAATTGCTTGAGTTCCGCTTGGCTGGCGTCGACAAGGACGATGCCACTCGCGAGCGCCTGAAACAGCTTAACGACGATCTGACCGGACAGGTGACGCTGTACGAACGCAACATCGCCGATGACCAGCGGACCGTGGAAATCGCCAGTGTCGCTGAACTGGATGGGCTGCCGCTGGACTACATCGATCGCCACAAGCCCGGCGCTAATGGCAAGATCGTGATCACGACCGACTATCCCGACATTTTCCCGGTGCTGAAGTTCGGCAAGAACACCGAACTGCGGCGGCGTCTTTACGACCAGTTCGACAATCGGGCCTATCCGAAGAATCGCGACCTGCTCATGAAGATGATGCAGACGCGCTATGAGATAGCGACCCTGCTCGGGTATTCCTCGTGGGCCGACTATAACGCGGCGGACAAGATGGCCGTGAACGGGCAGAACATCGCCAACTTTATCCGCGATCTGGATGCGGCGGCGCGTCCGGTGGCGCAGCGCGAGTTCGCCATGCTGCTGGCGGAGAAGCAAAAGACCGATCCGGGGGCGAAAGAGATCTGGGAGTATCAGTCGAGCTACATCCGCGAGCAGTTGCGGCGGTCGCAATACAACTTCGATTCGCAATCGGTGCGTCCGTATCTGCCGTACCCGAGCGTGAAAAAGGGGATCATGGACACGGCTGCCCAGCTTTTTCACGTGACCTTCCAGCAGGAACCGGACGTGCCGGCGTGGGATCCGACGGTGGAAACCTGGGATGTGATGGACAACGAAAAGATGGTTGGGCGCTTTTATCTCGACATGCATCCGCGTCCCGGCAAGTTCAGCCACGCTGAAATGGTGCCTGTGCTGGATGGCGTTCGCGGCAAGCAAATGCCGGAAGCCACTCTAGTCTGCAATTTTCCCGCACCAACCGCGACCGATGCGGGATTGATGGAGTACGGCGACGTGGAGACTTTCTTCCACGAGTTCGGCCACCTGATGCACCACATTCTTGGCGGACAACAACAATGGGCAGGCATCAGCGGCATCACGATGGAAGCGGACTTCGGCGAAGCGCCCTCGCAGATGCTGGAAGAATTCATCCGCAGCCCGCAGGTGTTGGCCAGATTCGCGCATCATTACAAGACCGGCGAGCCGATCCCAGCGGAGTTGGTAGCTCGCATGAACCGGGCAGGGGCATTCGGACGCGCGAACTCGACCGCCGCCCAGATCAGCTATACCGCGCTTTCCTACGATGTCTACAAGGGCAATCCGAAGGACGTCGACTTGGATGCAGTCACCCTCGCGGACACGAAACGCTACACCCTGATCGCGCCCGCGGCGGGTACGCACATGTATGCCTCGTTCGGACATCTGAGCAGTTACTCGTCGGCGTACTACACCTACATGTGGGACAAAGTGATCGCGGAAGATTTCTTCCTCCAGTTCGACCACAACAATCTGCTGGCGGGCGCTGCCCCGATGCGCTATCGGCAGATTGTGCTGGAGCCGGGTGGGTCCGTATCGGCCAATGATCTGGTGAAGAATTTCCTTGGACGTCCGCAGAATATGACGGCGTTTCAGAGCTGGATGGGGGAAGAGTTTGAGGGCGGAGGTGCGGGAGCGCAGGTAACTGTGAATTGATCCAAGTACAATGCTTTATGATCTCTGCGGCGTTGCCTTGCGAACTCTGCGGTTAGAGTTTTTAAGCGCAAAGGCTTCGCAAAGGGCGCAAAGTAAACTAATAAGTCCATCTCTGGCCGTTTGACCCTTCCGACTACCCTTCGCTAAACTCAAGAGATTCAGCGGAATACAAGGCCAGATCTATCTATGTCCGACAGTATTCACATTAAGCTCCCCGACGGGAGCACCAAAGAAGTTCCCAAAGGCACGACCGCGCTTGACGTTGCGAAGTCGATCAGCCCTCGGCTGGCGGATGCGGCGCTTGCGGCGAAGACCAACGGCGATCTGATCGACCTGACTCGTCCGCTCGAAAAAGACACTGATTTGCGCCTGCTCACCGATAGAGATCCCGAGGCGCTCGAAGTCTATCGGCACTCGTCGGCGCATTTGCTGGCGGCGGCGGTGCTTGAACTCTTTCCTGAGACCAAGCTGGGCCACGGGCCGTCCACTGAGAACGGATTCTTCTACGACTTTTACCGTCCGACTCCGTTTACTCCCGAAGACCTGGAAAAGATCGAGAAGAAGATGCAGGAACTGGTCCAGCAGAACCTTCCGTATGCGCGGGAGTTTCTGCCGCGGCAGGAAGGGCTTGAGAAGTTCAAGGGCGAAGGCGACTTCATGAAGTGCCACTTCATCGAGCAGTTCACCAAGCCCGATGAAAAGATTTCTATCTACAAGACCGGCAAGTTTCTCGACTTCTGCCGCGGTCCGCATATTCCTTCGACTGGAAAGATCAAGGCTTTCAAGCTGCTGAACATTGCAGGGGCATACTGGCTCGGAGACGAAAAGAATCCGCAGCTGCAGCGCATTTACGGCACTTCGTTTTTCTCGAAGAAAGACCTCGACGATTACCTCAACAAGATCGAAGAAGCCAAGAAGCGTGACCATCGCGTGTTGGGCCAGCAGCTGGACTTGTTCTCGATCCAGGATCTCGCCGGGCCGGGGCTGATTTTCTGGCATCCGAAGGGCGGGATTATCCGCAAAGAAATGGAAGACTGGATGCGCGAAGAGTACATCCGGCGCGGATATTCGCTGGTTTACACCCCGCACGTGGCGCGACGCCAGCTCTTCCACACCTCGGGACATGAAGGCTACTACTCGCAGAACATGTTCGACGCGATGGAACTCGACGATGCCGAGTATCGCCTGAAACCGATGAACTGCCCCGGACACATCCTGATCTACAAAGATTCGCTGAAGTCCTATCGCGACTTGCCGGTGCGGTTCGGCGAACTCGGCACGGTGTATCGGTACGAGCGTTCCGGCGTTATGCACGGACTGCTACGCGTCCGCGGCTTCACCCAGGACGATGCGCATATTTTCTGCACGCGCGAGCAGATTGAGGATGAGATCACGGGCTGTCTGGATTTTGCGCTGGACGTGCTGAAGGACTTTGGCTTCGATCAGTTTCAGACCGAGCTTTCCACTTGGGATCCGAAGGATAGGAAGAATTTTGTCGGCAGCGACGAGCAGTGGCAACTGGCCACGCAGTCGCTGGAGAACGTGCTGAAGCGACGCAAGATCGAATACAAGGTGATCCCGGGCGAAGCCGCGTTCTACGGGCCGAAGATCGACATCAAATTGGTGGACGCGATCGGACGCCTGTGGCAGCTCTCAACGGTGCAGTTCGACTTCAACCTGCCGCAGCGGTTTCAGTTGGAGTACGTCGCCGAAGACGGCACGCGCAAGCAGCCGGTGATGGTGCATCGCGCGTTGTACGGGTCGGTCGAGCGCTTCTTCGGCGTGCTGATCGAGCACTACGCGGGTGCGTTCCCGGTGTGGCTCTCACCAGTGCAGGTGGCGATGATCCCAATCGCCGAGCGGCATTGTGCTTATGCCGAAGAAGTCGCGGCGCAGCTGCGGGCGGCGGGGGTGCGCGTGGAAGTCGATGCCCGCAATGAGAAGATGAATGCCAAGATCCGCGAACATGCGATGCAGAAGGTGCCGTTTCTCCTCGTCGTCGGGGATAAGGAAGCGGAGGCGAACAAGATCAACGTCCGCACGCGGGGCAAAGAGAAGACTGACGATATGGGGACGGCGGAGTTCGTGGAGAAGATTCGGAAGCTGATTGCCGAGAAGAGTCCGGGGCTCTAGTTAGGGTCGCAGCGATTTCGCGGGCGAGGGCGCCGTTGCCTTCCCCCGCCCGCTGGGGGATAATCAGCATGGCTTTGCCTTAGGGCCCATCACTTGCCATCGCGTGAATCTCCCCAACTACATCACGCTTACCCGGATCGCAAGCATCCCGCTGCTCATCTGGATTCTCTCCAGTTCACGCTTTTCGAGTGACCGTGGAGAGAAGGAATTGCTCGCTTCCACGGTATTTATTCTCGCCTCGATTACCGATGGCATCGACGGCTATCTGGCGCGCAAGCGAGGCCAGATCACGACCATGGGCATGTTGCTCGATCCGCTGGCTGACAAGCTGCTGATTGCAGCGGCTTTTATTGCGCTGGTGCAGTTCAACCCGGCGATGGTGCCGGCCTGGATGGCAGTCGTCATTATCGGCCGCGAGTTCCTGGTGAGCGGTTTGCGCTCCATCGCCGCGTCGGAAGGATTCACCATTGAGGCCAGCGAACTCGGCAAGTTCAAAATGCTAGTGCAGATCATATCCGTGGTTGCCGTAATTCTGGCTCATCGCTGGCGCGAATGGCCCCTGTTCAGCTTCTACATTCTGCCCGTGTACTGGATTGCTCTGCTCGCCATCTGGTTCATGGTTCTGCTTTCCCTGGTTTCTGCCGTCGATTACTTCATCGCCTTCTGGTCGAAGATCGACCGCAAGTCGGAGAAGCGCCGGCGGCGGTCCTTCGTCCTGTCCCGGCGGAGGAAGCGTGATGTCCAGGCTGTCTGAAAACCTGACGGCGGGCGAGGGCCGCGAGCCCGCGTCATCGCCTCCCGAGTTTTCTCTGGACCATCGTGAGACTCTGCTACGCATTGCCCACAAGTCCATTATCTCCGCTTTCGCGGATCGCGTCTTGCCGACAGCGCCGCCATTTCCATCCCTCTTGGAACCTCGGGGCGCCTTTACGACTCTCTATCTCCGCGGCAAGCTCCGGGGATGTGTCGGTTACGCCCTGCCAGTTGTACCCTTGTATCTGGCCGTGGCGGAAACCGCGCGCGCCGCTGCCTTCGATGACTCCCGTTTCTGTCCGGTGACCAAACCGGAAGCCGTGGAGTTGGAAATCTCGTTGAGCGTGCTCTCCCGTCTCATCACGATTCGGCCCGAGGAGGTGGAGGTGGGCCGCCACGGTCTCGTGATCTCGTTCGGTTCGCATCGGGGCCTGCTGCTGCCCCAGGTTCCCGTCGAGTGCGACTGGGACCGCGAAACCTTCCTTGAACAAACTTGCCGCAAAGCCGGCCTGCCTCCTGATGCCTGGCAAAAAGGGGCTGCCCTCGAAGCCTTCACGGCCGAAGTCTTCGGCGATGGCAAAACCTGATCGGCAGTAGCGACGCGGCTTGCCAACGGCTTGCCGGATCGCTATTTCGGGACACTCAATTTCAGCGCGATCAGGAACCCCCGCCGTCAACCCGCAAGCCGGAAATTCGGCACTCTCACCACCAGCATCTGGGGGTACACTTAGGTAACTTGGTACTCGTCGTGCTAGCACATAAGCTGCGTTGACGATCTCGTGTGGGGGACTGTGTGGAACTTGCCGCTTTGATCGCTGTTTTAGTGCTGGCTGGATCGATGATCCCTGGAAACCCCGGAATCATGTACTACCGCTGATCCGGCAGTAGTGCCGGATCTTGTTGCCCGTCCGCGGGCCGTTCGGCTTTGCAAGGTCTAGCCCGCGCAACTACCCGCTGACTCGTCACTGCCAGTCATTGCCTAAAAGAAAACGGGGAAGATTTCTCTCCCCCGTTCAGCCCCGAAAAGGTTTGTTTCCTACTGCTGCTCGTCCAGTTCCACCGCGTCACCCGGGTGCATATCTTCCAGAGCGAACACGACCATGCCGGTCGATGTGGTGGGTGTAACGCTGAGAATCACCAACTCTCCGAGTGCGCGCCGTGGCAGGTCAGCTACGTGGATGTTCGGCCCCTTGGTCCGCGTAAACATCTTGGCTTCAAACGTGGGCAAGCGCTTCTGCGTATCTTCGGAGGTCGATGCCTTGAACGAAAGCGAGTCCACCGGATCCTTCAGATCAAGCGTGTACGGACGTACAGCCTTGAAATAATCGCCCACTTTCACTCCCTGATTCGATCCGAAATTCATGTAAACCTTCGCGCCCGTACCCAGCGTTCCATCGAAGTCTTTCCCCAACAGGATCCGTCCATTCAGCTTGCCACTCGACGGCGCGAACTGGTCGAAATGAACAGGACCGTGGAACGCAATCGGCGGCTTTTCCACGAATGGTATCGCGACATCGCCGGGGTTAATCGGATCACAGCTGAATTCCACTTCGGCCACGGCGCTATGGCTGCGCGTATCGAGCACTTTTACCCGGCCAATCTCCGCATAGGGTTGCCCCTTGGCCGAAACCATTCTCCGCTGGCCCGCAAAGAACTCGTACTCATTGACGTCCCGGAGTTCCCGTACGATCGTATACTGCTGCCCCTGCTGGTATCCGCTCCCCGCCAGATAGACGACCTCGCCATTGGTAAACTTGGTCGTATTGGGGGTTTGCAGGCCGCCATTCACGTAATTCGCATCTGGAATCCGTTGTTGGCTGATAAACCCGGCGCAATACTGGTCCGCAGCGGTTGGCGTCTGGAAGCGCGCGACCGGGACGTTGGCTGTGGTGGCAACAACGCCGGAGGCTTCCGCGGAGCTAGCCTGCTGGGCTACCGCCGCCGTCGCCAGCAGCAGCAATAACAATCCTGTTTTCTTCATGTTACCTCCGGGTCGAAACAGCCGGGTTGGCCGGCCGTCCAACCTATCTCTCTCTGTGGACAAGAGTTACAGCCGGAAGGTAACAAGCGCGGGGAGGCGGGTCAAGGTTACGAGGGTGTCAGACACCCCGCTCCCAAAGTGTTCCGCAGGCCCTCCGTTAATCCCTTGTTGCATCTATGCTTACGCCCCTGTAATATCGCGCCGTTCCAAGACAATGCCTTTGGCTCTTTCCCACAGCATCGTGCCTCGCTTTTTGCCTCTCCGTTTGCCGAAAGTGTGTCTTGCGCTTGCGAACGACTCCGCCGACGACATGCTCAGTACCGCGGAGGCCATGGCTCGGGACAACCCCTTTATTGAGTTCCGCATGGACTACTTGAAGCAGCCAGCCTCTGCCCTCCCCAAGATCCGGCGCTTCCTCGAAACCCACCAGTACGTGACCGCAATCGGCACCTGTCGGCGCGCCGAGAACGGTGGCAACTTCAAGGGCTCGATGGCCGCAGAACTGGAAATTCTTGGCAAGGCCGCCGCCGCCGGGTGCCAGCTCCTGGATCTGGAACTGGAGAGTGGGGTTCGCTGCAAGCCCGAAGCAGTGGCTCGTTTGCGCACCCGTGCCGGCCTGATTCTCTCCTTCCACGATTTTCGTGCCACTCGCGGGCTGGAAAAGACGCTCGAGAAGATGCTGGCCGTCGCTGCCGACTACTACAAGATCGTCACCACCGGCACCACGCTCTCCGACAACGTCACGATGATGAAGTTCCTCCAGACGCAGAGTGACAAACACGCCCTGATCGGCTTGTGCATGGGAGAGCAGGGCATCATCAGCCGTGTGCTTGGAGTCCGCGCCGGCAGCGTGTTTACGTTCGCCGCCGTCAGTGAAGATCAGAAAACCGCGCCTGGGCAGGTCAGTGCTCAACAACTCCGCAGCATCTACCGCATCGAGCAAGTCGACGCCGCGACTCGCGTCTACGGGGTGGCAGGCGATCCCATCGGTCATTCCCTGTCGCCCGTCATCATGAATGCCGCCCTGCGCCGCGAGAACGTCAACGCTGTTTATCTTGCTCTACATGCCAAGACGCTCAAGGATCTCCTCTACTGCGTTCGCGAGATTCCTCTCCACGGCCTCAGCATCACCATGCCGTACAAGCAGGCCATCCTCGAGTATCTCGACAACACCGACGCCCACACCACGAAAATCGGCGCCTGCAATACCGTCGTCCGTGGACAGGATGGCAAGCTCTACGGCTTCAACACCGACACCGCGGGTGTCGTGCGTCCGTTGGAGCAGCGCATTACGATCGAGGGGGCCAAAGTTCTGGTGCTGGGCGCGGGCGGCGCCGCCCGAGCTGCCGTGTTCGGATTGAAAGAGCGTGGCGCCGAAGTTTGGATCCTTAACCGGAGTGCCGCTCCGGCCCAAAAGCTCGCCCGGCAGGCCAAGGCTCGCACCATTAAGCGAGCCGACTTGCGTAAAATGGCGTTCGACGTGATCATCAACGCCACGCCCGTCGGCATGATGACTGCCGAGAGTCCATTGAAGGAGAATGAGATCCAATCGAAGGTCGTGTTCGACATGGTTTACGACCCTGTCGAGACCCCGTTGCTGCGGATCGCCCGCGCAAAGGGACTCTCGGTCATACCCGGCGTCGAGATGTTTGTCCACCAGGCGGCCCGCCAATTTGAAATCTGGACCGGCAAGCCCGCGCCCGCTGACGACATGCTGCGCGCTGTAACCATCGCTCTTCAGGAACGTGCTGGCGCCAGGAAATAGCCGTTAGCACTTAGCACTTGGCATTTAGCAAAGTCAGTTGAACCGCGAAAGTTTTGGCCGAATGCTAACCGGGTCCAGGCTGCTTCGCAATTTGAGACCGTCGAAACGAAACTCCCGATGCAAATCTCTCAACAAAGGTTGCAAAATCACAAAGCCTCTTATAAAATCGATTCATGAGCGCTGCTTTCGCGTTCATCTCGTCGTAACAATCACTTTCTTCCAGGTAGGAAACGCATAACCCTAAGCTCAAAAAATCTAAAGGGGTGCCCAGACCCCGGTGCAATTCGGAGAGAATGCATGGCGTGGTACGCGTACTGCCTCACGGAACACCAGAGCCTCACCAACGGTGTTCGCGCCCGTCGTCCCTATGTTCTAGATGGAGTCCAGGGCGTGAACGGCGCCCCGGTCATGAGCTATCCCAGCGGTGAATTCGCTGTCATTGTCAGCGAATACGACCGCGCAACCGCCAAACTCGACGAGAAATCCGTCCTCGAGCACGCTCGCGTAGTCAGCATGAGCTTCCGAACCGCCGTTGTCTTACCCTTCCGGTTTGGAACGATCTTCGACACCGAAGACGCTATCCGTCAGGCGGTTCGCTCCAACCGGCGTACTTTCTGCGAGAGCGTCGCCCGGCTGCGCGGCAAATCCGAGATGCGGATCAAGCTGGTTGTCCGCGACGGTTCCCAGCGTGGCAACTTGGAAGAGATCGTGTTGCCCGATACGGTTGGCCGCGAGTACCTGGCCAAGCTCCGCGAGAAGGCGTCGCGTGACCGTGAGCGTCAGACCAAAGCTCGTGCAATCTCCGTCCAGGTTCACAAGCTTTTCAATCCGCTCGAGGAAGAGGTCAGTTGCAAGAAGGTGAATGCCGATGGCATGCTCCTCGACATCGCCCACCTGATCGACACCAAATCCATCGAGAAGTATCAAAACCGCTACAACACCGCCGCCAAACAACTCAAGAACTGCGAAATTGTCGTGACCGGTCCCTGGCCGCCTTACCATTTCCTTCCGGAAAAGCTGCGGACCGTCGCCGGGAATAGCTAACCGTTTCACTGAGTTTCGCTGAGCCCCCTTTCGAGGGGGCTTTGACTTTCTCTCTAGGACGAAAGTAGCCTCGTGCAGCCAATGTGCAGCTTTATGCATTTAGCCAGCGACAGTGAGGCCCTTGACCAGCTCGTCGCCAGCCTAAACCGTTGACCCTAAAAGACTGATTTTGCACAGGTTCTGGAAGCGGAGCGGCCTGCCACCCGCGTTTACCATTTTGGTTCCGCAAGTGCACATTCACCCTGCAACCGAAGAGGTCGCAACCGCTTTGAGCCACGTCACTTTCTTCAACGTTCTCGACATCTCTCATTGCCGTTGGACGTCCCCCACACGGCGCCACACCAGTCGCTTCTGACTTCCTGCCAACTTTGCCTCTTTGAAAAGGGTGGCCCCGAAAAGGGGCCGCTTTTTTATTGGCTCACGTCCTAATACACTCGCCGTTTCGGATGAAGAGCGTAGGAACTTCCGCGGTCCACTCCCCACTGACGTTGGTTTTTCGTGCGCAATACCCCTCCAAGCGAGACAACCAGCCGCCCCCGATCACGACTGACTTTCTTGCCACCATGGACAAGGATCTCCCTCGCGAACTTGCCGGCAATAATGCGATAAAGCACAAAGTATTTGAGTGGGGAATCGCCAATCGTACTAGATGAGCTTGGTCCGAAGTACACCGCGGTCTTGACGGACGGGCAGTCTCGCGTGTGCCCGGTCGAACATTTCTGAGCGGCACTCCTGAGACAGGCTTTCTCCTCACTATCGCGTTACCCTTCATTACAGAGGCCAAAGAACTCTTCGCCGTTTGAGCCTCTTCGTCACACGAGGACCCCGATGCCCGCTTCCTACAGCCAAGAATTACGGCGCAGTTCGAGAGTGCCAGCTAATGTTCCGCTACGCGTCACCAGCTTGGAGCCAAACGGCCAGTTCTCCGAGGTCTGCGAGACACTGGTCGTCAACGCTCATGGATGCGCGCTCCGCTTCCCCGTTCGATTGCATGCCGGAAGCGCGCTGCGGCTGCATACTAAAGAAGGTCGCCAGACCACAGCCTACGTCGTTGCATGCGAGCCGCTAGGGTCCGACGGGCAGAGTTGGAGGCTCGGTGCGAGACTCGACCGGCCGGAAAATTTCTGGGGATTGGAAGCTTGTCCCGAAGATTGGCGAGTGCTGGAGATGCCGGCGTCCGCGGCTCAATCGTCCTCGGGAAAACCGCCGGCGGGCTCCGTGGCCATCCACAAGCCGCAAGCTCGCTCCGCGTCTTCGCAAGCCATTCTCGACAAGATCGAGGATCAACTCTCCGAAGACCGCTTACGACCCATGCTGGCCAAACTCGTTAAGCCCCTGCAGGCCGAGATCGGTGAGCTGCGGGAAAAGCTCTCGCGCGATGCCAGGCGAAACCGCTTTGAGGTGTCGCTCGGGCAAATTCCTCCGGAAGTGGAACAGAAGTTGTGGGAGCGCCTACGGGAAGACTTGGGGGCGCGCGTTCTGCAGCAGACCCGGGAGCAGTCCGCCGAGGCGCTCGGATCGGCGAAAACTACTATCGAACAAAAGATCGGCGAAGCGCAGGCCGAGTTCCGGCACCGGCTCGCCGGAGAACTCCACGCGGTTGAACAGCGCGCGCAGGCGTTATCGCACGAACTCGCGACGGCGACGCGGCAGCAGGTTCGCGCGGGAGTCGAGAAACTGCAGCGCCAGGCACTGGATGGAGGAGCCCAACTCACAGGACAAAGTGCCGAACTCTTCACTTCGTTGGAGAGCCGGCTCCGGGAGGCCCATAAGACTCATCGGCGGGAGATTGAAGAGATCCAGGCTGATCTCGCAGCCAAGTCATCTCAGCTTCAGGCAGGAGTTGTGGATCTGGGTCGCAGAATCGCTACGCTGAACGAGTCCGTGCGGCGACTGGAGTCGGACCTTGACGCGCACCTGCAAAGGGTCGCCGGCGAAATCGTCTCCGACGCGCGAACTCAACTCGAGAGCGCGGTGGGCGTGGTGTTGAAAGACCTGCAAATACAGGGTTCGAATGAAGTCGGAAACCGGCTCGACGAGGTGTGCGGCCAGCTGAGAACCGTCCAGAACCGGATTGAGAACTCATTCTCCGGGTCGCTGAAATCTCAGGGTCAGGAAGCTCTGCAATCGTTCGTGCAGGAAATCGAGGAACTTGCGCAGCAATCGGTGGAAAGGTGGCGGCTCGCGCTTGCCAAGCATCTCGATTCGGTGGCTAGGACTTTGGGACAGGAATTTCGACTGGAAGCGGAGTCCGAGAGCGAACAGAATCACGCTCCGGCGGCGGGATAAATCTCTCACTTCAGACCCAGCGCCCGGAGGACACCCTCATCGGGCATAGCTTTGCCATCTTTCTTCGTCACCACGCCAAACGATCCTGAGTAGTCCCACATCGTCCAGCCGATGCCGTTGTGTTCGAACGCGGTGCGCACATCGCGCAACCAGGCGGCGCGGTCTGCTGGATCGGAGAATGTCCGGTAGACACCAAACTCGTTGCAGACAAGAGGCACGCCGCGGCGGCGGGCCCACTCGGCGGCTTGTTTCATCTCGGTTTCGATGCGAGCGGTGTCCCAGTGATCGTGGCCGTAGCGGATGACACGAAGACGGTCGCCTTCGCCCGGCACCAGCAATGCCACCTGCTCGGCCGATTCGGGCGTCGAAGGATAATGCAGTCCCTTCAGCCAATGCCAGTAGTATTCGCCCCAGGTCGCGCCCTGATGAGTGAAGATGTGCGGCTCGTAAAAATGGAAGTTGTAGATGACGTTCGGATCACGCAGCGGCTCCTGAAAAAGTAACTCATCATCGTTCGACCAACGGGCCCCCGCGGAGATGATGGTGTGTCTGGGCGCGCCTTCGCGGATTGACGTGGCCACCTTCGCCTGCACACCCAGCCAGCGATAGCGGTCGGTGAATTCAGGTTCATTCAAGATTTCGAAGATGACTCTGTCGGCATCCCAGGTGGAATAGTGCTGCGCCACGGCGCGCCAGAAGTCGGCAAACTGCTCGACGAAAGTGTCGTCTTTTGTCAGGCGCTGCTTGAAGTCGCTCTCGGGGTGCATGTCGATGACAACTACCAAGCCCTGATCGAGGATCATCTTTACGGCCGTATCGAGATATCCAAGATAGTCAGCTGGAAGCTTCTGCGGCTGGTTCATCGTGAACATGGGCTGGGGATTCACGCTTAGGCGCACGTGGTCGAAACCCATGGACTTGATGAGCGCGATGTCTTCGACGGTGGTCCAGGTCTCGAAATGTTCGCGGGTGTAGCCGCGCTTGTCATAGACCTGCGCGAACCACTCGCTGAGGTTGATGCCGCGCCGCAGGCGCTGGGCACGGCCAAAGGCCGGGGAGGATGTGGCGCCGCCGCTCGAAGGGGACTGCGCGGCAGCGCGACCAAGAAAGATACACATACAACAAAAAACAAATGTCCATTGCGATTTCTTGCCGATGGTCATCGTCAACTATCCTTCCCGGATTGGTACACTGATAGCTCTACAGCCTAGCCCATGCTTGCCTGCCAACGCCATCTTTTCGATATTCCCGAGGACGTTGCATATCTGAACTGTGCTTACATGTCGCCGCTGATGCGGCCTGTGATTGAGGCAGGCAACGTTGCGCTGGCGCGCAAGGCGCATCCGTGGGAACTGACTCCCGATCAGTTTTTTACCGGGTCGGAAGAATTTCGCGCGACGGCGGCGCGGCTCCTCGACGCACCGGCAGACTGTGTGGCGATTGTTTCGTCTGCAAGTTATGGCATCGCAACCGCAACCCGCAATCTGCCGGTGAGCAAGGGGCAGAGCATTCTCGTGCTCGAGGAGCAATTTCCGTCGAATTACTATGCGTGGCAGCGGCTGGCCGACGAGCACGGCGCCGCGCTCAAAATTGTTGCCTGGCCGGACGACGGCGACTGGACTGCAGCGGTACTGAATTCTCTGACTGCTGATGTGGCCATCGCGGCTCTTCCTAATGTGCAGTGGACCAGTGGCGGAAAACTCGACCTGGTGGGGATCGGAGACGCTTGCCGGAAGATTGGCGCTGCGCTTGTGCTCGATCTCACGCAATCGCTGGGCGCGCTGCCTTTCAGTGTGCGTGAGGTGCAGCCTGATTTTGCTGTCGCGGCCAATTACAAGTGGCTGATGGGGCCCTACACTACTGGTCTTCTCTATGTCGCTCCCAAATGGCATGGCGGAGGTCCGCTGGAAGAAAACTGGATTCAGCGTGAGAACGCGCGCGATTTTGCCAGCCTAATTCTATATACCGACAAATACGACGAGGGCGCGCGCCGCTTCGATATGGGTGAGCGCTCGAACTTCGCGCTCCTGCCCGCCGCCACGCGCGCGATAAAGCAGTTGCTTGAATGGGGTGTGGCGCAGATCTCGGAAACGGCGGGAGCACTCAACCGGCAATTAGCGGCAGCCGCAGCGGAAGTAGGTTTTTCGTCTCCGCCGGAGGACCTTCGTGCTCCGCACTACTTGTGTCTGCGGAGGAAAGCTGCCATCCCGGCGGAATTGCCGGACATTCTCGCGCGCCAGAGAGTTTTTGTCAGCGTACGCGGGAGTTCCGTCCGAGTGACACCTCATGTCTATAACTCGGCGACGGACGGTGACCGTTTGATTGCCTGCCTGCGACAGATTGCAGGCGGTTAGCATTTTTGCCACGCTGAGAAAGACGCGGCACGCCGCGTCTCTACTCCAGTTTATTTGCGTCTACTTTAGTTTATTGGCGCGCTGCTGCGCGAGCGAGGCGGCTTCAGTTGCCGGATTTTCCTTCTGAACCTGGTCGTAGATGCGCTTGGCTTCGTCTGGCTTTTGCCGCCCCTCGTAGAACTGGGCTAGTTCGAGCTGCACGGTAATTTTGTTGACGGTGGTGGTCGGCTTGTCGATCAGCTGCTTGTAAAGGTCGATCGCCTGCGCATCTTTGTTCTCGGCGCGAAACACCGAGGCCAAGGCAAATTTTGCCAGCGCCGCTAGATCTTTATTGGAAGACTTCGCAACCTCCTGAAGGTTCCGCTCGGCTGCGGCGTAGTCGCCGAGTTGCGATGAAGTCAGTCCTACGAAATAGCGCGCCATGTCGGCGGTGCGAGTGTGGGGATATTTATCCACGATGGACTGGAACTGTTTGCGGGCTTCGGTAGCACGTTCCTGGGCGGACGCGAAGCTCGGGAAGCCGGGCTGCGCGGGCACTCCGGCGGGACGCACTTGCTGCTCGAGCACCCGGGTTGCAGCGCCCAGCTCGATGCTGGCCTTTTCGTCCTGCGAATTCATGTAGTACCAGCCGCCAAAACCGATCAGCGCAACCACGGCCACGACAATGCCCGCGATGAGCAGCTTGGACTGATGCTCGACCGTCCAGTGGACAGTCTGCTCGGCCGCATGGAGGGTCGCCTTGCTGAAACGGTCTTCTTTCAATTGATGCCGGGTCTCTGCGCGCACAGCGTCCTTCTTCGCCTAAGAGTGGGGTGACAATCTTTTAGTTTAGCAGGGCGGTTTTGCGGGCGTCAAAAGCGGGCGGGGCGGCAGGGCGCTACTTCGCTCCCTGCGAGACTCTGCGGCTTTCCAGGAGTTTTAGCCGCAAAGGTCGCAGAGATTCCCCGAAGAGTACAAAAACACCTTGCGTGGTTTATTGCTGCTGGTCGCCGGTGCTGGGGTCTGTGCTCCCGGAGTTCGCATTGCCGGGATGCATCCGGTGGTGACCTTCGCCGCGCGTTCTCCCACTCTGAATTTTTTGCTTCTGCTCTGGAGTCAAGATGTCAGCCATCTGCGATTTGGAAGACATGCGGATGTCCCTGGCCTTTCTGTGCTTCTGTTGCGCAGTGAGGGTGCCGTCGTTTTCCAGGCTTTTCAGTTGCTTCTCTTCGTCCTGGAGGATCGGCCTGATTTTCTCTTTCTGATCGTCGGTGAGATTAAGTTTCTTGCTGAGTCTCTTGAGCTTATGCTCGGCCTGGTCGCCACGCAGGTGCTTGGGACCGGCTGTAGTCGTCGCTGGCTGACTCGAGTCCTGGGCGAATGCGCCGAAACCGGCAAGCAGCAGAGCTACCAAAAGCATTCTAAACGTCGACATGGTTCTTTCTCCTTCAACGATTGCGTATCAGACGATTAACGTTCAGGAGATTATGAACCCCGGTCGGCGAGAAAAGTTGCATGCCAGGGGTAAAGCACAGCAACAACAACTGCGGCGGACAAAGCCTCCCCGGAGCGAGGTCGAAGGGAGTGTCCGCCCCACACTTAATGAGTTGTTTCGAGCAGGCCCTGCTCGGCTTTTTCTTGGCACTCGATGCAGTGGCGAGTCCAGGGGACAGCTTCCAAGCGTTTGGCGTTGATTTCTTTTCCGCAGGAGACGCATTCGCCGAAGCTGCCTTCGCGGAGACGGGCGAGAGCGCCGTCCACCATCTGGAGCAACTGGCGGTCGTTGTTGCTTTGGCTGAAGAGAAATTCCTTGTTGTAAGAACTGGCGGCGCGATCGGCGATGTCCTGGGTGGCCTCGTCATCCGCGCTACGGCCGTCCTGCTGGTTGCGGGTCACCATGTGGCGCAGTTCTTTCTGCCGCGTTTCCAGCCTCTTTCTAAAATATTCCAACTTCTTCTTGTCCATGATTGCCGCTCTCAGAGCCCTTCGTTCTCGTTAAGCCAAACGAATATGGTAAGCGCGTTGCGAAGCAGGCGTCAACTGGGGGAGAAGGAACAGTTCTCAGTTCCCGGTTCTCCGTTCTCAGTCTCTGGCTGGTTTTTCTGAGAACTGAGAACAGAGAACCGAGAGCTGTCTAACGCGGCAGTGGATCGGGCATGGCCGCGAGTGCGTAACCCATAACGGCCATGGCGGCGACGTTTTCCCTCAGCTCTTGCGGATCAACTTTGTCGAGAGTGTCGGCAGCGGTGTGGTGGTAATCGAAATACTTGCGACCGTCTTGGATGATACCGAGTCCAGGGACGCCGGCTTCGACCAGAGGCTCGATGTCGGATCCGGGGCTGATATGGGTAGGACGCACAACCGTGGCACCCACCAGTCGCAGAACCTCAAGGATGGGGCGCAGAGCCGCCACGGCGGCGGGCGATAATTTTGCGGAGAAGCCCACGGGGTGGGCGGAGCCCGCGTCGCTTTCGATGGCCGCGATGTGATTAATCATCTCAGCGGCGTGGGACTTCGCATAGGCGGCGTGCCCGCCACCGCCGTTTTCTTCGTCCATCCAGGCGATGACGCGAAGCGTTCGGCGCGGGCGGATGTGCAAACGCTGGAGCACTTCAGCGGTGGCCATCGAGATGACGACACCAGCACCGTCGTCGATGGCGCCGCGGCCGAGGTCCCATGAATCGAGATGTCCGGAGACGACAACAATCTGCTCGGGGTGCTCACTCCCTTTTATGTCAGCGACGACGTTGTAACCGGTCGTGTCGGGAAGGTGCTGCGGAGTGAGTGTGAGATGCATGCGTACGCGGCCTTGCGCGGCAAGATGCTCGACCAGGTCGGCATCTTCAGCGGCGAGAGCGGCGGCGGGAATCGGAGCCGGGTAACTGAATCCCGTGTGAGGCAGGCGGTACTCTGCGCCTCCGACGGAACGGACGAGCGCCGCAGCGCCGCCTAACGCTGCTACTGCTTTGCCGCCGTTACCACGATAGACGACCGCTTCTCCATAGGCGTCGAAGGCAAATCCCGCCTGGGCTTTGCGCTTGTCATAGCGAACATTGAAGAGCACGATCTTGTCGGCGACTTTGTCGCGGCCGAGCCCGGTAAGTTCGTCGAAACTGTGGACCACGACTACGTCGGCGGTAATGCCTTCTGCCGGCGTCGCCGTGCCTCCACTGAGTGCAGTAAGAATGATCTTCTGATTGACTTGGGGTGGCTGGCTGGGAAATTCCACCAGTTCCGCTCTTTCCTCGCCGCGCACCCAATGAGAAACAAGTGCCTCTTCCAGGTGAACATCGAGGCCCAGTTTGCGCATCTCGGAAGCGACATACTCAGAGGCGGCTAGTGCTTGTGGCGACCCCGCAGGACGCGGGCCGATGTTCTCGGTCAGATGGGCAAGCTGCCGCCAAGCGTAGTCGCTGGTGAGGGCGGCGGCGCGGACAGACTGCAACTGCTCGAGCAGCTCTTTAGAAAGAGCAGGCGGAGCGACCAGCGTGGTGGCGGGCCGGGCTTGCGCCCAGGCCTGGAGGCTCAGACAGGCAAACCAAACGAGAGTCGGAAATGTTTTCCTCATAGCAAGTGCATTCGAGAATACAGGATCGTTCGTGTTGCATACAAAGCGAACCGCCGACGTCGTGATCCGGTCAAATCTTTTGTGACTTCCACTTCCCCCGCTTGAACAGCACCGCACTCGCCACCGCGATGGACCCTTCCGCAACCACAATCGCATAAAACACACCGTTGGATTGCAACCGCATCGAAATAGCCAGCCAGTACGCGAGCGGTATCTCCAGGAGCCAGAAGCCGAAAAAGTTCACGACAGTCGGCGTCACCGTGTCGCCGGCGCCGTTGAAAGCTTGCAACATGACCATGGCATAGGCGTATCCAATATTGCCGTAGCTGACAATGCGCAGACACGTCGCCGCGAGCGGAACCACGGCTGCGTCCTGAGTAAAAAGCCGCACGATCGGTTCCGCAAAGAAGACGAAGAATATGCCCAGCGATCCCAGGAACAACATGTTGTACAAGCCGGTGCGCCATACCGCTTGCTCGGCGCGTTCTGGCTTTCCCGCTCCCAGGTTCTGGCCGACCAGCGTAGCTGCAGCGTTACTCAGCCCCCACGAAGGCAGGATCGCAAAGACAACGATGCGAATGGCGATGGTGTAACCGGCAAGCGCAGCCGATCCGAAGACGCTCACGATCCGCACCAGCCCAATCCAGCTGGTGTGCGCGATAGCGAACTGAAGAATGCCCGTCAACGAAACCCGCACCAGCCGTAGCAGCACGCTCCAGTTCACCCGCAGTTGCTGCCTCAGGATGCGAATGCGCTGTGTCCCTCGCAGCAGCCGGTAAAACTGGTAGCCCACGCCGATGCTGCGTCCAGTACAGGTAGCGAGCGCTGCGCCGGTTACGCCCAGACGCGGAAACGGCCCCCATCCGAAAATCAGGCAGGGATCGAGAACGAGATTAATAAGGTTCGATACCCAGAGCAGCCGCATAGCGATGGCCGCATCACCCGCTCCTCGAAAGATCGCGTTGTTGAGGAACAACAGCAATATCGCCCCACTGCCGCCCAGCGCGATCCGAGCGTAGCCGCCGCCCATCGTGACGATGTCGTTCGAAGCCCCCATCAGCCGCAGCAACTTAGGTGCGTAAATGAAGCATGGAATCCCGATCGCAACCGACGTGATCAGTCCCAGCACAATCGCCTGCACTCCAGCCACGGCAGCCCCCTCTGGATCTTTTTCCCCAATGCGCCGCGCCACCATCGCTGTGGTGGACATGCTCAATCCGATGCCAACAGCAAAAATCAGGCTTAGCAGCGACTCGGTCAGCCCCACCGTAGCCACCGCGTTCGCGCCCAATCGTCCCACCCAGAACACGTCCACCACCGCAAACAGCGACTCCAGCACCATCTCCAGAACCATGGGCACGGCGAGCAGCAAAATCGCCCGGTTCAAACTGCCCGTCGTGTAGTCCTGATGCGACCCTCGAATCGCCTCCCACAAGGACTCCCACAAGCTGCGCGGTGGCGAGGGCGGCGGACTGTTGATTGTCGAAACCGCTTCCATAAATACCTGGCAAGCTTTCTACGCGTCGCTCCCGATCAGGGAAGCCCCCTGACTGCATGGTTAGACTGAATGTAAGACAGGATATCCGCGCAAGCGGATCAGCAGGCTGGCGAATTAGACGCCGTCAAACATCGTAGATGTCCTTAGCGAACAGCCGAAGTGAAAAACATTGTAGCCAGAACCTGGAGCCGCGGCAAATGGAAAAACTCTAATCCAGACTGCCCTGCTCGATCACGACATTTTCGCGAACGATCAGCCGATGTGCGGCCATCTCGCGCAACCGAGGCAGCACCCGGCCGACGTGCTCGTCGGTATCGACAAAGCTGAGTACGACCGGCAATTCGCCTCCGGCTTCCACCAAGTGAGCCGTGTGGACCCGGCCGCGTCCCAGAAAGCCCGCGACCGCATGCAAAGCCACCGCGCCGAAGACGTTCTCTTCCCGCAGATATTTCAGGATCTCCAGATGCAGCGGCCGATGATGCCAGGAGTCGCCTTCGGTCAGATAGATGGTGACTTGAACCGCCATAGCGCCTGCCATTCTACAACCCGCGAGCGAGCACCGCGCCCGCCAGCACCGCGGCCAGGCAGAGCACATTGCTCGCTAGTGCATTAAGGCCCACCATCAGCCACTGTCCTTGTTCCAGCAGCGCAAAACTCTCAAACGCATAGCTGGAGAAAGTCGTGTACGACCCGCAGAATCCGACCGCAACCAGCAACCGCCAGCGCGGGTCGAGCAGCACCCGATCAGTCGAGTACACGAGAAAGAACCCCAGCAGCAGGCTGCCGGTCACGTTGATGAATAAAGTGCTGTACGGGAATGTCGCGGAAAAATTCCGGGCAATCAAACCGCTGAGGAAGTACCGGGCGCTCGCCCCTACTACTGCGCCCACCGCAATCCAGATATAGTTCACCAGGGAGTCCTCCTACAAAGTTTGTAGGAGTTATCAGCCCCGAGGGCGGTTAAATGGCGAACTCCATCGCCGGTGCTCAGTATAGCGGAAAGCGACGCAGAGTTCTAAAGCGCTCCCAACCAGCGGACCGGGAAAACGGGAGCGTAGAAAACTCTGCTACGTCGTGGGCATCGCTGCGGCCCGTCAGAGACAAAATATTCCCTTACTGCTCTCAATTCTTTCCTGACCGTTCAGCTCTTTCCTGACCGTTTAGCCTGACAAATCGAAGGCGAGGATTTTACAGACCTTTGACCTGCCCATGACACTCGCAGCTATTCGTGCGGCTAGGCTGACTACAGGAACGAACCCGCGTGGTGCTAAATCACCGCAACATCATTTCTGAACATGATCGGAGTGTAAAACATGGCACGCGAAAACTTCCCAGCCACTATGGCGTCCACGATTACTGAGCCATCAGCCAAAAAAAATCCCTCTCCATCCGCGAGCGACATCAGGCGACGGTCTTTTCTGAAAGGTCTCGGCGTAGTCGGTGCGGCCTTGTCGGCCGGCTCCCTCCTGACCGGCGAAGCCGAAGCGCAGGATCGAAGCGGCATCATCACCGTGGGTGATGTCGCCATCCTGCGCTTTCTGGCGGCGGCTGAAATTCTTGAAACCGATCTCTGGCAGCAGTACAACGAACTTGGCGGCATTCAGGACACCGAAGTCCCCGGCGGCAACGGCAGCCCTCTATATACCAAGGCTCTGGAAGTCCTCGACGGAGACATGCCTCAGTACATTCATGACAACACCGAAGACGAGATGACCCATGAAGTGTTCATCAACGCCTACCTGATTTCAAAAGGGGCGGAACCCGTAAACCTTGAACAGTTCCGGACTCTTCCCAGCAGCCAGGCAACAGGGGCTCAGCAGATCGGCCGGCTCACCAACCTGATGCAACTATCGGTCGACACAACTTGGTATACACGCTACCGCAGCCGGACCGGAAATCCCGATCTCGGCGATACGTTCCCACAAGCGATCCCAAGCATCGCCACCGGGCGGCATCCGGCGATTCCCCGAACCGATGACGATGTGCAGCCCGATCCCTCAAAGCCTCATCACATCTCCGACCTCACGCAAGCCATTGCCAACACCGCCGGCTTCCACTTCGCGACCATCGAGCAAGGCGGCACCAGCCTCTACCCGAAGCTGGCTCAGCGGGTCACAAGCCTGGAAGTTCTGCGAATCGTCCTCAGTATAGGCGGCACCGAGATTTCCCACTTCCAGACTTGGTCCGACAAAGCCGGCAACTCGCCTCCGCTCAGCGTCGTCGATCCCGTCACGGGCTTAACGGTGACTTTCCCCGACCTGAATGCTCCTCCCTTCGGCGGCGAGGACTTTCAAACCAACCTGATCATGCCCGAGCCCACCGCGTTCCTGAATCGGAAGCTTCCCGCATGTTCGATCATCCGTCCGACCGCGACCAAAGGCGCGGCCATGGGCGCGTTGAAGGCGTTGACGGCTGACGGACTCTTCATCGGTCAGTCGAAAGAGTTCTTTACGTTCATGCGAACCCTGGCCATCGAAGCTGACCTGGCAGTCCGCCAGTAGCGGACAGCTCGGTCGCTAGATTTATTGCTCGACGTTCTCTCCCGAAGGGCGCCGTGATCTGAAAACCCCCG
>JBKPCG010000081.1:0-8575 GCA_046727255.1 Acidobacteriota bacterium | reverse complement strand
GCGAGGCTGTGTTCCACATCAAGGCATAGCCTTTGCTCGACAACAGCAAAGGAATTGCGACATCGGTGTTGTTTTGCCCAAGTTCGACGGTGGCGCCCCGATAGTTGAACATTCCGCTCTGGTGTTGGCCCAAACCGTAGAAACCTTCCGAGAAATCCGGGGCAAACCTGTCTTCAACGTGAAATGTCTTCTCGCCATTCAGTTCAGCAGGTTCGTAGGTGCGGGGAATCGAGTTCCGCTCGCGCAAGAGATTATCGCCCCCTGCCGTGCTGAATTGGACGTTGCCCCACTTGAGCGAGAGCTCAATCTTCAGCGTATCGGTGGTGAGGATCGCGGCATCAGTTGTTTCTGACACTTTAAACTTTGCACCTGGACATGATTCCTTTGAATCGAGCATCCACGGCTTAATTTGTCGAGTAGTGGGCGGTTCGGGCGTAGACACGAAATGGATAACGGAGGGACGGCAAACGGAGATGTGAACGCTCTCGTTCCCGATCGTCGCGCTAATACCGTCCTGAGCTTGCGCGTACTTGACTGTAGGTAGCGGGGGCACATCCCACAATTGGGCAGTTGCCTGTTTCGCCATCCAGGTTAGGCAGCACAGGCCGAAGAAAAGAGAAGTCCAGCTCGATAGAAGTAAGGTCGATCTCATACGCATGACGTTATCGCTAACTGTAACGAACTGCGCAAAGCAAATCCAGACGACAACAAAGTTCTGCCAAGCGAGGGAGCCGTTTTAACAGCTTTGGTTTCGTTTGACTCCTGTTCGCGCCTTTTTTGAAATGTTCTTACTGATGCGTCGTTGTGTCGATTCGCGCACAACCAACTCGGGCTGTAGCACCAAAGTTTGCGGCTTTGGCGGTACTTTCAAATTCAGAATGCCCAATGCAATTCGCGCAGCCTCTTCTCCTATTTTCCGGCTATGCTGGTCGATGCTGGAGAGTGGAACACGTAGCGAATCATCGTAGTGGAGATTTCCGCAGCCCACGACGGCCAAATCCTCTGGGATTCGAACTCCGTGATCCAGCGCATAATTCATGGCGCCCATTGCCAAGGGATCGTTGAAGCAGAATAACCCGTCAGGTCTGGGATCGAGGCTTAAGAGTTGGCGCATGGCTTCTGCGCCGCCCTGTTTGGTTCCGACATCTCCCTTGCGCTGCGTGATGATGTAATCGTCGATGATTTTCATCCCAGCTTGCGCGAGCGCGCGCTTATATCCTTCCATCCGCCGAATCCCGGGACTGATCTTCGGTCCACAAATGTGAGCAATCGTTTTGCAGCCGATATCAATCAAGTGCTTCGTGGCGAGTATTCCCACGGATTCATCATCTACACCGACGAAGTTCGCCGAAAGACCCGGCAAGCATCGATCGATCAATACATATGGTGTGTTCTGTCTTTCGATGTGAAAGAAAACGTCTACGGTCGTGCGGCACGATGCAATGATTAAGGTATCGAGCCGGCGTGCCAGCAGGTGATTGATCTCGACCTCCTCAAGATCCGGATCTTCGTCGGACGAGGAAACGATCAGATAGTAGCCGCTTTGTCGTAAGGCTTCGGAGAGAGACTTGGCAATTTCCGCAAAGAAGGGATGCAGCAGATCAGGAACAACCAGGCCCACAAGATACGAGCGCCCGGTCACCAGGCTACGGGCAGCGAAGTTCGGACGATAGTCCAACTCTTTCACGCGCGCGAGAACCCGCTCGCGGGTCTCCTGTCCGATGTCAGGATGATTTCTCAGGACCTTGGAAATGGTGATCATGGATACTCCAAGGTCTTTCGCGATGTCCTTCATTCGTATGTTCATAAGCAGTCCGTCACTCTAAGAAGCTCAAATCGCCGTCTGTGAAGTAACCTTCGACCGTAATAGGGTCTTGCCACGGAAGCCAGTTTTCGGTCCCGAGCTTCTGTTGTTGACATCGATAACTTTACCGATTACTTTCCCCCAAGTACAGACATGAGAGCGCTTGTGCTTCGCAAACCGGGCCAGGCTGATGTGGAGACCATCGCCGATCCGGTGCTCACAGATACGAACGTATTGCTCAAGGTCCGCTTCGTGGGATTTTGTGGCAGCGATCTAAATTCGTACCGCGGACTGAATCCACTCGTCACGTATCCTCGCATTCTGGGCCATGAAGTATCGGCTACAGTGGTGGAAGACCTGGGACGTGAAGGCGCATTGTCTGCGGGGACGAACGTATCGGTGTCCCCATACACGAACTGCGGCCAATGCTCTTCCTGTCTGCGTGGACGCCCGAACGCTTGCCAGTTCAACCAGACTCTCGGTGTGCAAAGGGATGGCGCACTCACCGAATTCATTGTCCTGCCGCGAGAAAAACTGTATCCCGCTAACTTGAGCCTGAAAGAGTTGTGCCTGGTGGAACCGCTGACGGTCGGATTTCACGCCGTCACTCGCGGACGTGTGACCGCCAACGACACGGTTGCGATTTGGGGTTGTGGCGGAGTGGGACTTGGGGTTGTTGCAGCCGCAAGTTCTCGCCGTGCGCGAACGATCTGTATCGATGTGGATGACGAAAAACTTGAGCTGGCGCGCATGGCCGGTGCTGAACTCACCATAAACAGCACGCGAGAGCCGCTACACGACCGATTCCTGGAAATGACCGAAGGCCGGGGACCGGATGTCGCCATCGAAGCGATTGGCACCGCGGCAACGTTCCGAGCAGCGGTCGAAGAAGTCGCATTCACCGGACGTGTAGTGTACATCGGGTACGCAAAGGAGCCGGTCAGTTACGAAACGCGGCTATTCGTTCAAAAAGAGTTGGACATTGTCGGCTCCAGAAATGCTCAACCGGCGGATTTCGAGGCCGTGATCAAGCTTCTCGAAGCGCAGACGTTTCCCGTTGATCAAGCTGTGAGTCTGGTTGTTCCCCTTGAGCAAGCGGCGGATGCACTGCGCTCCTGGAGCGATAATCCATCACGTTTCAGAAAGATCATGGTCAACATGGATTGATGTTGCTGCCGAATGGAACCGGCAGAAATCGATGATGCGTCTGACGAAAGGGCAATAATGCTTTCACCTCGTTCACTCTCAATTCTTAAAGCTGGCACAATTTTGTTACTCTCGTCTGCGGTTTGTATGGCGCACGCGCAGAGTGCCACGGCTCCAACCGCCACTCAGGAGCCGGCTAGTATCGATCAAATCTGGCAGAAAGCGAGCAGCAAATACGATCCAGAACGCGCCACTTTTCTGAAGAAAGTCGACACCGCGAATCAACAGGGTCCGTTCAGGGCGGACTGGGAGTCACTTCAGAAGTATGAGGTGCCCGAATGGTACAAGGACGCGAAGTTCGGCATTTTCATCCATTGGGGAGCTTATTCAGTCCCTGCTTTCGGCAACGAATGGTATCCGCGAAATATGTACGTGCCGGGATCGCCGGAATATAAGCATCACCTGGCGACCTACGGTTCTCAGGACAAGTTCGGCTACAAAGATTTCCTCCCTATGTTTAAAGCCGAACACTTCGATCCAGCTGCGTGGGCTGAGCTATTCAAGAAATCAGGGGCAAAGTACGTCGTTCCCGTGGCGGAGCACCACGACGGGTTTGCCATGTATGACAGCGGATTGAGCGACTGGACCGCAGCCAAATTGGGACCACATCGCGACACCACGGGAGAACTGGGCAAAGCGGTGCGGGCTGTTGGACTGCACTTTGGAGTGTCATCGCATCGAGTCGAACACAATTTTTTTCTCGGCGTGGGCCGCAATATTTCCAGTGATATAAACGATCCGCAATATGCGGCATTCTACGGACCGGCTCACAACTGGTTAGCGGCCCCCTGGGGCGTCCCCCTTAACGATGACTTCACTTACGTCTCTCCCGCATGGGCCGACGACTGGCTTGCGCGCGGCGCGGAACTTGTGGAGAAATATCATCCCGACATTGTCTACTTTGATTGGTGGATCGGTCAGGCTTCGATCCGGCCAAACCTCACCAAGTTCACTGCCTTTTACTACAACAGTTCTCTGAAGTACGGCGATCACGTTGGAGTGGTCAACTACAAAGACTATGCCATGCAAGATCACTCCGGCGTGCTCGACCTCGAACGCGGCCAGCTTGGCGATATCCGTCCCCTCTATTGGCAGACCGACACTTCTGTAAGTAACAAATCATGGGGCTATATCAAGGACGACACGTTCAAGTCGCCTGAGTTCGTGGTCCATCAGCTCATTGATATCGTCAGCAAGAATGGCAATTTGCTGTTGAACATCGGTCCACGCTCTGACGGCACCATCCCCGAAGAAGTGCAGCAAGTGCTTCTCGATGTCGGCGCGTGGCTGAATGTGAATGGGGATGCGATCTACGGCACTCGGCCGTGGAGGGTCTATGGCGAAGGTCCAACCAAAGTAGCGGCGGGATCCTTTCACGATACCGACACGACGCGCTATACAGCCGAAGACTTTCGTTTCACGACCAAGGGCAACGTGCTGTATGCGATCGGGCTCGACTGGCCGACCAATGGCGAGGCCGTGATTCACGCGCTCGCCTCGACGGCCGGCAGCGAACATGTACAGTCCGTCACCTTGTTAGGCAGCGATGCGAAACTGCAGTTCGACCAGCGCCCGGACGGCCTCCACGTCCGGATGCCGGCGCAGGCTCCAGCCAAATACGCTTATGCACTTCGCGTGATCTTCCCTTGAAGCGTGAGTAATATCTGCTGTTATGACACACCCAAGACCTTGTGCGAGCCGGAGATGTCCGGGCAGGCGTTGACGGAACTGCATATGCTCACAAATCGGAGACGCTTCATCAAAACTGCCGGTAGCATGGGAATTGGCGCACTTGTGCCTTTTCATCTCGTCGATGATCAGAAACACCAGATCGAATTCCCTCGGAGCCGCATGGCCTGCTTGCTTACTGCTTATTAGATGTGCCTTGTCATATCATGCTGGGCAAAGGAGCAGTATCAATCCGAATCATGTTCACGCGAATCATCGTTTGTCTTCTCTTGACCCTGATCTCGGCCCCAGGCTTGTCTGGCGCTGATTTTACGATGAAGGTGACCGACAAGAACTACCTCGATACCCAAGGCTTCAGCGTATTTCTTTACGACAGCACGTACCATCCCATTTTCGTGGACCAGAAGAACACCGCGATGGAGATGATTCTCCACGGCCAGCGCATCGCCACCAACGGCGACGTGCGCCTGATGCCCACGCCCGAGCAGTGGGACCTCGTCGCAACTCTCAAAGATCGCCATGCCGATAAAGCGAACAACCGGCTCAGCGCCGACCTCGCTTTCCCGACCTTTGACTTCAGTTACACACTGGAAGTGGCTGCGGAACCCGGCGGCGTGAAGGTCAGCATCAATCTCGACAAGCCGCTACCGCCGAAACTGGCAGGCCGCGCGGGCTTCAACCTGGAGTTCCTTCCTTCGATCTACATGGGCAAGGCGTACCTGGTGGACGGAACTAAAGCCGGCATCTTTCCGCGTACCCCGAACGATCCGATGACGACGGTTTTGCCCCTGCCGGATGAACCGAAAAAGGCGTACTACCTGGAGGACTGGGATAGGGCCAAGGGATACACACAGCCGCTGCCGTTCGCCGAAGGCAAGAGCATTACTCTGGGGGTTGACGACGCTCTGGCCCGGGTGAACGTCGTGTCGGATACGGACAACCTCATGCTGTTCGACGGACGCGACCGCGCGCAGAACGGCTGGTTTGTGCTGCGTTCGCTGATTCCTTCAGGCAAGACCACTGGCGCCATCGTTTGGCACATCAGGCCGGACGTGATTCCGAACTGGACACGTCCGCCGATGATCGCGCACAGTCAGGTTGGCTATGCACCAGGCTTCTCAAAGGTGGCGGTGCTCGAACTCGACCCAAAGTACAACGCCCCCAAGACGGCCAGAGTGCTGCGCCTGATGGAAGACGGATCTTACAAGCAGGTGTTCGAGGGACCGATCACGCCTTCAACTCCGTGGCTGCGGTACATCTACTCAAAATTCGACTTCACCCCGGTCAAGGACCCCGGCCTTTATGCCATCGAGTACGCAGACCAGCGTACGGCGCCCTTCCCCATCTCAAAGGACGCTTACACCAATATCTGGCAGGACAGCCTGGATCATCACCTCGCGGCGCAGATGGATCACGTTTCCGTTCGAGAAGGCTACCGCGTGTGGCATGGCGCTTCGCACCTGGATGATGGCCGCATGGCGCCCGTAGTTGGGGAGCAATTCGACGGCTGGAATCAGGCCGCGGCAACGGACGGGAAGTGGAAGGGTGGCGATCACATCCCCGGGATGAACGTAGGCGGATGGTACGATGCCGGCGACTACGACCTCGAGGAGCCTGCGCAGCTGAGCGTGATTCAGAGCCTCGCGTTAGCGTATCGCGAATTCAATCTCAAATACGACGAGCTTACGGTGGATGAAACCGCCCGTGAGATTGAGATGCATCGTCCCGATAGCGTGCCGGACACGGTGCAGCAAGTCAAGCACGGCGCACTGCTCATCCTGGCGCAGTTTCACAACATCGGCCACGCCATCCGGGGCACTCACGAGCCAGATCTGCGTCAGTACACACAGGTGGGTGACGGCGCGTCGAAAACTGACGGTCGCATTTACAACCCGAAGCTCGGGCTCAATGAGACGAAGGGCGATTACTCCGGCAAGCCGGACGATCGCTGGATCTTCACCACGAACAATCCCTTTTTCCAGTGGAACGCCATTGCTGCGCTGGCTGCAGCTGCGGATACGCTGAAAGGCTGGGACGATGTATTAGCGAAAGACTGCCTCGATACCGCGATCAAAGCATGGAATGAGGAGAAGGCTCACCCAACGCAGAATTCGGCCGGCGTAGCAGCTCCGGCAGGCGCTCCCGGAGGTGGCGTGCTGGCTGCCTCTCAGGGTGTTGTGGCTGGTGCTCAGGGCGGTCGTAGCCCAAGCGGCGGCTCAGGCGCTCCGACAAGCTCTGGCGTTACGACTGCGCCAACGGCGGCGCCGGCCAGCCTCGGCCGTGGCCGATTCGGCGCCGGACTGGAATGGGCTGCGGCTCTGGAACTGACTATCGCAACGAATGGTGCCGAGCCATACAAGTCCCGTCTGAAGGAATTATTCCCTCAGATGATCACTCCGGAACAGATGGACTTCAATGGTTGGAAAGCCGTCCGGGCGTTGCCTTACCTGGATGCGAGCGCGACAGATCAAATGCGCGAAGCGGTGAAAACATACATGGCGGGTTTGGACAAGCGGCTGGACGAGACGCCGTTTGGCGTGCCCCCTAGCCTCGGCACCTGGGGCGGATCTGGTGCCGTTGTCGACATGGCCATCCGAATGTATTTCCTGCACAAGACGTTTCCGGATCTCGTGGGCCCCGAATACACACTTCGCGCCGTCAACTACGTTCTCGGCACGCACCCGGTATCGAGCACTTCGTATGTAGCTGGCGTCGGTACGGTCTCGAAGATGATGACGTACAGTAACAATCGCGCCGACAATGCTTATATCCCGGGTGCCGTGATTCCGGGATACATCATCATCAAGCCAGATTTTCCCGAGTGCATCGACGACTTCGGGTTCCTGTGGTTTGAGGATGAAGCCGTTGTGGCCGGGTCGGCAAGCTGGGTCGTGGCCGGCAACGCGGCGAACGCGATCATTGCGGAATCGAAGTGATCAAGTGCTAAAAGCGCCTCGAGGAGCGTTGGCGGCTATCTTCTCAAGAAGCGAAACCTATGGGATACTCGCTTGTGGCAGGGCTTTTCACGAGTCGAAATGCGAAGAGATTTTCGTACAATAAACGTACAATGGATCGGGCAAAGGGGCCTTTTTCGCCCTTGTGGCACTTCCTAGAATCAATAACTTACGTGCTGTCAACATAGTGATTAGTTCGACTCCCGCCGCCTCCACCATCTATAAACACAGTCAAAATAATGCAAGCGGCCATCGGAAGGAAAACTTCCATAGAAAACCAGCATCGGAAGTCGCGCCTGCAGCCGACACTACCGGGGAACGATCTCGGTCAACACCAGCTCAATTCGATCCACCTCTTCACGAATCACGCGGATCGCCTGGTGATGGCTCGGATGAGGCACAGGGTTGATCGCTTCTACCGCGCGCCGGATCTTGTAGCTGCGGTCCCGAATAAAGTTAACTTTCGCGGAGGTCTCCATTCGGTGCAGATAGATTCTTCTCGCCAGTTTTGTAGTCATCCATGCAAACGCTAGTCCGAATAACATTTCGATCGGAAGGCGATCGGTTGCGCCGTCGAAATCTTGGAACGCGAATCGATACACGGCTTCGCCCAGACCTAGAGAAGCGAAGATCACTCCCATGCCAATCAATGCAAGCGTGAAGCGGTCATTGGTTCGAAGTGCCGCCGATGATTGCTCTCTGCCAAAGTTTTGCGCGAATGCCATTGCCCCCTCCACTAAAATGTGAAATCCGCCAAAAGCTTTCCTATTCTATGCCGTTTTTTCCGGATTTAACGGCACTTCGTAAGATTCGGGAGTGAGCCGCGGATGAGCGTGAAGGATCCCACTTTTTCCTTGCCGCGAGTGACTGTAAGGCTCATGGTGTGGCCGTCGACATGACCGGAGTAGCGGGCTGGGTCGGC
>JBKPCG010000080.1:0-50215 GCA_046727255.1 Acidobacteriota bacterium | reverse complement strand
AGAATCGCGACGGCACGACCATTCGCGCTTACAAGTAGCAGATCTTGCAGGCCGCACCGGCGGAACCAGCACAAAAACTCTTGACTTTGGGAAGGTAATCCAGTTAGATGGCCGCACTGAAAAAAAAGGACGCTCCGGGATACACGTGCGTAGTGGAGAACCTATTCGCTCGCCACTTGAGAGCGACATCGTGTGGGGGATCAAATGCTGAAAAGAAGCGCGCTGCTTGCCATCGTTCTGTTTTCTATCTGTCAATTCCTGTATAGCCAAGCCAATGGAAGTTTCTCCGGCACGGTGACCGACAAATCCGGATCCGTCGTCGCAGGCGCGACAGTAAAGATTACGTCGCAGGCTACTGGCGTCTCCCGTGAAGCGAAGACCGACGCCTCTGGCTACTATACGGTGCCTTTGCTGCCCGTCTCGATCTACGTGATTCGAGTGGAATCGCAAGGGTTCCAACCCGTCGAACAAAAAGATCTTCGTCTGCAGGTAGATGAGCGTCGTGAGGTGAACTTCACCCTTCAGCCGGCTTCGGTGAGCCAGACTGTCGAAGTAACCGCAAACGAAGTAGCTGTGCAGACCACAGATGCGACATTGGGCCAGGTCATCACAGAACAGCAGGTTGCGCAGTTGCCATTGAATGGACGCAATTTCGTCCAGTTGGCAACCCTGACCCCCGGCACCACACAGGAGACCAACCCTGGCAGCTTTTTCAATGGCGGACCAAGTAGCGAGGTCTCCACTCGTGGATCCTATTCCCTTTCAGTTGGCGGTTCACGCGCTCAAAGCACCGATTGGCTGCTTGACGGCATCGACAACAATGAGCTCACCGCCGGTGGCATTTCAATTGTGTCATCGATCGATGACATCCAGGAATTCAAAGTTCTCACTTACAACTACTCTGCGGAGTATGGCACGCGGTCGGGGCCAACGGTGCTCGTAACGACGAGATCAGGAGCTAACAAGTTCCACGGATCGCTGTTCGAGTTTTTCAGAAACAGGTCTCTGAACGCCAAGAGCTTCTTCGCTTCGGAGAAGGAGAAATTCAACCTGAATCAGTTTGGTGGCGCCCTTGGCGGGCCCATCGTGAAGGATAAGACGTTCTTCTTTGCTGACTATGAGGCAAAGCGCCAGCGGCGAGGAATACCGTTCTCGGGACTGATACCTACGCCTGCCATGGTCCTTGGTGATTTCACCTTTGATCCCTACGGCGTCGACCCTGTCAACAACCTACGAGGACCTGATAACCCACACGGCTTCGGCGATCTGACCAATCCGTACTCCGGAGCGGCTTTCCAGTGTGACTCGCCTGATCCGGCCACCAGCAATCCTCTGCCGGCAAACTCTGATGGAAGTCAGCCCCCGGGGTTTGCTTGCAATAAGATTCCGGTAAACATGTTCGATCCAGCAGGCGTGGGCATGCTCGGCCTTTACCCGGTAAGTAATGCGAGTGATCCGACGCTGGGCATCAACTACGCAAACGTCCCGGTGAGAAAGCTGAACGAAGGGAAATTTGACGTTCGCGTGGATCACAATTTCTCGAGTAAGGACGCCGTGTTTGCGCGCTTCAGCTACGATCAGGCTAATTCCTTCGTTCCCGGCGGTTCGCCGGGATTTGCCGAACAGAGTGCATTTGGCAGCACTCAAAATATAAGCAACCATGGCCGTAACGTGGCGATCTCGGAAAATCACATATTTTCCGAACGCAACATCAACCAGTTCACTGCTGGCTTCAATCGTATCTTTAATCACATCAAATCGTTCGGCGATGGTACGTGCACTGCAGCCGTCCTCGGCATTCAAGGCGCCAATTTGAACAGTAAATGTCCGGGAGCGCCGGCTGGCATTGTCACGCAGTCGACAAAAGACTGCATTAGCTGCGGCATGACTTCCACCCTGATGGGAAGTTACTGGTCTCTTGGCGACCGAGGATTTGCTCCCTTCCAGGGCGGAACCAACGTGTTCTCGATCGCTGACACGTTCGATATGATTCGCGGTCGCCACAACATCCGGGTCGGCGGGCAAATTCGCTTCCAGCAGATGAATGTTGAAACCAACGCCTTCCAGGACGGCTTCTTCATTCAGGCCGGCTTCTTTACCGGGGATGTTGCGTCGGATGTTCTTCTTGGCCAGATTGGTGGGGCGATCCACGATCAGACCTTCCTGGGAGCGACGACGGGGCGCCGCTGGAAACTGTTCCGGCCCTTCATTCAGGACGATTGGCGGGTGACCAACAACCTGACATTGAATCTCGGACTGGCTTGGGCTATCGTCACGCCGATCACGGAGGCTCATAATCGCCAGGCAGACTTCAACTTCTTGACTGGTCAGTATCTGGTTGCTGGTTCGAGCGACCTGATCAGCGGTTGCTCTAATTGTGTTCACACAGACGGACGAGTAGGCATTGAGCTCGACAAGACCGCTTTCGAGCCGCGTATCGGGCTGGCGTGGAAGGTGCTTGGAAGCCAGAACACAGTGTTCCGCGCGGGGTACGCTATGTTTCACGACTCTGCCTGGAACCAGGGTGCGCAGGGATTATGGGAGAATCCTCCATACTTTGCCGAATCAGACAATTTCTACGGATTCTTCGGTATCGGCCCCTGCCCCTTCGGCAACGCTACTGCAGCGGATCCTGTGCCCTGCGGCACAGTCAATAGTTTCACGGGCCCGTTTCTTTTCAATAACGGCCCTCCGAACCCCCAAGACTTCACCGGAACCATTCAATCGCAAAACGTGAACTTCAAGCAGGGCCGGGTCCAACAGTTCAATTTCAACATTGAGCACCAATTGCCCGGCAACATCGTTTTGACCGCCGGCTATGCGGGGTCTCGCAGCCATCACATTCTGGTCGACGGTCTAAACCTGAACGTCGGATCTCCGAGCGCCTGCGACCCCGCAAGCGCAAACTTTGATCCCACCTACACACTTGGATGTGCTCCGGGTGGCGGAGCCCTTACTCCGCCATACGGCCCGTTCACCACGGTAGCAAGTATCAATGACGCGGGAAACGCTCGCTACGATTCTCTTCAGGTGAAAGCTGAGACCAAGAGCTCGCGGCATGGGCTTTACGCGCTTTTGGGTTACACCTATTCACGCACTTTCGACTCGGGCTTTGCGGACGGCTTGGGCACCTCACCTGGTGCAACGTATTACCCGTTGCCGGGCACCAGTAGGGCGGATTGGGGCCTGTCTCAACTCAACCTCAATCACCAGTTCACAGCCAGCATTCTCTATGATTTACCGTTCGGCAAGGGTAAACAGTTCGGGAGCAACTGGAGCGGCCCGGTCAACGCTGCTCTTGGAAATTGGGAAGTGGACGTGATCGAAAGGGTGACGACGGGATTCCCGCTCTTCGTCGTCTCGTCGAACAATTCCGGAGTTGCCTTCTCATGGAACGGAAACAACTTGAACAGACCCGATCAGGTGGGAGACCCCAACAAAGCCGGGGCGGTAGCGGCCAATCCGGCCTGCGTTGCGCCATCTCAAGTCCACACTCTGCAGAACTGGTTTAATCACTGCGCTTTTGTTCAGGCAGCGGACGGAAAGCTTGGCACCGCGAACCGCGCTCCGATGTACGGTCCGCGGTTTGTAAACACGGACCTTTCTCTCATCAAACACTTCCCCTTACCATACGAGGGAATGCGACTCGATTTCCGGACTGAGTTCTTTAATCTCTTTAACCATGCGCAGTTCTTTCTGCCTGGCGACAGTACCGGGATGCAGAATCTAAGTTCATCCTCAAGTTTTGCGAAAGTAACTCAAACCGTGAACAACCCACGTCTGATTCAATTCGCGCTCAAACTCACGTTCTAAGACGAATTGCATAGTGCCTTTCAACTTCGGGCAGGCTAAGCTCTGGCGAAACCAGAGTTCAGTCTGCCCTCAAATTTGCTAGCGAGATAATTCCTGAGGCAAATAATGGGCCCATGCAAGAAGATCACTCAGCTGTTTCTCGCAGTTTTTCTGGCCGTTTCCTCCGCTTCTTCCCAGAAGCTCAAGGTCATCGTCGACCAGGACGCCCGCGGCCCCGGCACCAGCGATCAACAGGCCATCCTAGTCTTCCTGCAGTCGGAAAAGTTTGACGTCCTCGGAATCACAACTGTCAGCGGCGACCAGTGGGTACGTGAAGAAACGCAGCACGTCCTGCGCATGCTCGAGATTGCGAACCGGACGGACGTTCCCGTCATCCAGGGAGCCGAATTCCCTCTTCTGAATTCCAAAGAGGAAACCGAGCGATGGGAAGCGATTTACGGAAAGCTTGAATACAAAGGCTGCTGGACCGAGAGGTTCAACGCGAATCGCTCCACCATCTACGACGAGCCTTACCACCCGCCCGAAGTCATCCCTCCGATGAAGGAAGGCACGCCTCACATTCAAGCCGCTCCCGGGACCGCCGCCGAGTTCATCGTCAAGATGGTGCACAAGTATCCCGGCGAAGTCGTGCTGTGGGCGGGCGGCCCGCTCACAAACTACGCCCTGGCGCTGAAGCTCGATCCCGAAGTAGCGATGCTCGCCAAAGAGTTCGTCCTGATGGGTGGCGGGTTGTACGCCGACAAGGGCGCGATTGATCCCGGCGCCCTCGATGCCCGCCGCGAATTCAACTGGTGGTTCGATCCGGAGGCAGCCCAGATCGTCCTGCGCGCTCCGTGGAAGAAGATGACCATTACCCCCATCGATATTTCCGTCAAGACGCGCTTTACGACCGAGATGAAAGCCACCATAGCGAAGGCGGGCACTCCGGTCACGCAATATCTGGACAAGTACTCGCTCCCGGGCTACATGTGGGACGAAATCGCGGGCGCGGCGCTGATTGATCCATCCATTATCACCGGCCAGAAGCAACTCTACATGGACATTGATGTGGACCACGGCGCCAGCTACGGCAAGACCATCTTCTGGGGCGAGAAGACCAAAGTCCCGTCCTACCTCCGCCTTGCCAATGTCCAGTTCGATATCGACGCCGAGAAGTTCTACAAGATCTACATTGACTTAATGACCCGGCCCCTTCAAAAAAGGTAAGCCCGGAATTACCCAATTAATTGCAGGCACGCGATCTCCGTCTTGATTACCTTGACCTGCCTGTTACAATGTAGCTATACGCATGCAGAGCGTATTTGCTATTTGAAAAACACCAGAGCCAAAATGCCGTCTAAGTATCGCCTTATCTATATTTTACGTATAAGTCTTTGCTTCTCAATATTTTGCAGTCAGACGAATACCTAAAATGCTGATTCCAAAAGACCGGAGGGGTAGGGTAGTGGGGTACTAAACATTCGCTGAATACGATGCTCAGAAAGATACAAACCGCCCTCATGAAGTCAAAACTCTGCTGCTTTCTTCTTCTGGTCAGCTGTCTTGCATCCGCCCAGCAGCGCCGCAAAGTAATCATCAACGAGGATTGCTCCGGCCCCGGCGGCAGCAACATGCAGACCCTGCTTCTCCTGATTCAATCTCGTCAAATTGAAGTCCTGGGGATTACGGTCGTCAGCGGAAACCAGTGGCGCGACGAAGAAGTAGCGCGCACGCTGCGCTTACTCGAAATCATCGGACGCACCGACATTCCAGTTGTCCCGGGAGCCGCTTTCCCTCTGGTACGAACTCGCCGGGAAGCGCAGCTCTGGCAGGAGCGCTACGGGAAGGTCGCCTTCGCCGGCGCCTGGGACGACCGCTGGTGGCACGAACCCTACGTCGTGCCGTCACTCATCGAAGGCCAACCCGCTATCAAGCCCGCAGTGGAAGACGCCGCTCATTTTTTGATCCGGATGGTGCGCAAATACCCGCACCAGGTCACGATCTACGAAGGCGGTCCGATGACCAACCTGGCGCTCGCGCTCTCGATCGATCCCCAGTTCCCCGAACTCGCGCAGGGATTAGTCTTCATGGGCGGAAGCCTGGCGCCTCAGACCGACGACCCGGAGTTCGTCAATAACCCCCGCCACGAGTTCAATTTCTGGTTCGATCCGGAAGCAGCACGAATCGTGTTGCGTGCGTCCTGGAAAAAGATCACTTGCACACCCGTCGACATCTCGATCAAGACTCGCCTGACGCCCGCCATGATCAAGCAGATCGACGCAAGCGGGACTCCGCCAGCTCATTACGTCGCCCGCTTCTTCCAGTCGGGGCCGGGCGGCGAATACATGTGGGACGAACTCGCCGCGGCCGCCTGGATCGATCCTACCCTGATCACCAAACGAGAAACACGCTACATGAGCGTGGACCTCGACCGCGGAGCTGGATACGGCAACACCTTGACCTGGACTCAAAAAGACAAGCCAGTCCTACCCGTGCAGCCAGTCGAGATCCTGATGGACCTGGACAAGGAAAAATTCTATCGGATGTTTGTCACGTTGATGACCGCGCCAACGCCGTCCGCCCAATGAGGTTGGCCATTATTCACGGCTTCGGTGGTACTTGCGTTACGGGCTTTTGGTCCCGCAGCGTCACCACGAACTGCTGGATTTCGCGCCGCTGACGTTCCACCTGTTCCGCGGAGTTCTTTGACAACTGCTCGTAGAGCTGCAGCTCGCGTTGAGTGTTGGCTTTGTCGCCTGCACGGCGATACTCCTGGGCGAGCCGAAAGTGCGCTTCCTCAAGCTCAGGGCTGACCGCTATTGCTTGTTGGTACGCCAAGATGGCGCTGGGAAAATCTCTGCGGTCGGCAAAGAGAATCCCCAATTGCAGCTGAGCAAGACCCAGCCTGGGATCGAGATGAACCGCCCTTTTTAGCAGGGACGCGGCTTGCGTGGAGGTTTTCGCGTCATGGGTGCTCTTTGAGCGCTTCAACAGAGCAACCGCATAATAGTAATTCGCCAGAGCGTTGTCGGGCTGGAGCCGAGCGAAACGTGCGATTCTCTCCAGAAGGGCGTCGGAGGGAATGGCCTCGGCACTCTGCATCTTGCCCATGAATACGTATGCAGTTGGGTCGCTGGGATTCAGATCGGAAGCCAGGCAGAGACACTGCACAGCCTGCTCGTAGGAGCCGCGTGCAAACAAAGCCGCTCCGAGACCGATGAGAATGCGCGTGGAGCGCGGGAAAAGGCGATTGCCCTTAGAAAACACTTCGATGGCGGGCTCGGCCGCACGGTGCACGAGAAGTTCCGCTCCCCAATCGAAGAAATGAGGCTCGCTCGCGTTGAGTTCCGCGGCGCGCTGGTACTCGCGAACGGCAGCCAGCGGGTTGTTGAGTTTTTCTTCGACATCACCGAGCAGGTGGTGCAGCTCGGCTTGATTTTGAAGAGGGATATCTTGGCGCGTGAGCGTTGCAAGAATTTTCGTTCGCGAGTCCTGATATCTGCCGGTGCTCGCATCTGCGACTGCGAGTTCGTAGGTGTGATCGCTCAGCGACTTTTCGACTGCTGCAGTCGGGGTGGCCGATTGGTTCGGACCTGTTTGTCCGCTCAGCGACGCGGTGTCCTTAGCAAGCGCTTCTTTGGTACGCATGACCGTATCGGAGCCGTGTCCACCGAGATTCGTAGTATCGGCGACGCCAGCCACCGTGAACTGAGGCTCGTCGTAGAACTGAGGTGTTCGGGTGGAAGAATTTTGATCTCCGGAATTGTCTGGCTTGACCAAACTGGCGGGCTGACATTGTCCGCGAGTTTGAACGGGTACGGCGAGCGCGAGGAACATCACCATCAGGATTGCGAGTCGGCGCTCCAAAGAGACGGATTGTTGCGCGCTGGCGTGGAGAGGGCTCATGAAATGCGAATCGCGAAGGGACGATCCTCAGCCGTTAGTGTTGACGAATAATTTTACAACTCGTGGCGGCGAGCGTTCGACCAAAAGTTCTTGGGGGAGTTCACAACCCAGGCATTACAATGCAGCGTCTTCGTGCAGCCGAGCAAATCCAATATGAGGAACGTCTAATGAAGAAACGAGGCGTCATCGTTCTGTTGACGGCCGTTTTGGTGTTAACCATCGTTAGCGAACTGCAAGCGCAAAAAATCAAAGTCATTGTCGATCAGGACGCACGCGGTCCTGCGACGACCGACATGCAATCTATTCTCATTTTTCTTCAGTCCGACAAGTTCGATGTACTGGGAGTTACCACCGTAAGCGGAGATCAGTGGGTGAAGGAGGAAACCCAGCGCACGCTGCGGTTGCTTGAAATCGCCGGCCGCACTGATGTTCCGGTCATTCAGGGCGCAGAGTTTCCGTTGCTCAACTCTAAAGATGAGAGCGAACGTTGGGAAGCGCTGTACGGTAAGTTTCGGTATAAGGGCTGTTGGAGCGACTTTTCCAATCGGCCTGCCGACACTCCGCCTGCCTTTCGCGCCGGATATCACGAGCCCGATGTAGTCCCATCGCTGGTCGAGGGCGCGCCGCACACCAAGCCGCTCGACGAAACCGCTGCGCACTTCATTGTTCGCATGGTGCATAAACATCCCGGAGAGGTTGTGATATGGGCCGGCGGTCCGCTGACCAACATCGCACTCGCGCTGCGCCTCGATCCGGAAGTGGCAACCCTCGCAAAAAGCCTTGTGCTGATGGGCAGTGGCATGTACTCGGACAATGGCGGGATCGGTGGCGTTGACGGTCGCCGCGAATTCAACTGGTGGTTTGACCCGGAAGCCGTACGAATCACGATGCGCGCTCCGTGGAAAAACATTGTGATCACGCCGATTGATATTTCGATAAAAACCAAGCTGGGCAAGGAAATCCAGGCGGCGATCTCAAAAGCCGATACGCCGGTGGCCCGCTATCTCACCAAATATTCCGTTGAAAGTTTCATGTGGGATGAGCTTTCGGCCGCGGCAATGGTTGAGCCGTCGATCATCACGGGGCAGAAAGAGCTCTATGTCGATATCGATATCGACCACGGGCCCAGTTACGGACAAACGCTGTTCTGGTCTCCGGGGACGGAACTTCCCTCGTACGAACGGAAAGCCATGGTTCAGTTCGATGTGGATGCGCCGAAGCTGTACGATCTCTACATCAAGTTGATGACACAGGCGCCGCGAGTGGGCCAGTAAGCAGCGCCACCCTCCGTCGAGCCGAGGGCGAGACGCCCCTTCGACAAGCTCAGGGCAGGCTCTCGCGACAGCCGGCAGGATGTCGGCGCTACGATAAGACACTCAGGCACGATTGGTCTAAGGAGTGACATGGACTCGAAGCTTTCTGTCGGAATGACTCGACGCCGGTTTGTGACCTCATCCGCGGCGGTTGTGGCGGCCACCGGATTGGCACGGGATGTTGTCGCCTCCGAAGGTCAGGCCGCGACGGCACGTGGGCCGTTCCAGGTCATCATCGATACTGATCCCGGCGTGGACGATGCTCTGGCCCTTTTGCTGGCGATGCTCTCGCCGGAATTGAAGATTGAAGCTATCACTCCGGTCGCCGGAAACGTTCCGCTGGAATTGACACTTCCCAACGCCCTGCGTCTGGTGGAAATCGCCGGGCGTACCGACATTCCGGTGGCTGCGGGGGCGCGGGTGCCCCTGGTGCGCCGTTTGGTGACTGCCAGCTACGCGCACGGTGAGAATGGATTGGGCGGCGCAGTCTTTCCGGAGCCGACCATAAAGCCCGTCGCCGAGCCCGCCGCCGATTACATTCGGAAGATTGTTCGCAAGTATCGGCATGAAGTAACGCTGATCACGCTGGGCCCGCTGACGAATATTGCCACCGCGCTGAGCTCCGACCCGGAACTGGCAAGCATGGTTCGCGGACTGACGATGATGGGCGGATCGCTTTCTGGTGGCAACATCACTCCTGCTGCGGAGTTCAATATTTACGTGGACCCGGAAGCGGCGCGGATCGTGTTTCAGTCGGGCATTCCGATCACGATGGTCGGTCTCGATGTCACGCGCAAGACATCTCTGACTGAATACCATGTGCGCGTACTCGAAGCCGCGCAGAATCCCGTCAGCCAGGCTGCCGCGAAAATCGGCCGCAACGCAATCAACCACAATCGGGAGCGCGGATTCCTCGTCGGTCCGAACATGCACGATTCGCTGGCGGTCGCGGCATTTCTCGACCCCACGATTCTGAAGTGGCAGGAATATTACGTGGATGTCGAGACCACCGGCGAACTGACGGCTGGGGAGACGCTCGGCTACAGTCCAATTGCCGGCGATTTGAAGCGTCGTCCCGGGATGGAGAAAGATGCGGCTGCGAGCATGACGATTCGCGGTTCGGCGCCGACTCTGGCGAGTACGAAGACGTCTCCGGTGGTGCGGGATAAGTTTGTGCCGAATACCAATGTTGGGGTGGATGTGGATTCGGCGCGGTTCTTTGACTTGCTGATTGGGCGGCTGGCGGGGAAATAGTGACGCAATCTCACATTCAGCTGCAGAGATTTCGGGGTAGAGATTTCGGGAAGGGCACGGCTTCAGCCGTGCCACAAAGCAGTTCGTTCGATGGGCTTTAGCCCCTGCGGTTTGCTTTGATCGACAGAAGGCTCACCTCAGCGGCTCAAGCCGATCAAAATGCAAGCTGATCGGCACGGCTGAAGCCGTGCCCTCCCCGATCAAATTTATTGGTAATCGCCCTTAAAATCTGAGGTGAATGATGCAGTCGGGCCGAATCCGGGTTTTGATATTCGCACTACTTTTAATTACGTGCTTCCCATCCTGGGGCCAGGAAAAACGCAAGATCATCATCGACCAGGACG
The DNA here is from genome assembly GCA_046727255.1 of Acidobacteriota bacterium. Taxonomy (GTDB): domain Bacteria; phylum Acidobacteriota; class Terriglobia; order Terriglobales; family Acidobacteriaceae; genus Acidiflorens. Next base: position 39,606 of record JBKPCG010000080.1, on the reverse strand, counting down.
CCGCGGGACCTGCCGGCACCGATCTGCAATCCACACTGCTCCTGATTCAGTCTCCGCAGACGGAAGTGCTGGGCGTCACCGTGGTCACTGGCGATCAGTGGCTCAAGTCGGAAGTCGCTCACACTTTGCGTATGCTCGAACTGATCGGACGCACTGACATTCCGGTTGTACCGGGAGCTGAGTATCCGCTGGTAAGAACGAAAGAAGAGACAGAACTTTGGGAGCAGCGCCATGGCTGCGTAACCTGGCTGGGAGCGTGGACTCCAAAGTTCTATCATCCTCCGGACCAGTTAGGAGAAATGCCGGAAGGCAAGCCCACCACCAAGGCGGCTGGCGAAGATGCCGTGCACTTCCTGATCCGCATGGTGCACAAGTATCCGAACCAGGTATCGATCTACGCGGGCGGCCCGATGACCAACCTGGCGCTGGCCATCTCGATTGATCCCGAATTTGCCGTACTGGCCAAAGAGATGGTCTTCATGGGCGCCAGTCTGAATCCACAGACCACTGATCCCGAGTTCATCAATACTCCAAGGCACGAATTCAATGTCTGGTTCGATCCGGAAGCCGCGCACATTGTGCTGCGGGCGCCGTGGAAGAAGATTGTCTGCACGACGGTGGATATTTCCGTCAAGACCAGAATGACGCAGGATTTAATCAACCGGATCAAAGCCGGTAACTCGCCGGCGGCACGCTACGTCGGCACTTATGCACGCCTGTTCGGTGAATACAACTACTTGTGGGACGAACTGGCAGCGGCGGCGTGGCTCGATCCCAGCCTGATCACGAAGAAGGAAACACGTTTCGTGGATGTGGATCTGGGCCACGGCGCGAATTACGGAAACATCCTGACCTGGAACGATAAGGATAGGCCTAAGGTCGAGTTGCAGCCCGTGGAGATACAGGTGGATTTGAATACGGAGAGGTTTTACGGGATGTTTGTGGAACTGCTGAAGGCGGAGACGCCACACCCATCCAATTAACGCCGTAATTGCTCAAGCATCTTCTGCCCCTGCGCATGCCCCGGATGCCGTTTGAGGAGTTCCAGCAGCACCGCCCGAGCCTTGTCCGGCGCGCCTTCCACTACATTGACCCGCGCCAGGTTCAGGTAAGACTGATCGAAGTCCGGCGCTACGCGGATACACTCTTCAAACTTCGCGACCGCTTCATCCCGCCTCTGGGTTCGAAGATAGAGGATTCCGAGATTGTTCAGGGCTTCGGGATAGGCCGGACGCGACTGCAAGGCTCTCGTCAAATGTTCGAGAGCGCGCGCCGTGTCGTCGGTTTGCGCAAACACCATGCCCAGCCCGTAGTTCGCCTCAGGATCATTGGGGCTGACTGTAAGCGCGCGCTCATACGCTTTGCGGGCATCGTCCCACCGCTTGAGTTGGCGATAGGCGCTGCCGAGATTTTCGAGCGCAACTACGTGATCGGGACTGAGCCTGAGGGCCTGATCAAAGTATCCGATCGCTTCCTCGGTGCGTCCGTCCCGCGCGGAGAGCAGGCCGAGGTTGTTCCAGGAATTCGCCAGCGTGTCCGGATAACTGGCGCGAAGTTTGGTGGCGCGCTCGAAACTCTCGCGCGCCTCGGCTGTCTTCTGCTGGTTCAGATAGACGCTGCCCAGGCCATACAAGGCTTCGGCGCTGTCGGGATTGTCATGGAGGGCGCGCTCGAAGGCGGCGCCGGCCTGATCGTAGTATCCGCGCTGAAAGAAAATAGAACCGTACGAAAGATAGTTGCGGGTGAACTCCGTGGCTTCGGTGATGCCGGGAAAAGGCAGCGCTCTGGTTAGGCGCTCGGCGAAGGTTCGAGGAATGTGGCGGAAGTCCTGTTCGACTTGGTCTGCGTTTACCGGCCCCTGGTAAATCTTGACGATGTCCCCGGCTTCGTGGATGAGGAACGATGTGGGCAGGCCGAGGTCGCGGTGCCGGTCAAATAGATTGCGATAGAGAATGTTGTAAACGGCGGCGACGTCATCCGATCCGCGAAGGATGGGGAAGGAAAAACCGGCCCCGCGAGTGATTGGCGGAAAGCTATCGCCGCCGACCGCCTGGTCCACGTTGACGGTAAGCAATTGCAGACCCTGAGCGGCCCAGCGCCCGTGCTTCTTGTTGAACGTTACTAAGTCTTCCTGGCAGCGCGGAGACTGCGCATCCCAAAAGTTCAGGAGTACCGGCTTGCCGCGCATTGCCGCCAGAGTGCGCGTCTGTCCGGTGAGATCGGGCAGAGAAAAGTCGGACGCTGAAATGGGCGCCAGCAGCCATGTTTCAACGGTCGTGGGGAGTGCTTCGGGTTGCGGCGTTGTTACGCGGATTCGCGCTGTGTCTGAAGCTCCGCTGCCATTCTTTCGCCCCTTCGGGGCTTGGTCATCTTCTCCGGCGGACCCACGGCTTGCGCCGTGGGCTGCATTCTTGTGCCGCCCCGTGGCTATCGCCTTGAATGGCTCGGTCCGAGACGGTTGGGAGCCCTCTTCTACCCAGATCTGGTGATTCGGCGGTAGGTCGTGAAGTTCCTGCATCAGGCCACTCGGCCAACGGATCGAGGCTCGCACGGTGCCCTTGGTCGCTCCCAGGCCGAAGAACACGTCTTTACTGTGTTGGGAGAGAAACCCCGATCCGGCTTGCAGGAAGCGTGTCTGGCGGCCGGCTTCGGTTTCTATCGTGATGGACGCGCCGATGGCGTCACGATTACTGTTCGTACCGCGCAAACGGAAAGAGATCGATGGCGGCAGATCGTCCATCACGTTCTTCAAAATACGCAACTGGGGAGCGTTGCGATTCTTGAGGAACACTTCCTGGCGTCCATCGTGATCGAAATCGGCGAGGGCGAAGGCGCGGCCATCTTCGAGGAAGTCGAGTCCCACCGCGCCGGAAACATCGGAGAACGTTCCATCACGATTGTTCGCGTAGAAAACATTTCGCTCGTATCCGCTCCAGGTACCGTCGGCACGTATGAGTTCGTTGATCGCGTTCCATCCCTGCTCGTATTCATGCGAAGGCTTGGATTGCTCGGGTGATTTGGTGACGATTTGCCGCCAGAAAAAACTGTTCAGATCTTCCCGCGATGGACCGGACACCATACCATTGGTTACATAGAGATCGGGAAAGCCATCGTGATCAAAATCCCAGGCGTCGCTCGACCACGACCAGCGACCCATGGCTACTCCGGAGGCGTCCGTTGTGTCTTGGAAACTGAGGCGGGGCTCCGGCTTTCCTTTGTGATCCTCTTCGTCCCCTATGGTTAAAGTAGGAGCTTGAACCACGGGGAACACGGAGGACACGGGGGAAGGCTGGAGGCCCGGATTCCGAAACAACGAATTGCCCATCGCGTGCTTGCGATAGAGGACGCGTACTTCTTCGGGAGCATTCTTCTTGAAGATTTCCTGTGTCGAGATGCGCTCACCGGCCGCGGTCCACATGTTGGCGACGTAGAGGTCCGTGGCTCCGTCGTTATCGTAGTCGATCCAGCAGACGCCCATGCCGGCGCCGATGTCTTCAACTCCCGCCTGCGCCGCGACATCGGTAAAGGTGCCATCGCCATTGTTACGATAGAGGTTTTTGCGGCCGAAATCGTTCACTACATAGAGATCGGGCCATCCATCGCCGTTGAAATCGCTCCACCCGCAGCAAAAACTGTAGCGCGTGTTGTTCTGATCGAGATACGATTCTTTCGTGACGTCGTGGAAGGTCCCGTCGCGGTGGTTGCGCATCAGGAAATTGGGTGGTCCGTTCTGCGCGTCGTAATAAGGAGACGGATACTTGTATTGATCCGCACCCTGGTAATAGACATAGAGGCAGAAGTAAATGTCCAGCCAGCCATCGCGGTCATAATCGGCGACGGCTGCGCCTGTAAACGTTCCCTGCGGAGGAGTGGCGAACTGAAATGCATCTGGTTTCTGGCGAAACTTGCCCCCCCCTTGGTTCAGAAATAGTAGAGGTCCGTTGGCGCGGACTACGATCATGTCCTGGCGGCCATCGTTATCGATGTCAACGAAGAGCGCGCACGCAGTGTTTTCGAGGACACCGACGCCGGCTGCTTCCGTAATGTCTTCGAATGTTCCATCGCCTCGATTGCGATAGAGTCGGTTCGGAAGGCCGGCGGGCTGACAAATATAGAGATCGTCGAAACCATCGTCGTCGATATCGCCGATCGACACGCCGTTGTGCCCGTAGATGTCGATGCCACTCGCGCCGTCGAGCACCGTGCGCCAGTAGTCAGTTCCCCGGAGCAACTGCGAAGAGTAGGACGAATTGCCGCCGAGAGTCTGCGCCGTAATGTCTACAAAGACGGGGCTGAAGGAGCGGCTGCGAGTCTCATCGAGCGCTTGCCAGCTTTGCAGACGAAAGTCGCCCGACAAATCTGCTTCCAAAGCTAGATCCCAGTAGCCCACGCGTTGCTCACGGTAGAAATCGTGGCCAGTGCCGACGAGTTCATAGCGAACGCGAGTCTGCACTTGCAGGGGGCTCTGCACCGTGGCTGGAGGCTGCGCGCTCGCGTTGATACTCGTCACCTGAAATTCCGCAGTCAGGATTGTTGAAAACGTGCCCAGGTCAGAGCGCAATTCCTGGAGGAAGGCATCTCGCCCGAGAGAACTCTGGCGCGCGAATTTGCGCTGACGGGCTTCAACTGGGCCCGGACGCACTGGTCGCGAGTCCTGCGGACGTTGCGAGAAGCCTTGAAAACTCGGAGTGAGAACTCTTTCAACCGCCTTCACGTCTTGCGGAGATCGCAGCAGATTTTCACTCCACTCCGCGAGAATCGCCGCGATCTGGTCGGCGTATTTTTCGGTAATGAAGTCATCGAGTCCGGCCTTCACCTTGAGGAGCGTGGCGTCGAGCGGGGTCTGGCTGCGATAGTGAGGATGAAGATGGAACTCTCCCTCGGGCGAAGCGTTGTGAGGATCAAGAGAAAAGGCAAGATCGCGCAGGCTTGCGGGAATCAGAGCTGCTGAGGCTCCCTGGCAACACCGGATCAGAAAGTTGCGGCGACCAGAGTCGACTGGATGAGGATCGACAAGATGACGCGTCTTATCCCGCCGACTCAGAGTCAAGCCCCCAGATTCACGCTTGTGGAACCGAAAATCTAACATTCGCATGGGGGAGCGTCAAGGAGTGCAGCCCCGCTCACATCGTGACTGAGTTTCGAATATCAAAAGCGTTGGTAGAATGATGGACCAGCAAACGACGATGGCGACGACATGAGAGTCTTGCAACGACAATCGCGGTGTATGTCTCGATGGATGATCTGCGCTGCTCTGCTCGCCGGGGCTCTGGGTGCTTCGGCGCAAACACAACAAGTCTCTCTTCAGCAGATCGTCACACCGTCAACCGTCATCCTGAAAGAGGGTCGCCCAGTCATCTTTGCTGTACACGGCTTCATCGAATTCAAGTCTCTGGCTGAAGTGTTCCCGTACATCGAGTCCCAAACGCAGCGCTGGCCTGGGAGTATCAGGGATGAGGAGCGGCGGCGGTTGGCGCGCGAGTTACTGCTCCGGGGAATTGAGAGTCGCGTTGTCTCCATGGCGGACGAGCGTCCCCTGGAGGCGCTGCTGACACACACCAGGGACGAACTCCAGCAGGCAATCGCTCGTGTGAAGGAGCCGACGCCAACCGGTTATGCCGACGCGTTTCTGGCGGTCCAGGAGAAGTGGAAGCATTCCGTGAACTGCTGGAGCGCTTCGTCGTCGTTGCCGGGCCGCGTGCTCTCCAATTGGTATCCGATCGCTGAAGGGATCCAACTTTATGGCGCGACGTACGACTCGACGGAGCATTTCTGGCAAGCGGTGAAGTACCACCCTGACGTCACGGTGGCTGAATTAACGGAGTTGCTCGGCCAATTCGAACAAAAGGACTGGAGTCCCTGGATCGCGCGTCTGGATGGCGATCCCAAGGTGTACCTGCCCAACGCATATGCCGTGGAGTTCCTTCATCACAATCTGACGCTGGAAAGACTGCACTGGTTTCGTGACGAACTTGGCCGCCACGGACTGCTGGCGAACCATCGGGCACGTGTCGTTCAGCAACGCGGGGCCACGCTATTTCGCTTCAGCGCGTTTGAAGAAAAGGTTCTGTGGGGTGATTTGGCCGATCTGTTTCACTTGGTCTACGCGTTTTCTACCTCTGACGACCCCGTTCGGAAGAAGCTGACCGAGCGTCACTTTGACGCTATTTATCTCGGCGACAAGCGGATGGGTTTCATCAGCGAAGAGTTCCGCTCTCTGATGCTTGAAATCTGGCGCGTGAAGTATCTCCAGATGCCGCGTTTCGGCGAGGTCATTCGTTCGATTCCGATGGAGATCCGGCTGGAACATTTCCTCAATGACGGAGACTCGCCGGACATTCCTATCCCGATCTACGTTGGGTACTTGAATAAGATTAGGGACTTGGCCCGCACCCGGCGCTAAGCCATTCCGCAGATACCTCAGGGGCTGAAGCCCGCTTTGTGCAAGTTCTTTTGCGGCACGGCTGAAGCCGTGCCCTCCCGAAACCTGTTTAAAATGGCCTCCGGCCGCTGTGGTAGCCTTAGCGTTCGTTCCGGAGACTCGCCTGTTGAACGCTCCTAAAATTACGGTGGTCGGCAGTTACGCGACCGGGCTCACGATGAAAGTTGAGCGCCTGCCGAGTCGCGGCGAGACCCTTCTGGGAACAGGCTACCGCGTGGACTTTGGCGGGAAAGGATCCAATCAGGCAGTGGGTTGCGCGCGTCTCGGAGCGAACGTCAGCTTTGTTGCAAGGATTGGAAGGGACAGTTTTGGAGAAGCGGCACTGGGGCTTTATCGCGACGAACGCGTAGACATCACCCACGTGAGGCAAACCGCTGACGCGCCTACAGGGGTGGGATTTATTGTGGTCGAGGCTGCGAGCGGGAATAATTGCATTGTTATCGATCCGGGTGCAAATGATCTTTTGACAGCGGCTGACGTATCCGATTGCGCGGCGGCCTTCGATTCTTGCGGAGTCGTTCTGACTCAGCTAGAAATTCCAGTTGCGGCAGCTGAGGCGGCAATGGTTCATGGACGCGCGCGAGGAGCGATCACAATTCTGAATCCGGCTCCGGTCCGGCCTCTTCCCTCTTTTGTTTTGCAGGCGGTGGACATTCTCACGCCCAACACGGTTGAAGCCAAGGTGCTCGCGGGCCACGCACCGGATGCTGCCATCGGGCCCGAGCAAGTGGCACGTGAACTGATTCGCAGTGGCGTAAAGCAGGTCGTCATGACGTTAGGTGAGAACGGTGCGCTGATCGTGACCGATTCTTCTGCCACTCGTGTTCCTGCGATCAAGATAAAGGCGGCGGATACGACGGGCGCGGGTGATGCCTTCAATGCCGGACTCGCTATGGCGCTTGCTTGCGGCGAAACTCTCGAGGATGCGGTGCGCCTCGCTGTGGTCACCGGAGGGCTGGCGGTTACTAAGGAAGGCGTCATCCCGTCGTTGCCGCACGGCGACGAGGTTCGGCGATTTTTTCGGGAAACCCAAATCGCTGCGCCTGCGTGGCTTGGGCCTTAGAATAGGGGAGCGGGATACTGAAACTTGACACACGCGAGCCTCCCGCTACAAAAGCGCGGACAAGAGTGTCCGCCCCAGGAGCTATGTCACAGGCCTCCGAATTTTTGTTGAGTCCGCAGCCTCGGGCACGCTGGATGCGGTTTGACACTGCACAGCTTCTTAAACGCTTTTTTTTCTGTGAGCGCTCGCTGCTGATCAGTGAGGCGGCTTGGATCCCAGTCGTCGCTCCCCTCGAAATCAAGACCGGGCTGGCGCGTTTCGGATGGCAAAGCGCTGAAACTGCTCACGCCCTGCGGGAGCGCGTATTTGAGCTTCGCTTTCCGAGTCGCCTGCTGGAGGAAGAAGGAGCGGACCACGCTCTGATCGAGCTGTTCAGCAGCGTCAGGCATTCGCCCTCAGTGCCAGCGTTTCTGCTTGGTGTAGCGAGAGTCCTGTTGCCGGCGCTGCGTGATGCGTATCAGGAGTATCTTGAGGCCTCGGATTCGATCGCGGACGGTCCCACCCACCGCTTTCTATCTCTCGCACTCTCGGAAAAAGTGGAGCAGATTCGTGCCTACCGGGAGTGGTCAGAGGGGGCACTGTCACTGAATCCCGAGTTGCGAGAAGACGCTCAGGCCTGGGCACAAGCGGTCGGGGACCGACTGTCGAGCGTTGGCGGTGTGGGAGTGGGACCGTCCGCATCGGCGGCTTCCGGCGGGCCTATGCCGGGGTCAAAGCCATATACCACTCCTCATCGGCCAGCGCGCGACCCGCGCTTCTGGCCCTGCCGATTCTACTGGCCCGACATTGTCGATCCAGCCTATCCGTACGGGGAAGGAATGCAGCTGCAGCTCCGCTCGGCGATCAGTCACCTGAACGAAGTGTGGGCGATCGAGGCCGGAGGCGTGATTTTGAGCGCCTTCGCAGACGTCCTGCCCTGGGAGTGGATTCATAATTCCGCGCGTTGGACTTATGATGAATCGCGTCACTGCCGGATGGGGTACGAGCGCCTGATGGCTTGGAACCTCGATCCGGCGGAAATTCCCCTCGGCACCTACATTTATGAAAGCGCCTCGGGCGAAGACCCGATCCACCTTCTCGGAATGCTCTATTTTTTCGAGACCAAGAACATCCGGCACAAACCTGCCCGGGCGCAGCTTTTCCACTCTTACGGCGACGCTTTGAGCGAGCACGACATGGACTTCGATTGGGCCGACGAAACCATGCACGCCGGATACGGCAAACGCTGGCTCAAAGAACTGCTCGCGATTCGCGGGCAGGATCCAGCAGCTTACGAGGGCATTCGAGAACGTTGCGAGAAGTTGGTTACCGATTTCGTGAAAACGGCAACTGCGCAGGAAGTGGCTGGTATCAAGACAATTGCGGACGCACTTACCGCGAAGGCCAGCCAGATTGTGAGATGAGCAAGACCCAAAAACCGAAATGTCAACTTAGGCAATGCCTGTTGGTCCTGCTTGCTGCGCTCGTTACTTTTGATTCGGGGCGCTGCACAGGCCAGGTCGTGAAACCGTCCACCAAGGAGACGCCCGAAGCCCACTTGGGACGAGGTTACGATGCCCTAAAGAATGATCGGTACGACTTGGCCGTGACGGAATTCCGGGCTGCGCTGCAGATCGATCCCAAGTTGACTTTGAGGGCACGATTTCCCCTTGCGGTGGCGCTTTTCGAATTGCATAAGCCGGTGGAAGCGCGTCGCGAATTCGAAACCGTGCGTCGCGAAACGGGAGATCATCCGAATGTTCTGTACTATCTTGGCAGATTAGACCTGGATAACCGCAACTTCGCAGGCGCAATCCGGAACTTAGCCGAGGCCGCTGCCGATCCGCCGTTCCCGGACACTACTTACTATCTCGGATTCGCGTACTTTAAGCAGGGCGATCTGAACGCTGCCGAGAATTGGCTTAAGGAGGCGGCGCAAGCGAATCCACACGACGCGCGCGTTTCGTACCAGCTGGGTGCCGTGTATCGCAAACAGGGGCGCGAGGAAGAAGCGCAGAAAGTCATGGCGCAATCGAATGAGCAGCGGCAGCGCGATTCCGCTGAAAGCAAGCTCAGGCTGGAATGCGCGACTAAGCTCGATCAAGGACCGCGAGAGGAAGCGCATGCAATCTGCGAGCAGCTTTACGATCCCGCTAACGCAGACAAACTGACTGCGCTGGGCACGATCTATGGTCAACATGGGGATGCGGAGGCGGCTCTCAAGCCGCTTCAGCGCGCTGCCGAACTGTCGCCGCAATCACCACAAATGCAATACAACGTCGCGCTCGCCTATTACCAACTGAATCGTTTAGCGGAAGCGAAGACGGCCCTTGCAGCCGCTGCCGCACGTTGGCCTGACGTATTTCAACTGGCTGCCTTACATGGGACCGTCCTGGCAAAGCTCGGCGAAGATCTTCCCGCCTATCAGACGCTCCATCACGCCCACGAACTCAATCCGCAGGATTCTGCTACTTCTGATTTGCTTTACCTTTCCATCCTGAAGCTCGGGTACAAGATGGGAGAAGGCGGGCAGTATCCCGATGCGCTGCGCTATTTCGAAGAGGCGGCGACACTTCGGCCCCAGGAGGCGGAGCCGCATCGCGGAATCGCTGCTGTCTACACTCAAACTGGCCGTAACTCCGAGGCTGCGGTGGAGCAGCAGAAAGCCGATCAGCTGAGTAAGGGCGCCGATCGGTCGCAATAGAACCGCACATGGCACTAAGACCAGCATGTAGTGAGGTGTCTCACCCGTTGGCTTTCGCTACGAACAGAATCGCAAGACAATAGAACGCGAACATCCCGACCAGATACAGCTTCGCCTTACCGGGCGCTCCCGCAAATTCTTTCCAGACAAAAATACCCCACAGGGCCGCGATCATAGGCGCCGACTGTCCGATCGCGTAGGAAATTGCTACACCCGTGAAGCTCGCCGCGACCAGGTTGAACACCATGGCGACGCCCCAGAGAAACCCGCCTAGGAGTCCGAGCAGATGATTGGAGATGGAAGTCTGGAAAAAGCCCGAGAAACTTACGGGTTCGCCTACAAGAGGCTTTTTCATGAAGTAGATGTTCCAGATGAAGCAGGAGAGGAGTGCACCCAGAGTGAGAAATACCGCGCCGCTATATGGACCCAGAGGATCACCATTTTGGGCGTGGGTCATGGCGCGCGCCATGAATGGGGCCCACAGGCCCATCAGAACGCCCGAAACAATACAGACGATGATGCTTTTCTTCGACACTTGTTTGCCGGTACTCGCCAGACTGCCGTAGGCTTTGCCGTCGAGAAAAACCGCGACCAGGGCACACACCACACCTACGGCTAGGAGCATGGCGTTTCCCCTGGGCTGAAGCGCATAACTTAAAATCACTCCAACTGCCAGCGCGATGCCGATTGCGAGTGGGAAAGCGATCGCGATACCGACCATGTCCATTCCCGCCACCAGGAGCAAGTTGGCAAGGTTAAAGATGGCGCCGCCAATCATGGCCATGACAATGTCCTGCGTATCCGCCGACCGCACGTTATTTAGAAAGCTCGAGGAGTCGTTTCCAGTACTGCCCATGGTGAAGGCGAGAATCAATGAGATGAGGAAAATTCCGACAGCATAGTCCCAGTAGAACAACTCAAAGCGGTAGTTCTTGACGCCCTTATAGGTATTCGCCCAGGAACCCCAGAACAGAGCGCTTCCGATCATCATTAGTAGAGCAACTTCCAGACTGTGCGGTGTGAACATCGCTTCTCCTTGGCGGGTCCCGTGGCTTACTTTCCGCGGATTCTCGATATGAATAGCTGCAAAAATCTTTCGGCCTCAACGTCCGTGCAAACTTTGGCGTTGGGCTCCACTTTGTCGGCGCCTTCGATGACGTAGCGGTCTCCATGGAGGACGTTACGTTCTACATAGCCGTGCCGGTTAGCGACCGTTTCGCCGCGGGTGAATTCGCCGCGTGTTTCAACGTCAACATGCATGGCGGGCGCTTTCACAAGGGTGGCATCGATTGCGACTCCGACCGCGAGCGGATCGTACATGGGCGTGCCGGCGGAGCCGAATTTTTCCGAGAGGGCCACCAGGTAACTGGCTACCTGGACCATGAAGTCGTTCATGGGACCGTGAGTCTGTCCCAACTGTGCCAGATGTTTGCGCGAGAGCAGCGTCTTGTCGCCGACATCGAGGCCGACCATGGTGAGCGGCCAGCCGGCCTGAAAGACGATCTCCGCTGCCTCGGGATCGTTATAGATGTTGGCTTCGGCGGCGGCGTTCACGTTGCCGCCGGTGATTGAGCCGCCCATCAGGATCACTTCTTTCACCAGCGGCACGATCGACGGGTCCTTCAGCACAGCGAGGGCAATGTTGGTGAGGGGTCCGACGGGGACAAGCGTGAGCTCGTGCGGCGCGGCGTGGACCATCTGGATGATCAGATCTGGACCGAAGCGTCCGTCGACTTTGCACTTGCTGGGCGGCAACTCGACGTTGGCCAGCCCGTTCTTGCCGTGCCAGAACTCCGCGGTGATCAGTTTCTGGAAGAGCGGATGTTGCGCTCCGGCAGCGATCGGGATATCACAGCGGTTCGCGAGCGAGGCCATGCGGAGAGCGTTTACCAGCCCCTGTTGTGCGGTGACGTTGCCCGGCACAACCGTGATGGCTCGAACGTCGAGTTCCGGCGAATTGAGGGCCAGCATCAAGGCTATCGCGTCGTCGGAACCAGGATCGGTATCGAAGATGATTTTTCGCGCTGCGGCGGACGAGGCGTGCGACGACGCAGCCACAAAAGCCATGGAGAGGAAAGCGGAACTCAGGAGTTTTCTGACAAGACAGATGTTTCTTCCGAGCTTTTTCAGAGGCAATCTCCCAGGGCGTTAGGAATCGCGCCCTAACCTATTCTCGCTATGGCCAAGTGTCAAGGTGAAAGTCGTCATGAGGAGCGGTCCGGATCCGGCGAGCGATAGCCCGAGACCAGCAGACCGGAATACATATTTGTTCCCATCTGCCGTAAAATGACACAGCGCGAGGCCGTTTCGAGCCGCGTGCCTTTCGGTCACGGGAATCATTCGCCGAACGAAGTCCACGGAGAATCTGATGTCAGCCGATTACGACCAGCGTCGCGGTGTCGCGCATGACCTCATACGGCGCGACACGATGAGCTCCGACGCGCCGGCAGACGCGATTGCCCACCTTGCCGGACGCCCTCTGCTGCCGAACACGGGGATCCCCCTCGACCTGGATTACTTAAAAGATGTTCGCATCAATACGAGCGCGGTCGAACGCCGCGCCCAGACGCACGTTACACGGAGAACGGTAAAAAAGGATTGGCAAGCGGCCTGGCTCCTGCGCGCGATCACCTGCATGGATCTGACGACGCTTTCCGGCGACGACACCGACGAACGGGTGCGCCGTCTGTGTGCCAAGGCGCGGCAGCCCATCCGGCAGGATCTGGTTGAGCGACTGGGAATTGCGGAACTCGACATCAAGGTCGCCGCCGTGTGCGTGTATCACACGTTCGTCGAGACGGCTCTGCATGCGTTGCAGGGCGCGCGCATACACGTTGCGGCGGTGTCGACAGGTTTCCCGGCGGGCCTGTCACCGCTGGCTGAGCGCGTGGCGGAAATCCGGCGTTCGGTCGAGGCGGGGGCGCATGAAATTGACGTGGTTATTACGCGCGCTCATGTTTTCGGTGGACGCTGGCAGGCGCTTTACGACGAGATTGCAGCGTTCAAGCAAGCCTGTGGAACAGCGCACATGAAGGTGATCCTGGGGACCGGCGATCTGCTTACCTTGCGTAACGTGGCGCGCGCGAGTTGGGTGGCCATGATGGCCGGGGCCGATTTCATCAAGACTTCTACTGGCAAAGAGCCTATCAATGCGACTCTTCCGGTCGGATTCGTGATGGCACGCGCCATCCGCGAATACGCGCAACAGACCGGGATGGCGGTGGGCTTCAAGCCGGCGGGCGGCATCCGAACGGCCAAGCAGTCACTGGATTGGCTGTCCATGATGAAAGAAGAACTTGGATTATCGTGGGTGCGCGGAGAGTTGTTCCGCTTTGGCGCGAGTAGTTTGCTGGGAGACCTTGAGCGGCAACTGGAACACCACGCGACTGGACGCTACTCGGCGGAGTATCGTCATCCGCTTGCGTAGTCGGAAGGAAAGAATCGAGCCGAACGAATGAGCATTGCCGAGAAGTTCGCGACCATGGAATACGGGCCCGCTCCGGAGGACCCGAAAGAGGCGGCAGCCTGGCTGGATAGCCACGAGCGGCGCTTCGCACACTTCATCAACGGCACCTGGCAGAAGCCATCGGCGGGCGGGTACTTCGACACTGTTGATCCCTCCACTGGAGAGAAGTTGGCGTCGGTAGCGCAGGGATCGGCTGCGGATGTCGATGCTGGCGTCAAGGCTGCGCGGGCGGCGTCTCCAAAATGGCAAGCGCTAACGCCCCATGCCAGGGCCCGCTACTTGTATGCAATTGCGCGACAGGTTCAGAAGCACTCCCGGCTTTTCGCTGTCCTCGAGACGATGGACAATGGCAAGCCGATCCGCGAGAGTCGCGACATCGATATTCCGCTGGTGGCGCGGCATTTTTACCATCATGCGGGATGGGCGCAGTTGCTCGAACAGGAATTTCCCGAATACGTTGCTTGCGGCGTTGTGGGACAGATCATTCCCTGGAATTTTCCACTGCTCATGCTGGCCTGGAAAATTGCGCCTGCCTTGGCTACTGGGAACACGGTCGTCTTGAAGCCTGCTGAGTTTACTCCGCTCACGGCGCTACTGTTCGCTGAGATCTGTCTGGAAGTCGCATTGCCTGCGGGGGTGGTCAACATCGTGACTGGCGATGGCGCCACCGGCGAAACGCTCGTCAAACATCCCGACGTGGATAAAATCGCTTTCACCGGATCCACCGAAGTCGGGCGGGCAATTCGCGCGGCCACTGCCACCAGTCACAAGCGCCTGTCGCTGGAGTTGGGGGGGAAGTCGCCGTTCATCGTATTCGAGGATGCCGACCTCGACAGCACTGTGGAGGGCCTGGTCGACGGAATCTGGTTCAATCAGGGACAGGTTTGCTGCGCGGGATCACGTCTGCTGGTGCAGGAGAGTATCGCCGAAGTTCTGATCGCCAAAGTGCGGGACCGCATGAGCAGCCTGCGAATCGGGCCGCCGCTCGACAAAGCGATTGATATTGGCCCCATCGTTGCGCGCGTGCAACTCGACCGGATCCGGCGACTGGTCGACCAGGGCGTGGCAGAGGGTGCAACGTGCTGGCAACCGCAGGTTGCGTTGCCGTCACTTGGCTTTTACTACCCGCCCACACTCTTGAGCAATGTGCATCCGACATCGATCGTTGCGCAGCAGGAAATTTTTGGACCTGTGCTGGCGACGATGACGTTCCGCACGCCGAAGGAAGCGGTGGAACTGGCGAACAACACCGTCTACGGGCTGGCTGCATGTGTCTGGAGCGAGAGCATCAACGTGGCGCTGCACACTGCCGCGCAACTGAAGGCCGGAGTGGTTTGGGTGAACTGCACCAACCTGTTTGACGCCTCATGCGGCTTCGGCGGGTACCGCGAGAGCGGATACGGACGCGAAGGTGGACGGGAAGGTTTGATCGAATATCTGGAACCGAAATGGTTCAAGAGTGCGCCCACGTTGCGGGCTGCCAAGGCACCTGAGCCAGCCGGGAGCGAACAGCTGGCAGAGTCCAGCGCTCCGGCCATCGATCGTACCGTGAAGCTCTACATCGGCGGCAAGCAGGCGCGGCCCGATTCCGGTTACAGCATGGAAGTGCGCGGCGCCGACGGGCGATTGCTCGGCGAAGCTCCGCTCGGCAACCGCAAAGATATACGCAACGCCGTTGAAGCGGCTCGCAAGGCCGAGAGTTGGGCAAAGGCGACAGCTCATACCCGTGCGCAGGTGCTCTATTACAGCGCCGAGAACCTGTCGCAGCGGCGTGACGAGATTGCGCAGCGACTGGCGGCAGTAGTCGGTGAGAAGCAGGCGGCCGCTGAGGTGCAGATCGGCATTGAGCGCATCTTCTCCTACGCTGCTTGGGCCGATAAGTTCGACGGCGCCGTGCACAATCCGCCGCTCCGGAGTATCGCCATCGCCATGCATGAGGCGATCGGAACGGTGGGCATCATTTGTCCGACGGAAGCGCCGTTGCTTGGTTTTCTGTCTCTGGTGATGCCGGCGCTGGCCATGGGGAATGCCATCATCGCAATTCCTTCCGAGCAGTATCCCCTGATCACGGGAGACCTCTACCAACTGTTTGACACCAGCGACCTGCCCGGCGGCGCGGTAAACATTGTGAGTGGTTATGCGTCGCAACTTCTGAAGACACTTGCCGAACACGACGATGTCGATGCCCTCTGGTGCTTTAGTGACGAATCCCAAGCGGCCGCAGCCAAGTCGGTTTCGATCGGCAATCTGAAGCAGGTTTTCACGAATGAGGGCCGCGCTATCGACTGGTTCAATCCCAAAGTCGCCGAGGGACGCTGGTTTCTCGAGCACGCGACCCAGGTCAAGAACATCTGGGTTCCGTACGGCGAATAGCGGCTCGCATGAAAGTGACGGTCACGCCTCGTGTAAAAATCTGCTGCATCAGTAGCGTGCAAGAAGCGGCGTTGGCCGTCGAGTGTGGCGCGTCTGCGTTGGGCTTGGTCTCCTACATGCCGAGCGGGCCGGGAGTCATCAGCGATCAGCAAATCGCTGAGATTGCCTCCACCGTTCCGCCTCCGATTGGAACTTTCCTGCTGACCTCAAGACAGAACGTCACCGACATAATTGCGCAACACCGTTTTTGCCGGACGAACTGCATCCAGATCTGCGACCACCTGACGGGCGGTACGCATAGCGAACTCAAAGAGGCTTTACCGGGGATCTCGATTGTCCAGGTCATCCACATGGTTGGCCCAGAGTCAGTGGATGAGGCGTGCGCAGTGGCGCCGTATGTGGACGCAATTCTGCTCGACTCAGGAAATCAAAAGCTTGCGGTAAAAGAGTTGGGCGGTACCGGCAAGACTCACGACTGGGCGTTGAGCCGGACAATTCGCGAGAGTATCGATATCCCAATATTTCTCGCGGGCGGCCTCACGGCGGAAAATGTGGCCCAGGCGATTCAGGAAGTCGGTCCGTTTGGACTCGATCTCTGCTCCGGCGTACGGACCAATGGCAAACTCGACGAGGCTAAGCTGCGGCATTTTTTTGCGGCGGGGCGGAGCGCTGCGTCGTCTCAAACGCCCGTACTGGTACAAACCGGCGTCCGCCCCAACCCTGTTGACACCTCCATCTCCCGCTGACTAAACTCGCCGTTCGCGATCTGGGTGAGAGAAATATGGCGAAGCGTCCTCGCATTGCAGTTGTGGGTAGTGCCAACGTCGACCTGACCACGTTTACAGATCAGTTCCCCAAGCCCGGAGAGACAATTTTTGGACAGAAGTTTGATATGGGGTTCGGCGGCAAAGGCGCCAATCAGGCGGTGGCGGCAAGGCTCTGCGGATCGGATGTGTTCATGGTTGCGCGCGTGGGAGACGATCTGTTCGGCCCCGCGACCATCGCGAATTTCGAGAAACTCGGCATCGACGCGTCGCAAGTACGGCAAGTCGCAGGACTGTCGAGCGGTGTCGCTCCGATTTTTGTAGATCCGGCCGGACAGAATCGGATCCTCGTCGTCAAAGGCGCCAATGACGCGCTGAAACCCGCCGACGTTGACGCCGCCGCGAGCATTCTCAAGAGTGCCGACTGTATCGTCCTGCAATTCGAGATCCCGCTCGAAACCGTCTACTACACGATCAAGTTTGCGCGGGAGAACAGCATTCGATGTCTTCTCAACCCTGCGCCGGGACAGCCGATCGACGTCAAGGCGGTAGCCGATCTCGACTATTTCGTGCCCAATGAAAGCGAAGCGGAGGCGATTTCCGGTTTGCCGGTGCGCAATCTCGACGATGCGAAGAAGTGCGCCGAAAAACTTCTTTCCGGTGGAATTCGCCGTGTGATCATCACGCTGGGCGCCAACGGCTCGCTGCTCGCCGGAAGCGACGGCATGGAACATGTGCCTGCGTTCAGCATGAAGAGTGTGGACAGCACGGGCGCCGGCGACGCCTTTATCGGTAGCTTCGCTACGTTTCTGGGCGAAGGACTGCCGGAGCGGGAAGCCGTCCGACGCGCCAATCTCTATGCCGGACTTTCCACCATCGGTGTTGGAACGCAGAAGTCTTTCTATGACCGCGCGCGCTTTGATACAGAGTGGGCGGCGAGAGCAAAGTCCTGAGGCGGGCGCTCCCATGAAGCCACTTGCGATCGCGATTCTCTTTAGCTGCCTTGTTTTCGGGCCGGCACTCGTCTTTGCCCAGCAGCAAAAAATCAAAATTATTGCCGATCAGGATAGCGCCGGCCCGGAAGGTACTAATTTTCTTTCTCTGCTCATGCTGCTGCGCGCTCCGCAAGTGGATCTTCTCGGCATTACCACGGTCAGTGGAGACCAGTGGGTCGAGCCCGCAACCGTGTTTGCGCTTTGGGCCACCGAGATCACAGAGCGAACCGACGTCTCCGTCATCAAAGGCGCGGAGCAGCCACTGGTGAATACTCAGCGCGAGCAGGAAGGGCGCGAAACCCTTTTCGGGTCGTATCTGGAGTGGCACGGATCTTTTAATCCCGATGCGCCGAATCCGAAAGAGACGTGGGCGCCGCCCGGTGGTTATCCCAAAGTGAAACCACGACCGGGCAGGGCCGCGGATTTCATCATTGATACGATCCGCACGCATCCCGGAGAAATCGTTCTCTACTGCGCTGGGGCGCTCACCAATATCGCGCTCGCGGTTTCGATGGACCATGACATTGTTCCACTCACCAAGGCAATTTACATTATGGGCGGCAGCAGCGCAGGAGGTCCGGAGCTGAACTGGTGGTGGGATCCGGAGGCGGCGGCCATCGTTCTTCGCCAGCCCTGGAAGCAGATTGTTGTGACGCCGTTTGAAGCGGGCGGGCAAGTGTGGTCGAGTGAGCGACTCATGAAGAAAGTAGTAAGTACCGGCGGGCTCCTGGCCGATCACGTTAAACAGGTCTACCTGGACCGGCAACCGATGGCGGGCACTTCCATGTGGTCGATGATGTGGGACGAACTAACCGTGGCATCAATCCTCGACCCTTCGGTGATCAAGAAATCAGAGACCATGTACCTCGATGTCGACATAACCCACGGCCCGAAATATGGTCACACTGTCGTCTGGAAGCCGCTGGATGAGATCCCTGCGTTTTTCCTGGCTTACAGTGGTCCGCGGCCAGTGGACAAAGAAAAATGGAAGGGCCATCTGATTCCACCAGCACACTTATATCCCGCGACTGTGCAGATGGAAGTGGATGTCGAGAAGTTTGAAAAAATCTTTGTTGACCTGATGAGCCACTGAAGCGAAGCGAATGCAACGCGCCTTCCTGATCGATACCGACACAGCTTCCGATGATGCGGTTGCGATCATCATGGCTCTTCGTGCCCCGGATGTCCGAGTGGTCGCGATCACGACCGTCGCTGGCAACGTGGACGTCCAGCAATCTACGCGGAACGCGCTCTACACCGTCGAATTCTGCGGCGCCGATGTCCCCGTTTATACCGGCGCGGAGAAACCGCTGCTTCGTCGTTATGAGAACGCGACCTGGTTCCACGGCCGCGATGGTCTCGGAGATCACGGTTATCCGCCGCCGCGTCGGGCTCCAGGAAAACTGCACGCCGTTGACGCAATCATCGAAGCGATCGAAGCCAACCCCGGACTGGTGATCGTAACGCTCGCTCCGCTTACCAACCTTGCCCTCGCGCTCGCGAAGAAACCCGACATCGCCGCCAAGGTCGGACGCTGCGTCGTGATGGGAGGCGCTCCATGTTGCGAAGGAAATGTGACGCCGGCGGCGGAGTACAACATTTGGGTTGATCCCGAGGCTGCGCGCGTCATCATGTTGAGTGGTCTTCCGATCGAGCTTATCGGCTGGCACCTTTGCCGCGGAGACGCTGTCGTGCGAGAGGATGACATCGCCCGCATTCAGGGATTCAACAACGCGGTCGCTCGATTTGCGATCGAGTGCAACAGTCGTGCGCGCGAAGCATACAGAGTACAGACTGGGGAAGAGGGGATCTCTCTGCCCGATCCGGTGGCCATGTGCCTTGCCCTCGATCCCACGGTCGGAACTGAGTGGAGTTCGCACTATGTCGAGATCGAAACACAGAGCGAACTGACCCGAGGCATGACCGTGGTGGATCGTCTGAACGTGGCCGCCGATGACCGCAATCGCGCGGTGTGGGCGCAGGTCCAGCAAAAGGGATGCAAAGCCAAAGTGTGCTGGACACTCGATACGAAACGCTGGAAAGACGGCCTGTTTTCGGCTCTCAGGTAATTTGGCATCTGATATATTGGCCTCTCTCGGAGGTGCTTCCATGTCCCGGATCGTGCGCTGTGGCCTGATTCAAGCAAGCAATGTGCTCGGCGGCAATCGTTCTCTGCCGGAAATCAAGAAGGCCATGATCGAGAAGCACCTCAAGCTGATCGAGCAGGCCGCCAACAAGAGAGTGCGCGTGCTTTGTCTCCAAGAGCTTTTCTACGGACCTTATTTCTGCGCGGAGCAGGATATTCGCTGGTACGAACTGACCGAGCGCGTCCCGGGCGGACCGACCACCAAACTCATGCAGAAGGTTGCGGCCAAACACGGTATGGTAATGGTGGTTCCGGTTTACGAAGAGCATATGCCGGGCCTCTATTTCAATACCGCCGCCGTCATCGATGCGGATGGCAGTTATCTGGGCAAGTACCGCAAGCATCACATTCCGCATGTGCATCCCGGATTCTGGGAAAAGTTTTATTTCACCCCAGGCGATAGCGGCTACCCCGTCTTCAACACTAAATATGCTCGCGTCGGAGTGTATATCTGCTACGACCGCCATTTTCCCGAAGGGGCGCGCGTGTTAGGAATGAACGGCGCCGAGATTGTGTTCAATCCTTCGGCCACGGTCGCCGGACTTTCAGAACATCTGTGGGAACTGGAGCAGCCAGCGCATGCGATCGCGAACGGATATTTTGTGGGGGCAGTCAACCGGGTGGGCCGAGAGAAACCCTGGAATATTGGCGAGTTTTACGGCAAGAGCTATTTCTGCAATCCGCGGGGAACGATCGTCGCGCAGGCCAGCCGCAATAAAGATGAAGTGCTGGTCGCCGATCTGGATCTCGACATGATCGCCGAGGTCAGGAAAACCTGGCAGTTCTTCCGCGACCGGCGTCCCGAAACTTACGGTCCACTCACGGCGCAGACGGGACAAGTTGCCGCAGACTGATGAATCCTTCCATGCGCACGCAGACACTGCCGTCGCGAATTGAATCGAGTCCCCTGTACAACCCGGACCTGGCGCCGGTTACGACGGAGCGCCGCACATGGGGCACCTACAACTTTGCCGCGCTATGGGTGTCGATGTCGGTCAACATCCTCACCTACATGCTCGCCGCCAGCCTGATCCAGGGAGGGATGAACTGGAAGCAGGCGGTTGCGACCGTGTTTCTGGGAAACACGGTCGTGCTGATCCCGATGCTGCTGAACTCGCATCCGGGCGCGCGCTACGGAATTCCCTTTCCCGTTCTGGCTCGCGCTTCATTCGGCGTTCTGGGCGCAAATGTCGCTGCGGTTCTGCGTGCCCTGGTGGCGTGCGGATGGTTTGGCATTCAAACCTGGATCGGCGGTGAGGCCATCAACACGCTGCTCGCGACTCTGTTTTCCGGGTGGAGCAAAGTTCCGCACGGCGCTGCGATCTGCTTCCTGGCTTTCTGGCTCATCAACCTGGCCGTCATCCTTAAGGGGATTGAATACATCCGTTTTCTACAGGGAATTAGCGCGCCGGTTTTATTGGCGGTCGGCGTTCTGTTGCTGGTATGGGCCTATCAGGCGGCGGGCGGATTTGGTCCGATGTTGTCGGCTCCGTCGCGGTTCGCGAATTTTTCGGACTTTCTGAAGTTTCTGATACCGGCACTGAATGGCACGGTGGGTTTCTGGGCGACGGTCTCTCTCAACATTCCGGACTTTACGCGATTCGCGCGGAGCCAGCGGCAACAGGCGATTGGGCAGGCGATCGCTCTTCCGGCCACCATGACGCTCTATTCTCTCATCGGAATCCTCGTGACTTCGGCAACCGTGGTTATCTATGGAACGGCGATCTGGGATCCGGTACAGCTGCTCAGCCGGTTTCATTCTCCGGTCGCGGTAGTTATCTCGTTGCTGGCGATTCTGCTCGCGACGCTGAATGTAAATATTGGCGCCAACGTGGTTTCACCTGCCAACGATTTTTCCAATTTGTGGCCGCGGAAGATCAGCTTCCGGATCGGAGGCGTGATCACTTGTTTCATGGGAATCGCTCTGATGCCTTGGAAGCTGCTGTCAGACTATGGCACATTCATCTTCGGATGGCTTGGCGGTTATGCTGCGTTTCTGGGTCCGGTGGCGGGTATCATGATCTGTGACTATTTCGTGATCCGACGACGCGTTTTGCTGGTTGAGGACCTCTATCTGCGGGGCGGCGCCTATGAGTACTCCGGCGGCTTCAACTGGGTCGCGGTGGTTGCGCTCATGGCAGGTGCAAGCGCCGCGCTCGTGGGATTAGTGGTGCCCTCGGTGCGGGTCTTGTACGCCCATTCGTGGTTCGTGGGATTTGCGGTCTCGTTCGCCGCTTACTACGCGCTGATGAGACTTCGTGCAAGGACCGCTTAGGCGCGTCCTCTCGCGCCGTTGCCGAGGAAAGCTGGCAAGACTTTCTTCTTGTACTGTTCCAGCGTGTCTTCTTCATCCCCGCACATCAAATACACATTGAATTGAGTGACGCCCACGCTCGCCAGCGTGCGCAGTTTCTTCAGATGAGCCTCCACTGGTCCAACCAGACAAAAGCGATCCACAACTTCATCTGTAACGAACTTCGAGTTGCTGCTGTCGACTTCGCAATGCTGCTGGTAATCGTAACCACCTCGCTTGCTCACGTAGGACGTTAGCGCGGGTGGGAGCTCCTCCGGCTTGTAGCGTGAGATCAAGTCAACGACGTGGTTTGAAACTAGCGCGGGGAACCAGCGCACCCGGTCGCGAGCGAGTTTCAAATCATCGGAGACCCAGACCGGCGCCGCGGCCATGATTTCAATTTTTCGCGGGTCGCGTCCTGCAGCTTCCGCGCCCTTCTTTACAAAGGTCATGCACCAGGCAATCAGGTCGGGGTCGGCGAATTGCAGAATTACGCCGTCGGCAATTCTTCCGGCGAGATCGAGCACTTTGGGTCCGTATCCCGCAATCCATACTGGCGGAGAACCGGTCGCCCAACTCAGACGTGTTGGCCGGCCGTCATATTCGGTTTCCTTCCCGGCGGTTAATGCGCGGAAAGCTTGCACGGACTCTTCCAGATTGGCCGACGTCACCGGTTTTTTTCCCAGCACTCGGCGAGAGCTGTCGCCGCGTCCGATTCCGAGATCCATCCGCCCGCCTGAAATCAGGTTGAGAGTGGCAAACAAGCTTGACGTCACGGTGATGTCGCGAGTGGCGGGATTGGTCACGCAGGTGCCGAGTCGCATCGTCTTCGTGTTGGTCGCCATGAGCGTGAGCAGTGGATACGGCTCCAGCCACAGCACGTGCGAGTCGAAGATCCAGCCGTATTCAAAACCTGCTGCTTCGGCCTGCCGTGTGAGCGCAACGATCCGCTCGACTGTCATGTCGGGCTTGATGGTGAAGCCGAACTGCATGACTGCTCCTTCGTTGCTGCGGAAATCGACCGTCGAAGGTGGGCAGTTTAGCATAAAATCTCAGCTTCCCCGTTGAAGGAGAAGATGCACTCATGGGCTTCGACACTATCATCGCCAATGGCCGCGTGGTTACTGCTACGGACACGTACCAGAGCGACGTCGCTATCAATCAGGGCAAGATTACCGCCATCGGGCAGAATCTGCCTCGTGACAACGCAGGAAAGATCATCGATGCCGCGGGAAAGTTTGTGTTTCCAGGCGGAATCGACGTGCATACCCATCTCGACATGCCGTTCGGCGGCACCACGAGCGCGGATGATTTTGAAACCGGGACGCGTGCGGCAGCTTTTGGCGGAACTACGACTCTGATTGATTTTGCGATCCAGTACAAGGGCCAGACCTTGCGAACGGCTTTTGACACCTGGATGCAAAAGGCCTCCAGCAAGGCGGTGAGTGATTATGCGTTCCATTGCATCATCACGGATCTGGCGGACGCTCAACTCGCAGAGATGAATGCGCTGGTACGCGAGGGCGTCACCAGCTTCAAGCTGTTCATGGCATATCCCGGCGTGTTCATGCTCGATGATGCCAGCATCTTCAGGGCGCTCCGCGCAACGAGTAAGAATGGCGGCCTGGTGTGCATGCACGCTGAGAACGGCGGCGCGATTGATGTGATCGTGCAGCAGGCTCTGGCTGAGGGCAAGAAAGCGCCGAAGTATCACGCTTTGACCCGCCCCACCACCGCCGAAGCGGAAGCTACCTCACGCGCCATCGCGCTCGCGGAAATGGCCGGGGCGCCGGTTTATATTGTTCATTTGAGCTGCAATGACGCGCTTGAGAAGGTTCGCGAGGCCCGTGATCGCGGCCTGCCTGTTTATGCTGAAACATGTCCGCAATACCTGTATCTTTCGTTGGAGAACATGGATGCGCCTGGTTTCGAGGGCGCCAAGTACGTTTTCACTCCGCCCCTGCGAGAGAAGTGGAATCAAGAGAAACTCTGGAATGGGCTGAAACGCGACCACCTGCAGGTCGTTTCGACTGATCACTGTCCGTTCTGTCTCAAGGAACAGAAAGAACTAGGAAAGGACGACTTTACCAAGATTCCCAACGGCGGCCCGGGGATTGAAGATCGCATGAGCCTGATATACTCCGGCGGCGTCGCTCAGGGACGCTTCAGCGTGAACCGCTTTGTTCAACTCGTGTCCACGGCTCCGGCGAAGCTTTTCGGTTTGTATCCGCGCAAGGGCACCATTGCTGTTGGGAGTGACGCCGACCTGGTGGTCTTCGATCCCGAGCGGAAGCATACCATCAGTGCGAAGACACATCACATGCGGGTTGACTATTCGATGTTTGAAGGCATCGAGGTTACTGGAATGCCGGATGTCGTACTCTCGCGCGGCCGCGTAATCGTCGAAGCTGACAAGTTTCTGGGGAGGGCGGGCGCAGGGCAATTCCTCAAGCGATCGACGTACACGCAGCAATAGGGCTTGCAAACGCCGCCTTTAAAGCTCTTAACCGCAAAGAACGCTAAGAAAAGCCGCAAAGGACGCCAAGCAAAACTCTTCGAGCAGATTCCTATTTCTTATCGCCTTGTTCGACGAAATACTTGCCCGTCTCTCCCGCCGAGAAATAGCGCGAGGTCACGGTCTTCTTTCGGGTGAAGAACTCAACTGCATCCCAGCCATGGACGTGCAGATCGCCGAAGAAGGAATCCTTCCATCCGGAAAAGGGGAAATACGCGGGCGAAGCCGCCACGCCGATGTTCACGCCCACCATTCCAACCTCAACGCGCCGGCTGTACTCCCGAACCGCGGCGCCGTTCTCGGTGAAAATGGAAGTGCCGTTGCCGCGCGGATCGCGATTCACGAGGTCGACGGCTTCATCGAGCGTTTCCACATGCATCACTGAAAGCACAGGGCCAAAGATTTCATCCGTGGCCGCGCGCATATCCGGCTTCACGTTGTTCAGAATGGTTGGACCGACCCAATTGCCACCAGCGGGGACTCGCGTTGGGCGCCGCCCATCCACCAATAACTCCGCTCCCTCTTTCACTCCGGTTTCGATCGCTTCGTGGATACGATCACATGAGGCGCTCGAAATCACTGGACCCAGGCTTACCTTCGGATCGGTGCCTTCACCGGCAATCAGCTTCTCAGCTTCCTCTTTGAGTCGGCCCATGATCTTCGCTTGCGCCGCGCCGACCGTCACTAGCACCGAACCAGCCATGCAGCGCTGACCCGCGTTGCCGAAGGCGCTGCCGAGGACGTTCGCGACGGTCTTATCCACCACGGCGTCCGGCATCACGATCATGTAATTTTTCGCGCCGCCCAGCGCCTGCACGCGCTTGCCGTTTTCAGCCGCGCGCCGGTAGATGTACTTCGCCGTTGAAACTGAACCAACAAAAGAAACTGCGCGGATTCCCGGGCTGTCGAGGATTCCATTCACCGCGTCGTGCGCGCCATGCACCAGGTTCACAACTCCGGGCGGCAACCCGATGTCTTCGAGGATGTGGCAGATGATTTCAGATGTAAGCGGCACCTGCTCCGACGGCTTCAGCACGAACGTGTTCCCGCAGACGATGGCAAACGGCAGGAACCACATTGGCACCATGGCCGGGAAGTTGAAAGGAGTAATCGCCGCGCACACGCCGACCGATTGCCGAATTGTTTCCGAATTGATCCCGCGCGCAACGCCTTCCAGAATGCGGCCCTGCATCGTCATGGGTGATGCGCACGCAACTTCAATGACTTCAATGGCGCGCGAGACTTCTGCACGGGCATCGGAGAGGACCTTGCCTCCCTCCCTCGTGACGGAGGCCGCGAGTTCGTCAATCCGCTTGCGGAACTGCTCACGAATTGCATAGATGAATTCCGTCCGCTCACCAATCGAGCGGGAGCGCCAGTCAGGCCATGCGGTGCTCGCAGCTGCCACGGCCGCTTCGACCTCCTCGCGCCCCGACAACGGTGCGCGCGCCAGCACGTCCCCGTTCGCCGGGTTGGTCACGTCAACAAAGCTGGAGGTCTTCGCGGATACCCAGCGTCCACCGATGTAATTCTGAAGGATGCGTGTGGGCGAGGTCGCGACCGCGACGGGTGCGGTGTCTTCTTGTGTAAGAGTTCTGGTTTGCGATGTCATGACTGCCTTTCTCAATGCACTCGCTCTGATACTTTTTCCATCAGGAGCACTTTGTCGATGTTATCCACTTCCATGAGCTTGACTTCAATCACTTCGTTCATCGTGGTCTGCACGGTTCGGCCGATGTAGGTTGCTTCGATCGGCAGTTCGCGATGGCCGCGATCGATCAGCACCAGCAACTGCACCAGACTGGGCCGGCCGTGAAAGAAGAGCGCGTCCATAGCCGAGCGAATGGTGCGGCCGGTAAACAGTACATCGTCCACCAGGACGATCTTCTTGTCGCCAATCGGAAAGCCGATTTCCGACTTCTGCACCACGGGTTTGGGACCGAGCGTGGAGAGGTCGTCGCGATAGAACGTAATATCTAGCGTGCCGACGGGGACGGGAGATTTTTCCCTCTGCCGAATGATTTTCGCCAGCCGCTCGGCGATCGGCACTCCCCGGCGGCGAATTCCCACCAGCCCCAAACCGTCTACTCCGCCGCTCTTTTCGAGGATTTCATGGGCCAGGCGCACCAGCGTCCGTTCCATTTCCGAAGCGGACATCAACTGCGCTTTTTCTCGCAGCGTCGTTATCGGGACAGCGGTTTTTGTGGTCGTGCGCAATTGCCTCGTCGAATTCTGCCTGGCTTTCGGGTCCTGAAGACGTCGCCCCAGCCGCGCTGGCGTGGTCCTGGTGACCCAGGTTGCGTGCCGGCTAGCGCCTTTGACTGTAGTGGAGTCCTGTCTTGGAGGTCAAGCGGACATCGCCGGCAGGCGGGCCTCAGGCTGGCCTGCTCTCCGGTCCAAGGACTTGATAAGAACGCGTCCCCTGCAGATTTGTTAAGCGGTTTCTGGTGTGGGCAAGAGAAGTCTCTTGCGCGCAGCTTTGACGGTTTGGACCAGTTCGATCGCGGCCTGAGTGATTTTTTGAAGGTTTCCATCGCGGAGCGTGGCGCCCTCGATCAAATCCGCACCGACTCCAAGAGCAAAGGCTCCGGCAAGGATGAAGTCGGCGGCATTCGAAATGTTCACTCCTCCGGTGGGAATCAGAGCAGCATCAGGAAACGGCGCTCTCAGAGACTTGAGATATTTTGGGCCACCCACATTCCCGCAGGGAAAGATCTTGACCAGCATGGCGCCCTGGGCCTGCGCATTCATGAGCTCGGTCGGCGTCAATGCGCCCGCAATTGCCAGCTTGTGGCAAGTGTGGGCAACGGCGAGTACTTCGGGAGAGAGCCCAGGACTTACAAGGAACTCCGCACCCGCGTCAATACAAAGCTTGGCTTGTTCAGACGAAAGCACGGTGCCGGCTCCAACTAACACTTCGCTCCGGTAACGCCGCGCGACATCGCGGATAAGGTCGCACGCATTGGGAACCGTCATTGTAATTTCAACAATTGGAATGCCGCCTCGACAGATCGCTTCCACCGCGCGACTTGCCTGTTCGACGTCGGCAGCTCGAATGACAGGAATAATCCCAATCTCTCCGATGCGGCGAATTACGCTGTCGATCGTCATGGCTTGGCAGTTCTCAACGCGCTATGCGAGCGGTTTGTAGCTTCATGACCTGCAAGACTTCTTCGAGAGTCGCCATCGAGGTGTCCCCTGGAGTAGTCATAGCGAGCGCTCCATGCGCGGCCCCGCAGTCCACCGCCCATTGCGGGTCCTTTCCGATTAGAAATCCGTAAATCAGGCCGGATGCAAACGAATCTCCGCCGCCCACACGGTCATAGATCTCAAGCTCCTCGCGCGTTTTGGGCTCATAGAACTCCCCGTCGTAATAGCAGATCGCTCCCCAATCGTTCACGGTCGCAGTCTTCGCATTGCGAAGAGTGATCGCGACCGCCGTGAGATTCGGGAACTCCTGGACTACCTTACCGATCATTTTTCGGAAGCTATCAGCGTCGAGTCGCGAATGATTCTCGTCGAGTTCGGCCAGTTTGAAACCAAGAGCGGCAGTGAAGTCTTCCTCGTTGCCCAGCATCACATCAACCAGAGGCGCGAGCATGCGATTTACTTCCTGCGCCTTGACCTTACCGCCGATGGATTTCCAAAGCGATGGCCGATAGTTCAGGTCGTAGGACACGATTGCGCCGGAGCGCTTGGCCGCCTCCATCGCTTCACGCGCGACCAGAGGCGTGCTCTCCGAGAGGGCGCAAAAAATCCCTCCTGTGTGAAACCAGCGGGCGCCCTCTTTCGCAAAGATTCTCAACCAATCGATGTTGCCGGGCTGCAACTGGGATACCGCGGTGTGGCCCCGATCAGAACAGCCTACCGCTGGCCGCACTCCGAATCCCCGCTCGGTGAAGTTAAGGCCGTTGCGCACAGCGCGCCCTACGCCGTCGAAGTCGACCCACCGGACGTGACTCTGATCCACGCCGCCTTGTAGCATCAAATCCTCGATGAGACGCCCGACCGGATTATCAGCCAGGGCGGTAACAATGGCAGTATCCATCCGGAAACAGCGCTTCAGGCCGCGAGCGACGTTGTATTCTCCGCCACCTTCCCAAGCGCGAAACTGTCGCGTAGTAGCAATGCGGCTCTCGCCAGGGTCCAGGCGCAGCATGACCTCACCCAGGCTGACCAGATCCCACCGGCACTGCTTCTTGTCTTTGATTTTCAGTGCCGCCATGCGTTCATCCCTTTGAACTACCTGCGACCATCGTGTCCCGAGTCGCAACCGGCGCACGCAGTGCGCCTCTGGATTCAACCAGGCTCGCCTCAGGATCCACCGTCAACCAGGCCACCGCTCCGAGGGCACAGAAGGCCGCTGCGACCAGAAACGCTGCAGTCCAGCCGAAGCGATCTCCAATGACGGGCGTCAGCGAGGCTGTGACAAATCCCCCGATTTGCGCGCCCATGTTCATGAACCCGGAGACGGAACCGGAAGACGGACCTGCAATGCCGGCCGTGACCGACCAGAAGGAACTCTGTGACAGATAGAGCGCGCCCGCGCCTCCCGCGAGGAAAACGCTCGCCAGCCGCGAATTGTCCACCTGCGATCCGAATGCAATAAAGATTGCGGCCAATCCCATTCCAACCACGGCGACCCCGCAGCGGCCGAAACGAGCGCCGCGGACCTTGATCAGCCGGTCGCTGATGAATCCCCCTAAGGGGCAAGCCGTGGCCATCGCAAGGAACGGCAGCATCGAATAGAAAGCGCTCGACTTCAGGTTGAGTCCTCTAACGGTCGCCAAATATCGGTAGAACCAGCTGAAGAAAATCCAGGCAACGTAGCCGAAACAGAAATAGCTAATTGTCACTGCCCAAACATCTTTGCTTTTCAGGACTCTGGACCACGGGATCAAGGCTGCTGATTTCGGATCTTCGGACGCGACTGACGTCGACAGTCCCGCGCGTATCTTTTCGAGTTCGGAACTACTGACGCTCTGATGTTCCTGCGGAGTGTCGCGAGCAGCGAGCAGCCAAACTGCTCCGGCCAGACATCCGAGGATGGAGCATGCCCAAAACGATCCGCGCCAGCCGTAACGAAGCATCAAGTACGTAATCAGCGGAGGCGTAAGGCCGGCACCGACTCCGACGCCGGCAAAAATCAACCCGTTTGCAATGCCTCTCTCCTGAACGGGAATCCAGCGCGCAACAAAATGATTGGAAGCCGGGTAAACGACTGCCTCCCCTGCGCCGAGAAGGAGGCGGACCGATATAAACAGCAGCAGAGCGTGTCCGACCTTTGTGGGGATTGTTGCCGTGAGTGCGGTAAAGATTCCCCACCACAACACGCCCGCCGCCAGAGTTCGACGAGAACCGAAGCGGTCGGCGAGCCGTCCGCCCACGGTTTGAAATAGGGCATACCCCGCCAGCAGTGCGCTGAACACGTAGCCCAGTTGCCGGTTGGTGAAACCATAGGTGTCGACGATCGAGTTGCTGGCAATGGAAATGTTGACCCGATCCAGGAAGGAAACTGCGCTCAGAACAAAGAGCCAGAAGATCAGGAACCATCGCACATGACTCGATGTCGTCGGGGTCATGAAAGGGACTCAGGCCGAGTGTTCTCGGAACACTTTCGCGAGTTGCTCGGCCACAATCTTGTCTTCGCCGGACTGGAGCATGAATGAGTTCATCGCCAAGCCGGGACGGCCTTCACCGCTTCCGATTGCGATCGGAGGCTTCGCGTTTCTCAGCCACTTGGCGGCCTCTTCCGGTGTGAGATGGATGCGGCCTGCGTCCCAGGTAATCTGAAGGTGTGGGACATGATTTGCGATATCGGGAGTGAAGAAAGAAGTGTTCACGCCCTGCACTTTCGCGAGTTGGCGCGCGATATTGTCGAGACGACTCTGCCATTCCCTCGCAAGCGCCTCGTGGTTTTCGTTGAGATAAAGCTCGAGCGCTTTGATCATCCCGACGATCTCTTCCTTGCCGACTTTCTGGCTGCGGCCGAGCGTATCTTCGTGTGGGCTGTTATTCAGCAGGGCGTTGGCGACCATGTCCGCGCGTCCGATCAACAGGCCGGCACACTGCGGGCCTCGAATGGCTTTCCCACCGCTGAATGTCACGAGGTCGTAGCCCATGATGGTGTAGTCCCACAAATGCGAAACCGGTGGCGTGTCGGCGGCGGCATCGTTCATGCAGGGAAGCTTGTATTCCTTGGCGAGCTTGGGCCATTCGTCCACTTTGATTTGTCCGGCAGCGTTGGCAAAGTTCGTGAAGTGCATCATCGCAGTACGTTCGTTAACCGCGCTGCGCAGCTGCTCGCGAGTTTCGATCTCTATGAGTTTGACGCCCGTCGTGCGCAGTTGGTGGTCAAAGGGGTTGCGGTGCGATTTTTGGATGATTACTTCTGACTTCATGCCCGTGAGATCAGGTAATTGTTGTATGAGCTTTTCGTTGTTGCCGGTGAGAATGCCCGCTAGCCCGGACTGAATGGCCGCAGCCGCACCAGAAGTAACGAGTGCCGTGAAGCCCTCCGGAAGCTTGAGCATTTGCGCAATGCGCTTCCCGGCAGCGACCTCCAGGTCCGGCATGCTGACGAAGTGATGCCCCGCCTGGAACATCACGGCTTCGAGTTCTGGATGTGGGAGCGATCCTCCCAGCATGGTCATGGTGCCTTCGGCATTGATGAGAGTTGGCACTCCGAGTTCTTCGTAGACATTGCCGCTCTGGCCAAAACCGCTGATGGCGGTGGTCGACGGAGAAGCCACGCGAGCCCATGCAAGCGACTTGCCGACTGTGGCGATGACACCGGCGATGACGCCCGCGCTTCCCAGAAAATTCCGGCGATTCCATTTCGAGCCGAGTCTCATACTCTCACTCCTCCGCGGCGATTTACTTTTGGACAACAGCAGCGATGCAGTCGATCTCCAGCAACAAATTTCACGGCAAAGCAAAACTGAAAACATCACTGCCCGCCGCAATCGCAACGTACTGCTTGCCGGCGACCGCATGAGTCATCGGCGAAGCACTAAATTCCTGACCCGTATTGAAGTGCCACAGTGGCTTTCCGCTTTGTGCATCCACTGCCTCAAACGATCCGGCATTGTCTCCGAAAAAGACCAGGCCACCTGCGGTTGTCAGGGTTCCACCAGCGGAGTGTCCCGAACCAACCTGCGGATACTTCCAGGCAAAGGACTCGGTCTCGAGGTTGAACGCAAGAAGAATCTTCTGCGAATCTTCGCTGGTAATGTGTTTAACTCCGGTCGAATAGTACGTCTCACCTTCCTTGAACTGCTGTGGCTGGGCTTTGGAGAAATACGTGTGACACTCTTCAAGTGCGAGCAAATACACGAAATGTGTGGTTTCACTGTAGGAAGGCGCGAACCAGTTCGTTGCGCCGGAATAACCGGGACAAACGCGAGATCCGCCGATCGTCGGCTTCACTTCGGTTCGAATCGGGCGGCCCTTGGCATCAATACCTTTGGCCCAATTGAGCTTGTCGACAAAAGGCATGGCCGAGAGGAATTTTCCGTTCGTCCGATCGAGCACGTAAAGGTAGCCGTTGCGGTTTGCCTGGATCAGCAACTTGCGCTTCTCGCCCTTGTACACAGCGTCGGCAAGAATCGGCGTCTCGGCGGCGTCGTAGTCGAACAGATCGTGCGGCGTGAACTGGAAATACCATTTGAGCTTGCCGGTATCCGGATCGAGTGCGAGGAGGCAATCGGTGTAGAGATCGTCGCCTGGCCGAACACTGCCCTCAAAATCCGGAGCCGGGTTACCGGTTCCCCAATAGATTGTGTTCAGTTCCGGGTCGTAAGTACCCGGCATCCACGTCGTCCCACCTCCGCGCAGATACAACTGGCCCGGCCAACTCTCGGATCCGAATTCCCCGGGCGCAGGGATCGTCCAGAAACGCCACGCGAGATTGCCGGTCATGGCGTTGTAGGCGGCAACAAAGCCACGCACGCCATCGTCCCCGCCGGACGTTCCCACGATCACTTTGTCTCTCACAATCATCGGCGCGCTGGTGGCGCCGTAGTTCTTGTTCCAGTCCGCATAGGCGACATCCCAAATCAAACTGCCGGAACGCGCATCGAGACACAGCAGATGTGCATTGTCGGTTTCCATGTAGATCCGGTTGTGCCAAACGCCGACGCCTCGCGTAACATGCTGCGCGGCATCGTCGATCAGCCCCTCGGAAATCGGCCAGGAGTGATGCCATACGACTCGGCCGGTACGAGCATCAAGCGCGAACGCATCGTTCGCCGCGGTTACGAACATGGCTCCATTTACCACAACTGGAGTGAGCTCCAATTTGTTCGAGTTGCGCGCGTGGAACACCCACTGGGCGCGTAGCTGTTCAACGTTGCCGGTGTTGATCTCGGAGAGAGCGCTGTAGCGACGGCCGGAGTAATCACCGTGATAAGTCAGCCAGTTTGCGGCGGGCGGCGAGGCCTCCAGATCGGCGGACTGGACGTCGATCTTGTCGGAGCTTGGTGCCTCTACCGCCAAGGCAAACACTCCGGATGAAGACAGAATCACGACCGACGCCAGGAGAACCGCTGGACGAATCCCCGGGTGCACTTTTGCGTGACGCCTATGCAAGAGTGTTCGCCTCCGGGACAACTTTGTGCATCGCCGCAGGAGGGGCAATGCCGGCCTGATAGCCAAGCTCGGCCGAAATTCGGCGCCCTGCGTCCTGAATCAACGGCGCGAGTTGCCGCAGCCGCGTTACCGGCATTCGAACCACGGGCGCGGTGATGCTCAGGCTCGACCGTACGGCGCCTTCATGGTTCCGAATCGGCGCAGCGATACAGCGGATGTGTAATTCGTGCTCCTCCAGGTCGCAAGCATAGCCATTCTTCCGGACTCGTTGCAGTTCAGTTTGCAGTTCCTGGACACTCCCTGCGGTGTTGGCGGTCATGCGCTTGAGATCCAACTGCCGCAGAACCTGCTCTCGTTCCTGGTCCGGC
Source organism: Acidobacteriota bacterium (assembly GCA_046727255.1). Lineage (GTDB taxonomy): Bacteria > Acidobacteriota > Terriglobia > Terriglobales > Acidobacteriaceae > Acidiflorens. The sequence continues at coordinate 5,909 of JBKPCG010000080.1, read as the reverse complement.
ATGTAGGCCAGCATGACTTTGCCGACCGCGGTGCAGTACAGCGGAACGGCGGCTCCGATGCGGGAGTGAATGCGGAGATGCTCGGGCGAGTCGATCTTCTCAACGTAGACTGCGGTGAGCCCGTGCCGTACCGTGAGGTGAATGGTCTCGCGAGTCTGCTGATTCAGATCGAGAAGGTACGGCAAGCTTAGACGGCGGATGTCGAGCTGTCCCAGCGCCGCCTGGCCGACGGCGAAACACGCCAGGCCCAAGTGGTAAACACCGCTGGCATTGCAATTCAGAAATCCCGACGACTCGAGATTCACTAGAAACCGGTGAGCCGTGCTGACCGGGAGTCCAGTAAGCCGGGCCACCTGCATGGTGGTGAGGCCGCGCTCGGATCGAGCGAACAGTTGCAGCAGGCTCAGACCGCGCTGCAACGCGGTGATGTTGTACTTGCGCTTTCCCGTCTCGGCCATGGGGACTCCAGCGCTCATTGTCGACAAGCTTCGAAAATGAAAGTGCGAATTATCTGATGAAAATTGCTTTTCTGCAAGCCGAATTCACAGGCGTCCGAATTTCTTGACCGCTTCCTGAATGGACTTGAGCTTTTCGATGACCGGATACATGGAGTGCTCCTTGAAATCCATCTCCTCAGCAAGGGCCAACACTTGCTGGGCTTGAGCGCGCGGCACGACTGCCACTCCGTCGCTATCGGCAACCACGATGTCGCCAGCATGCACGGTTACTCCGCCGCACTGCACCGCGATCTGCGCGCCTCCAAAGCGATAGTGATGGATGGAAGTGGAAGGCACGATCCCGGTTGCGTACACTGGAAACCCAATTTTTCTCAAGTACGCGACGTCCCGCACGCCCCCATCGATCACCGCCCCCGAGTATCCGCGCGCGGCCATCGCGGTACCCATTAGTCCACCCATCCCGGCGATGTCGGCGCCATCTTCGACCGCCATAACGTAAACAGAGTTGGACGCGCCTTCATCGATGGCGGCCAGCATTCCACTCAGTGCCGCGGGATCGCTGTTGCCTTCATCCTTCTTCAGCTGCACCGTGCGTGCAAATCCGGCGAATTTCGACGTGAAGATCGGCTGCATTCGATGGCTCATGTACATGCGTTTTCCCATGAGTTGTTCCATCGCGTCCGACACTGAGGCAACTTCCACCCGGCGATAACGCTCGATCAGCGAACCCTCATCACTGGCAGGCGCGGCTGGCGCCGATTGCGCAGCCAGGAACCAGGCGCCGAGCGAAATCGAGCCCACCAGAATGATCCACCTCAAACCAGCAATGTTCGTGTGGCTTTTCCACCAGCGACGATAGTTGTGCATTACCTCCTCCTGGTTGTATACATGTGCGCGGGACTGTAACACCCTTCGCGAATGCTGGGAAGACCCGAATTTCATTTCGCACAAAAAGGAGACTTAAAAAATGAAAATACAGCTGAGACGATTCCTGACCCTTGCCATCTCTGTGACTGCTGTGCTCGCGGCAATTTTCGCGGTGGCTCCGACTTGCCGCGCCCAGGAACACAAAGCCATCAGCGTGTCCGGCAACAAGAACCTCCCCTTCAGCGACGGTATTTTGGCCGGAAACACTTTATACGTCGCGGGGCAGGAAGGAACGGATGACCAGGGCAAACTGGTAGCCGGCGGAATAACGCCCGAGACCAAGACTGCTCTAGACAATATTCAGAAAGTGATCAAAGCAGCCGGATACGATTTAAAAGACGTCGTGTCCGTGACAGTCTACCTGGCAGACGTCAAGGAGTTCGGCGACATGAACAAGGTGTACCGGGAATTCATGCCGGACCCGAAGCCGGCGCGCGCGACGATCCAAGCGGCGGGTCTTGTCAATAACGCTCGAATTGAGGTTTCCGCGATTGCCGTCAAGCAGAAATAGCTAGGCGTGCTGCTAGATGGATCTACGGCAGGTGATGCCGAACCGCAGCACAACATCAAGTGCTCGCAGCATTCGACACTGACCACATACTATTTGACACGTTGCTCGAAAGTTGAGATAAACCCGTCCGTCGGCAACGGGGTGTCTTTCAAAGTGACTAGCGTATTTTCACCTGGTGAAACACCGCGATTTGCGAAGGAGAAATGCGCTATTCCACGGAACTCTGCGGTTCGATTGGCGGTGATTCTCCTACTGTCGTTGTGCGCCGCGGTCGAAGCGCAGCCCCAGGCAACGGTCCTGCCATGTCGAAGAGCGGCAGGAATCGGAGCGGTCGCGGGCAAGAAGACATTTACGGATCATTGCGCGGGCTGTCATGGTCTGGACGGTCGCGGCGGGCGGCGCGCGCCGAACATAGCAAGCAGCCCGAGCGTGAAGCGTCTATCCGACGCCGAACTGGCTAAGACAATTTTTAATGGCAGGACCGATTTCGGAATGCCCGCCTTTCGACAACTCGGCAGAAACGAAGTTCAGAAGTTAGTTGATTACCTGCGCGTCCTGCAAGGCAAAGGTGTTGCGACATCGCTTGCAGGAAACCCGCAGAAGGGCCAAGCAATCTTCGCGGGAAAAGCTGGCTGCTCTTCCTGCCACACGGTTGCTGGCCAAGAGAGATTTGTCGGCTCCGACCTGTCTACTTACGCTCGGGGCCTGACGACTGCCGAGGTTCGAAAGGCGATTACTGATCCCGCGCCTTTGACCGGGCGGGTCAAGACAGTGACTGCTACGACGCGCGACGGACAACAATTCAGTGGTACGGTACGCAACGAAGACAACTTCTCGATCCAGCTACGGGATGCTGACGGCACTTTCCATTTCCTGCTTAAGTCGGATCTGGAAACAATCGAGTACAAGCCCTTAGCGTCGATGCCGGCAGACTATGGGACAAGACTGAGCCGGCAGGAATTGGATGACTTGGTGGGCTATCTGCAAAGCATCAAGGCCGAACCAGAGTCTGACCCGGAAGAGGAGCCGTAAAAGCTTGGTTCCGGCAAATGGAGAGATCATGCAACGTCGACACGCACTCGTCCTTCTAGGACTTCTTGCCCTCTTGATGCCGTTTGCACTGGGCAGTTCCAAAGCAAAAGACCCTTATCTGATTTATGTTGGAACTTACACTGGCCCGGCGAGCAAGGGCATCTATGCCTTTCGCTTCGATCCAGCTTCGGGAAAGTCAACCTCTCTGGGTCTGATGGCGGAAACAACCAACCCATCGTTTCTTGCGATCGATCCCACCCAACGCTATCTTTATGCCGCAAACGAAGTGGGCGACTACAAGGGAGAGAAGACCGGAGGCGTCAGCGCATTCGCAATTGACCGCAAGACCGGCAAGCTCACGCTCCTGAACGAAGTTTCCTCACGCGGCGCTGGGCCGTGTCATGTCACACTTGACAAAACGGGGGAATATGTACTGGTTGCCAACTACGACGGCGGCAGCGTGGCAGTTCTTCCTGTGCTGCCGGACGGCCGGCTCGGGGAAGCCTCCTCTGTAGTTCAGCACAGCGGTCACGGTCCCAACTCGGAGCGACAGGAAGGGCCGCATGCTCACGAGATCCAGTTGACGCGTGATAACCGTTTTGCTATCGCAGCCGATTTGGGCCTTGATGAGCTTCTTGTGTACCGCTTCGACGCGGCTAAGGGGACCCTGATCGCTAACGATCCGCCTTTTGCTAAAGTCGATCCGGGTGCAGGTCCGCGGCATTTTGCGTTTCACCCGAATGACAAGTTTATCTATACGCTTAACGAGATGGGCGGGAACGTTACCGGCTTCGCATACGATGCGCGCAGGGGGGCGTTGCGCAAGCTCCAAACCCTCTCCTCCCTGCCCAAAGACTTCAAGGGCAAGAATGATTCCGCCGAGATCGTAGCCGATGCTTCGGGTAAGTTTCTCTATGCCTCGAATCGTGGTCCGGATAACATCGCGGTGTTCGCAATCGATCCGGCAAAGGGGACTCTGAAGCTGGTGGAACATGTTCCAACCAAGGGCAAGACCCCGCGCAACTTCGCGATCGATCCGACGGGGAGATATTTCTTTGTGGCCAACGAGGAGTCGAACAACGTTGTTGTATTCCGAGTCGACCCCAAATCCGGACGCTTGACCGACACCGGGCAAGTGCTCGAGGTGCCGTCTCCGGTGTGCGTCGTCTTCATATCCGCCAAGTGATTTGGAGAATTCATGCGTTTCCTGATTCTGTGGTGGTTGCTCGCTCTTGCGTCTTCGACGGTCCTGGCTCAGCAGTACGATCTTGTCATCGAAGGCGGCCGCGTACTCGATCCTGAAACCGGCCTCGATGCCACTCGCAATATCGGCATCATGGGCGGCAAGATTGCGCGCATTTCCGCCGATCCTTTGCGCGCCAACAGAGTCATCAGCGGCAAGGGCCTGGTCGTGGCTCCCGGCTTCATCGACCTGCACCAGCATGGACAAGACCTCGAGAGCGGGCGCGTCAAAGCTCTCGACGGAGTGACGACAGCGCTCGAAATGGAGATTGGCGTCCCCGACGTCGCCAAATTTCTTAAGCACAAGGAAGGACACTCGCTGATCAATTACGGCACCACGGCGAGTCATCCCGCCGCCCGCGCGTTGGCCTTTGGTACGACAGTTCTCGAAGGTGGCATCGTTCCGAAGGCGGGTGTTGCGACTGATCAGCCTGCAAGTCCGGAGCAGATTCAGCGCATCACAGAACGCCTTAAGCAGGAACTCGCTGCGGGCGGACTGGGCGTCGGCATGGGAATTCAGTACACGCCGGGTGCGACGCGCCTCGAAGTGATCCAGATGTTCCGCTTGGCCGCCGAAAAACATGTGCCGGTATTCACGCACGTAAGGAGCGTTGGCCGAGTCGAACCGGGCTCGAGCATTGAAGCCATCAGCGAAGTGATCGGCGCTGCTGCGGTGACCGGCGCGTCGCTGCACATCGTGCACCTCAACAGCAGTTGTCTGAAAGATAGTGTGGAATGCCTCGCGATGGTTGCCGGTGCGCGCACGCGTGGACTCGATATCACGACCGAAGCCTATCCTTACATTGCCGGGATGACAGACCTTACCTCCGCGCTTTTTAATCCCGGATGGCAAGAAAAACTTGGCATCGACTATAGCGCGTTGCAGCTTCCCGACACCGGCGAACGCCTGACCAAAGCGCGCTTCGACGAACTGCACGCCTCTGCGCAGCCGCACATGGTGGTGATACACAGCAACACGCAGGAGATGGTGGATGCGGTGATTCCCAATCCGCTCGTCATGATCGCCAGTGATGGTCTTAAAGGACATCCGCGAAATGCCGGGACCTACTCGCGCGTACTCGCTCAATATGTACGCGAGAAGCGCAGCCTAACTCTCATGGAAGCAATCCGCAAGATGACTTTAATGCCGGCGCATGTGCTCGAGAAGTCCACGGCAGCAGCCCATGCCAAAGGGCGGTTGCAGGAAGGCGCCGACGCCGACATCGTGGTGTTCGATTCGCAAACGATCGCGGATCGCGCGACCTATCAGTCTCCGATGGAGCCAAGCGCGGGCGTGCGCTACCTGGTGGTGGGAGGAACTCTCCTGGTTGATCAAGGCAAGCTGGTGCCGGATGTGTTTCCGGGGCGTGCGCTGAGTGCGCACTCGTCGCAGGACGCAAAATAGAAACAGCGACTCCCATGGTCGCGAAGAATCGCGCGGCTTTTACTCTTGTGCGCGACGTCAGGCGGGTTGTTTGCCATCGAGGACGCGTTTGAGGAGGGTTTGTACATCGTCGGCGGAGAGCTGGTCCAGTTGCGCCAGCAGAGCTTCCCGGCTGGGCGCCGCAATTGCTTCCGAACGCGACCGCCGCTGCAGGATCGGAGTGCGCGCTTTCAGCCCTTGCGCTTCCGCTTTCTCCACCGCTGCCGCCAGTCCTGCCAGCGTCGGCTCCTCGAACACCGTCCGCACTGCCAACTCCACTTCGAACATCCGCCGGATCCGCGCGATCACCTGCAGC